>NEXD01000013.1 GCA_003019595.1 Candidatus Marsarchaeota G1 archaeon BE_D
CAAAACGCTGGGCTTTATGAGGCTTGTAAAAGCTTTGTGATTGCGTGTTTTGGGTTAAATGAAATTGCAACATCAAAAATGTTTGGATTGGTGGTTTTTATGATCACTTAATTGTTGAGGATTTAGAATACTTTCCAGACGATCCTTATACATATTAATGTACCAGTGCATAGCTCTAGGAAGTCTGTGATGGGTGCGAAGAGCGTTTTCTTGTTGTAGGAGTTTATCCATTGGATAATCAAAATCCTAATAAACTAATCCAAGGGTTACATGTGTTTTTGAAATCCTTTTAGGGCCACAGAATCACGGTACCAAGGTCCATGATCGGTGAGGATAACCAGTTCATTCACGGAAACACTTTTCTGAGCCTACAAAAAATGAGTACGTGGCATCTTTGTAAAACACCAAAGCAAATCGGTCGCTTCGTCACTGTTTCAACCGCAACTCGCTTAGGAATTTATCACTCTACTACGATTTAATCCAGTGATCACCGAATGCTTACGTGGATCGGGTTTGAAGTTGAGTTTTTTAAACTTGTCCAATCTACTGCACTCGATTTCGAAGCTCTGAGTTTTGAAGGACCTAGAGCTCTAAGCCGAAAGCGTTAAGTAAAAACGTTACTTGAACTCGAACTTTTTTCATTTTAAAAAGTGTAATGGTTCCACGCTACCGAATCCAAAACCGTGATGCCCACCACGCTTAAGCCTTATCCAGATATAATTTCGAAAAAGCGAAATCATTGAATGTTCTTCTAATTTGTAGAATTTGTTCGGAGTTGTGTCGTCCAAAATACACCCTGTTTGTGAATAGAAGCGATTTTGTTTTCAAAATCAATCCACACAACTGTACCTGTAAAACCCGTGTGGCCTATGGTTTTTTCGGAACACTTGGTACCAAAAGAACCTGCCAAGTTTTTGATGAACCAGCCGTAGCTGTGTTCGCCGCCTATATTTGCGTTGGAACTATCCAAAAACAGCTCACGCCTTGGAAACACGCTTTTGCGACCACTCAAAAGCGCACACACATAAAGCTCCAAGTCTTTTAAACATGAAAACAAACCAGCGTGTTCTGCAATACTTATAGCAAATTGTGCACAATTCCAGCACTTTGTACCTTTTCAGTTAATACGGTTTTTGCTGAGTCTGTCTTGCAACGAGTATTACGTATCCCCGAAGGCTCAAAAACTCTCAGGAGTTTTTTGAAATAGCTTGTTTCCAAAAAATTCATTGTTTTCTACGTTGATAAAAAATGTAAATCAAAACGAATTTGACTAGACGTGTGTAACTCCAGTTATTAGTTTACAAAAAGTGCTTTTTGTGATAAAGGTCCTTGTTCGATGGCTTGCTCATTGCTCTCCTTTAGCCCTTAAAAACACGTCTTTTAGAGTCATTTTGTCGCACGCTAAACCCAAGTTTTCGGCGACTTCACCCGCTAAAACCCTTTCTAATACGCTTGACGCAACACCAAAAATCATACGAAGAACCTGCACAAATTTGTCAGGCTCGTCTGGTATGTCAATCCTCTTTACCCCAAAAACTTGCTCTACTTCGACGTAAATCACTCGTCTCACAACTGGTCCTAGCACACTATCAAGCGCTTTGTCTAGTGCGCTAAGAATTTCAGTGTTGCTACGCCTACGCAACCGCATCCCACCCACTTTCGAAAAACTAACTTGAAAAACTCTAAAACCAACGCCACTTTAATTCGATAAGTTCCTACGTGCGGGGGGGGGAAATACATTTAACACGGAAGATAAAATGATATAATAACATTTTAACTTTTCTATACTTTTTTAATTAATCGTACACTAACTCAAAAATTTTTCACTTTTACAGCGTGTTGCACGATACAGGTTATTTACAAATCAGTAGAGGCCAATTTCATCACAGATCAGCCTTTTTTATCATCATCCATGTGAGCTACCCCGCCTGAAGGCGGGAGCTTCCTGAATCATCGCCACGCCTTGCCCCCTCAACCCAAGAGAGGGTAGAGGAGGTATTGGGCGAAGCTCCACAGGCGCATCGGGTGGCACCCACCCTGCGCGTTTTAGGAGAACAAGGGAAGCGTTAAGATCACGGTCCAAGATGAAACCACAGTGGGGGCAGAGAAACACTCGGTCTTCCAGTGTTAAACCCTTGTTGATTCCTCCACACAGGAAGCATTCACGTGAGGAGTTGTACGCTGGAACAGGTAAAACAAGTTTTTCTCTTTTTCGAAACTCCCACTCAAGCACAGCTCTGAGTTCTGAGAACGAGGAGTCGTACAGCCTCATCCTTCTTGTTTTGGTTACGCCTTTCTGGATCAATCCTTGAACGTTTAGGTCCTCTAACACTAGTACATCGTACTTCTGTGAAAGTAGAACGCCAAGTTTAAAGAACAGGTCACGTCTGAGATTCTTGACATGTTCGTATTGTTTAGCTAGTCTCCGTTTTGCTTTAATCCAGTTGTTGGAAAGAAACTTTTTCCTTGAAAGCCTCCTCTGGAGCAACCTAATCCTTTCAAGTGAACGCTCAAGCGGCCTCGGATTCTCTAGGTACCTACCGTCGGAAAGTGTTGCAAGCCTTGTAATTCCTAGGTCGACACCCACAGCGTTCTTAGGCTTCTCTGATTGCTGTTCTTCTGCTTCGGGCTCCTCCACTAAGAAGATTACGTAGATTCGACCAGAGGGGTAGAGTTTAACACACACTTGGGACACTCGCTCCAAAGGAAACTCCCTGTGTATCACCAGGGTAAAGAACCCGATTTTACTCAAGTAGAGTCTAGCCTTTTTCTTTTTGTTTTTGCCTTGTCCAACCTCCCTCCAATTAGAAAGCTTCCAACCCTTTTGGGAGTACACTAGGGACAGGTACCTGTGTGGTTTCTTCTCCCTAGGCTTATTCGCTAATCCATCGAAGAACCTCTGCCTAGCCTCGTAGAACCTATCAGCCACTTGTTGGGCAACCTGCGAGTAAAGAACCTGGAACTCTTTGTTCTGTTTTCTTAGGTCTAAGGCGAGTTGTCGAAGCTCGTTTCTACTCATCGTGCGCTTGTTCTCTTCATACTCCTCTTGCTCTGCGTGTAAGAGCGTGTTGTACAGTTTACACGCAACCTCTAACTGGGTTTTCAACACCCTCGTAGTGGTTTTTGAGCAGTACGCTCTGAACCTATATGCTCTCACACGCATTGCCAAGTGTTTTCCAGACTCGTATTTATTCTTTTTGAATCCCCGCCCCTAGAAGGGGCGAGGTTTTGGAAAGTTTATAAAAACTGGAAACTGGAGAGATAGAAGCCTGACTTATCTTCAGATACTAAAGGATCTCACACGTGAACCTTGCGAAGCGCTTGTTGTCGCTAGTGATAACTTACTCAAACCCAATTTCCAGTTTCTCGATGACGCCATGCTGGATGCAAAATTTGACTTTTACACGATTATAGACGAGGGAGCTCCAAATTGGAAAAAGTTTTTAAAGCGTAGCAGGTTGATTTACGAGCTTAATGTAAAAAGCAAAAAAATCACGGTTTACTCATTTCGCATACCTGGATTTTGGAGAGGAATATTTTTTATTGGGCCTAAACAGGCAGTGCGCCTATCGAAAAATCTTTTGGAAAAAATAGACACCAAAATACTCCGACACGTCGAGCTTGCGCTAAATAACGTTGAACCAGAGCTTAGGCAGTACTTATCGGATGAAACGGTATTGGGAACAATTCTTTATTATAGCGGAATAAAGTGGATTCCCTGGTTAGAATACTCCGTACATTATACCCATGGTTCAATCAAAGAATCAAACAATTTGAGAAAAAACTGCTTGTCGCCATGAGTTTTTCTCGCTATGCGGAAAGTCTTGCTTTAAAAGGCTACAAGCGCGCTATGTGGATGTTTGCGAGATACAAGATCGCACAGATTGCGATCTCACCCTTTGCACTACTAGTGTGATCTTTCGCGATTCCTATAAGTAGCCCAAGTTTAAACACGTCGTGTCCAGCATCGCCTCTTACAAACCTGTGTTATCTGTGGCGCTCACAGCGTTTATCGATTTTGTAGGAATTGGTATAATAATACCAATTGCGCCTTTTTACGCCGAACACTTCGGTGCAACTCCTTTTGAAGTCACTTTGCTTTTTACGAGCTATTCACTTCCGCAGTTTTTGCTTGCGCCTATTTGGGGTAGAATATCAGACAGGCGCGGTAGAAGAGCGTTTCTTTTACTGGGTTTAAGCGGTGAAGTTTTTGCGTACCTGATTTTTGCTTTTTCCAACTCGCTTTACCTTCTTTACTTTTCAAGGGCGCTTGCTGGCTCGCTTTCCGCGAATTTTGCGATAATTTCCTCTTACGTGTCCGATGTAACAAGCGAAGAGCAAAGAGTGAGGGGGTTGGGTTTGATCGGCGCCGCGGTTGGCCTTGGATTTGTGTTCGGACCACTACTTGGAGGACTTCTTTCGGTTTTTGGTTTTAGAACTCCAATACTCTTTGCTGCGCTTCTTTGCGTGGTAAACCTGATACTTGTCGCGCTTTACGTTAAGGAGCCAAAGCGAACAATTCTACCCAAAAAAAGGTTTTCTGAAATCTTTTCACACGCAAAACAGCTTTACACGATGGGCTTTTTGGTGAACTTGGCGTTTGTAGCGCTTCAAGTTACGATAGCGCTTTACGGCCAAGCGCTTTACGGTTGGAACTCAAGGTCGGTCGGGTTCATCCTTGCGCTCATCGGCGTTGAGACCGCGGCGATTCAAGGAGGTGCGGTTTACAAGCTCACTTCAAAGATTGGTGAAGTGAGAACGATATTTCTCGGGCTTGCGGTTTTTGCTTCTAGCTATTTTATTCTTTCTTTCAAAAACCCTGAGTATCTTGCGATACTTTCGATTGTGTTACTGGGTTTGGGATTGGGTCTCACCCAGCCTCCTGCGTATTCGCTCATTTCTAAGCTCACGCCAAGAGGGGACCAAGGCGCAGCCTTCGGGCTTGCGCAGTCGCTCACTTCTTTGTCAAACATCATAGGTCCTGTGATCGCTGGCGTTTCCTTCGAATACGTTTCTCCTTTCACGCCCTACCAAATAGGTTTGGCGCTTATTTTAGCAGGCCTTGTCATTTTTGCGCTTTTTACACCCGCTTAAAAAGAGATCATTCGTCAACCTCGGTGAGGTTTAACTCAGTATCAGCTCCGCTCTGATCTCCGTATTGTGCTGTACCCTGGCAGTTTCCGTCTTCTTGTGGGTACCAAGCGCGCTACAAGATTGACTGGAATCTGAGCTACTCGATTGTGCGTGAATTGTGGTAGCTCCCAAAACAACGAAAGCAGTAATGGAAGCGCAGTGATGCCACCAATTAACGCGCCCTTTTGTCGTATCAAAACTTTCACCTCCCACAAATATCACAATTCGGTATTTTAAATTGCTTATAGTACGCTTATAAAATTATAAGATTACTTTTATAATTGTGCGAATAAGCTTAAATCGATGGTAAACAATTGTTTTCTAATGAGCTTTAAAGAACATTCATTAACAACAAACCCAGCTTTTTCAAATACCATGAAGTGGTGAGCGTGTGGACAAATCGACACGTGAGAAAATACTTGAGTTTATCAACGCGCATCCGGGAACGCATCTTAGGGAGATACAGAGAAAATTGAAGCTAGGATTAAAAACTGTGCAGTATCATCTTTACACTCTTGAAAAAGAAGGAAAAATTGTTTCAAGAAGAAAAGGGCTTGCAAAAGGTTTTATCCAAGTAACATTTTTGGTGAAACGCAACGCGAAATTTTGGGTGTGCTATCACAAGAACAAGAAAGGAGAATTTTGCTATATTTAGTTGAAAGATCATCCTGCACACAGAAGGAGCTTGTGAAGTACACAGGGGTCTCTGCAAGCACGATTAACTCGCACATGAAACGTTTGATTGACGCAAGGCTTGTGAACGCAAAGCGTGAGGCTCAATTCGTTAGGTACGAGCTTGCGGTGGAAAAAGAAAGAGTTCTAAAACTTCTTATCATCCAGGAATTTGGGAAAGGCTTGCAGAAGTTATATCCGAAATAACGATAGAAAGAAAAGAGGAGAAAGATGATGACTGACATTTTACACCTTTTACTTCTTATCACTCAGTATGAGAAACAGGATTTTCAAGACGTTCTAAGTATTGGTGCGGGCGTTTTTGCTCTGATTCTTTTTTCTCTCTCCCTTTACTCGTGGTTAAGGCGAAAAAGGTTTTCTCTCTTGGTCGTGGCGCTTGCTTTTTTTCTTAAAAAGTGTAATTCAGTTTGTACCAGAACAAAGTAATCTGTCAAACCTGTATAGCTTGATAGACTTTTTTGCGATGTTCTTTTTCGCTTTGGTTTTAAGTGGCAAGGAATGAGCGCTTACGCAAAATAGCTACTCTTTTCCTTTTGAGGCGCGCCCGCAACGCCGAATTTTTCGATGAGCTTCCAAATCGTAAGAAGACCTGCGTTTCTCACCGTGGTGTAGGTGTTGTAAAGCGCGTTTTGCGTAAGTCCGTCAAGGAAGATGAGTTTCAAAAGTTGGATTTGCCTTGGAATTTCAGCTTGCGGCGGAAGAAACACAAAGTCGACATTCATTCGCAAATACTCGTACTTTAGCTCATTTAGAAAAGCGTTTCTTTGACCACTAGCTAAAGATGAAAGCTTGGCGTAGTGCTCTTCGTGTAGCATTACGCCCATTCCCACAACGTAAAAAGGCGCTTCTTGCTTCGGCCTTGCGATGTTCAAAATAGGCCCTGTGGCTGGTGGTGGTGGAGAAACTGTGATGTTAAAGTAATCTGGAACGTTTGGTGTGAAAGAAACCGAAAGCCCGCTCTCCTGTAGCCAGTGTACAACTCTTTCTGAAATTTGATCTAGTGGCACGCTTTTTGAGAGCAACACCGTAATATTAGTTCAACATTTTCTTTCCAAGAATTCTTAGAAACTCCACAAAAACGCCCAATCCCTTCGCAACTTCCTCATCGCTCAAAGCCCTGAGTAGTCCCCTTATACCTTTAACTGGCTGAACGTTTTTTACGCTTAAGAACGCTTTGAGCAAATCAACGAGCGTGCTCAATTCCTCTTTACTTAAGCTAGAAAAAAGAGGGGCTAACATTTGCGCGGTGTCGATCAGCTGTTTTGCCTTAAGTAGAAACGAGCTTAACTCTTCTTCTGAAAAGGTGTGTTTTAGTAACTCCACGTCCTTTAGAATCGTTTTTAAAGCGTCAAACCGCTTTTCGTCCAACACAAGATTCATTAGCTCCGTGATGCGTTGCAACTTGTCTGTGTTTTTTAAGAAGAAATCGATCACTTCCGAAAGGGATTTTTCGTCCTTTAAAAACTCCAAAACAAAATCAAAAACACCGAGAGAGTCTAGCTCGCTTGCTATACGGCTGATTTTGAGCAAGGGTTCAACAGTTTGATCATCCACACTCATTTTGCGCTCAGCAAGAGTAAGCTCGTCTCAAAATAAGCCTTATCCCACAGGTTATTGTTTTATTGTGATAAATGACCGAAAAGACGCTTGAAGAGCTAAAAAGAGCGCTTGGTTTAAAGGAAACCTTCTTTATTTCGCTTGGTGGACAATCTCCTCTACTCAGCCTTCTCACATACGGCGCTGCGGTCCTATCGATTTCAGGCTTCTTTTCACCTATAGCTGTTTTGCTTGGTACACTTCTTGTTTTGCTCAATGGATCGGTTGTGAGCAGACTTTCCTTGCGATTTCAGGACTCTGGCGGATACTACACCTACGCGTCTCGCGCGCTTTCTAAAGCGCTCGGTTTTCAGACGGGATGGCTTTACGCGTTTTACTCAATCCTTTACGGTTGCGCGTACATTTTTGGCGCGTCTTACCTTTTGAATTTGGTCTTCGGTCTTCCGGTTTATTTGTCAATAAGCGTGCTACTTATTCCTTCGGTCACACTTTTAATTCTTGGCGTCAAACCTTCTTCAAAGTACGCAGTTGTCGTGGGCGCGCTTGAGCTTGGCGTGATAGTTTTCCTTTCGATATTCTTTCTTTCACGAACTCACTTTGAGTTTTACACGCTTAAAGCGCCAAACTTGAGTGTAGGAAAGCTTGCGCTAGCGATCCTTCTTGCCTCGTCGATCCCAACGGGTTATGGTACGGTCGCGCCCATGTCTGGTGAAGTGATAAACGCTTCAAAAAATGTGGGAAGGGCTATACTACTTGTGATCCTCGTTGGTGGTGCGCTCGCTTCTTTTTACATGTATTCTCTCTCAGACCTTTTACAAACGTTTGGTGGAGCTTCGCTCGTCTCCTTTCACACAATTTTTAAAGGCACGGCACTCCCAGTGGTTTTGCTTGCGTGTTTGAGTGACGGCGTGCTTGCAGCGCTTGCTTTTATGCTAGCTTCCTCAAGAACGCTCTTTAAAATGGGACGTGACCTTGCGCTACCACGCTTTTTTGCAAAGGTGAGAAACTCAAACCCGCTTATGTCATCGCTAATTGTTTCGCTTGCGTATATTTCGATCTGCTACTCTCTTTCCTGGATTTCAGATCCCTTCCATATTTTTGTGGTTTTGGGCATTCTTTCTTCCTTGGCATCGCTTGCGACGCACATTGCGGCAAACTTTTCGCTTTTAAGACTGTCTCTAAATGATGCCCACTTTTACGAATTTGCACTATCGCTTGGTGCAATCGCCGTAAGCGCGCTTGATCTTTTTTACTCCCTTACAAGCGTTGCGCTCTTTTATCTTTTAATTCTGATTGCATGGACTTTGATCGGTCAGCTTTACTCAAGACTAAGAAGACTTTCTCATGACAACCTTTCCGTTAGCTAGTTGCATCACTGGTTCCCATCCCTCTTCGATAAACTTCGCAACTTCTTCTTCTGCGACGATTTTACTCGTGAACTTCTTTTCGGGTTTTGCTTCAACGCGTAGCCTCTTTTGAAACTCTTCTTGAATTGCGCGTAGTTCTTCCTTGACCGTGGGCTCTCTTCCAAGTTTTTGCACAAGCTCAGCCCTCAACGCCTCTGGGTCCAAGTTCAAAAGCCTCAGGTTTTCCCTCCACACAAGTAGCTTTACTCTTTCGCCATCGTCTTCTTTTACTTGTTTTGACACGCTAAGACTGAGCTTTGGTTCAGCCTTTGCGTAAGCTTCTTGTAGCTGTTGAATCGTAGGCTTTGAATACGCTCTCTGGGTGCGGGGAAGGGTGTGACCCATCATGTACTCGTACCAGGTTGGCGCAACACCCGCTTCTTCCATCGCGGTCTGAAAGAACTTTCTTAACGCGTGGTGCCTCAGTCTTTTCACTTCCGCTTGTGAGAAAATCTTGGCGTTCAACGCGGCCTTTCTCAAAATTCTGTTCACTGCCTCATCGTCAAGCGCCACTTCCCTTCCCTTTATCTTTTTCTCGCTCACAAAAACCAAGTCGTCGTCCTTAATTTCCCCTCTGGTTGCGAGGTACTCCTTAAGCAGAGTTTTCGCATCTTCTCCGATAAAGAAGTCGTACACTTGCCTTCTTTTGTTCACAAACCTTCCTTTTGAGTCCTTTAAATCCGCTGGCACGTGTATTCTTCCAGGCCCTTTTGAAGCGAGCGCTTCCTTTACCATCGAATACCTCAAAGCGGTGATCACGCCAACTCGTTGCCCAGACTGAACGGAGAACGCGATGAGCGCCTTCGCAAGGGGGTTTGGCGCCGCCTGAACGATCTTTGCCACCTCTTCTCTTGTTGGAACCCTGTCTTGTCTTGTCGACCAGCTTTCTGGTGTCTCGACCGAAAGTGGTGCGTAGTTTGCCTTGTAAAAGCTTCTTATCGCTGCGTGCGCAAGAAGCGCTGTGTTTCGCGAAAGCTTTCTTTGAGTTTCAAGGTACACGAAATACTGCGTGAGCATTTCTTCGTGCGCCCTTCTTTTTTCTTCAGACTCGGAGTTTCTGTTAGAAAGGTGCTCCTGAATGAGTTCGTCGGGCGTCTTTTTTGCCCATTCACAGTACCTTTTAAGGTGCCAAAGGTAAATCCTAACGCTTCTATCCGATCGCGTTCCTCTTGATACGATTTTTGCGATCCACCTTTTTGTGCTCTGGTAGTCTTCAACTTTCAACTTGGACACACAACCCTACCATTACACATCGAAAAAAGCAAGGGAGAATTTCCTCCTCTTGTTACCAGCTCCACCTCATCTTCGACGTCGAAAACCGCAAGGTCTGCACGATACCCGCTTTTCAAAACGCCGACGTCCTCAAGCGCAAGCGCGCGCGCTGCGTTCACAGTCACAGCACAAAGCGCCTCAATCGGTTGCATTCCCATCTCATAGACCGCATAGTTCATCGCAGAAGTGAGAGAGTCCATCGTGCAGTTTGGGTTGTAATCTGTTCCAAGTGCAACGCACAACCCAGCGTACTTTGAAATCTTCTGTGGTGGAAGCATCGAGCAGTGGAAAGTGAAGGGAAGAACGACCGCGCACACACCGCGCCTTGCCATTTCGCTCAATCCTTCGCTCGACGCGCTTTCCAAGTGGTCCGCGGAAACAAGAGAAAGCTCCGCCGCAAGCTTTGCTCCACCGCTGTCTTCAAACTCATCCGCGTGCATCTTCGCTTTTAACCCCTTTGAAAGCGCGTACTCAAGAATCGTCTTTGCTTGTTGCGTGTCAAAGTATCCCGGCTCGCAAAAAACGTCCACAAACTGAGCCAATGAGTTGAGACACGCGTAGTCTATAGTTTTTAGCACCACGTGCTTTACGTAATCCCAAGCCCTTCCTTCGTACTCTTCTGGTATCGCGTGAGCGGAAAGAAGCGTCTTTAAAACTCTCACCTTTGACTTTTTTTCCACTTCTTTGAGCGCTTGAAGCAGGGTGATCTCACCTTCAACGTTTAGCGCGTAACCCGTCTTTATTTCGACTGTTGTGACCCCGCTTTTCGAAAAAGCGTGAACCCTTTTGAGTGTTGTGTGAACGAGCTCTTCAAAGCTCGCCTGTCTTGTGGCTTTGACTGTGCTTCTTATTCCGCCACCTCTTTTTGCTATTTCCTTATATCCCAAACCCTGAAGCTTTAAAAGTAGCTCGTGCGACCTGTTACCCGCAAAAAGCGCGTGAGTGTGAGGGTCGATCAAACCAGGCGTCACGACACAACCCGAAAAGTCAAGAACAGTTGGAGCGTCAAGCGTTTTGAGTGTTTGCCACTCACCAACATCCATGATTCTTTCGCCTACAATCGCGACGCAACCGTCTTCGATTCTCAAAACCTCGGCTTTTTGTCCGAGTGTCAAGGGTTTGAGCGGTGAAACAACCCTGCCCCTTACCAAGCAGTCAACCTTCATGTTCTCATGAACTCCAAAAACTGCTCTAAGCTTCTAGGCTTTAGCACGTAATTCGTGCTCTTTTCTCTTCCAATGGTTGAAGTGGGTGTTTCACCGTAGTGGTGACCTGGGTAAACCACCGTGTCATCGGGAAGCTTCGAAAGCTTGTGAAAAAGCGAGTAGTACATTTCGCGCGCACTACCACCTGGTAAATCCACCCTTCCACACTCGCCCACAAAGAGCGTGTCGCCCGTGAAAACGCCTTTTGGTATCAAGTAGCAAACACTGTCTTTTGTGTGACCAGGCGTGTGAATCACCCTGATTTCTTCATCGCCCAGCTTGATCACGCTATCGTGCTCGACTCTCAAGTCTTTCGAAATCGGAGAAAGCGAGTGCGCAACGATTTCAGCGCCAGTGAGAGAAGCGAGCTCTTCGTTTCCTGTGACGTGGTCAAAGTGGTGGTGAGTTGAAAGGATGTACTTGAGATTGAGATTTTTTTGCGTAAGCAATTGAAAAATCTTTTTTGGCTCAAAGCTTGTGTCCACAACCGCCGCAACACCATCGGCTGTGTAAAGCACGTACGAAAAGTTTAGCATGTGTCCCACAAGAATTTGCTCTACCTTCATCGATTTGAAATACGCAAAACATGCTATAAAATTTTTGTTTTTACACTTAAATACGTGCTAAAAGTTAACCGCTTGATGAACAGAGCTCTTGGTTTAGTGGCCGCGGTTTTGGTAGGGCTTGGGACAAACCTTTATTTTGACAGGGACAACGTGTGCGACAGGACGACAAAAGGCTTGTGGGCTCCGACGCTGATTTTCGCACGAGTGCGTTTTTAGGAAAAAGTGAGACAAAATGAAAATATGTAACTACAGAGTGCAAGGCGCTACGAGAGTCGGCGTGATAAAAGACGGTTTGGTTTACGACGTGAAAGATGTGTGTAAAAAATTTGGGTTTGAAAACGTGAACACAGTGGACGAGCTTTTGAAAAAAGGCTTGCTTCAAAAGCTTTGCGGAATCGAAGAGCAGATTTACAAGGAAGAAAGCGTTCCTCTTTCGAGTGTGAAAATTGTTTCACCAGTTTTAAACCCAGAAAAGATTTTTCTTGCCGCGGTGAACTACTACTCACACGCAAGCGAAGGAAAAACCAAGCCTTTTACTTCACCTTACTTTTTCACAAGGTTTAGAAACTGCATCGTAAACCCTGATGAGCCAATTTTGATTCCGCGCATATCAAAAAAAGTGGACTGGGAGGTCGAGCTTGCGCTTATTGTTTCAAAGCGCGCAAAATACGTAGAACGTAGCGAATGCTTTGAGTACGTTGCGGGTTACACCGTGGCAAACGACATAAGTTTCAGAGACCTTCAGTTTCCCGCAACGCCTTACGGTCCAAACTGGGTCAAAGGTAAAGCGCTTGACTCTTCGTTACCACTTGGACCATGGCTTGTCACGCCTGACGAAATACCAGACCCGTACTCACTAGAGCTAAAACTTAGGGTAAACGGTGAAACCATGCAGAATGGAAGAGCGAGCGACATGATTTTTTCGATCGAAGAATTGGTTGAAAATTTGTCAGCGGGTATAACGCTTGAACCAGCTGACGTGATTTGCACAGGAACGCCAGAAGGTGTCGCGTTTTTCACGGGAAAGCCGTTTCTCAAATCTGGGGATGTGGTCGAAGCGGAAATTAGCAAAATAGGAGTGCTCAGAAACCCTGTGGTAGAAGAGATTTAATTAGAGATTCTCAAACCCTTTACCATAAACCTTTTCAAAACTTGAACCGTTAATAGTTTGCTTTAGAAATTCAATGGCTAGCATTAAAACCTATCTAAGCTAATAAAAAAAGATTAAAATATAGTTTAGCGGTTTGGAAGGCTTATGAACTATATAACAAGGCTTGCGGAATTTGCATCAATTACAAGATTAAAAGATATTCCAATAAACGAAAGAACTCATGCGAAAAAAATCATCATGGACACGATGGCTGTTATTGCACGCGGTTATTTAGAAGCTGAATACATACAAAACCTAGCTAATATGATGCGGAATGATGGAAGATGTACAATTTTAGGGTGTGACGCTCGAGTCAAAGAACAAACTGCGGCGCTTATTAATTCTTCCTCTGGTACTGTATTGGAATTAGACGAGGGACACAGAATAGCAGGCTCTCACGCAGCGGTACAAATTTTACCAGCTACACTAGCCGCGTCGGAGTTCACTGCTTGTTCGGGCAAAGAATTTTTAGAAGCATTCATAATTGGCTATGAAGTAGGAACGAGAATTGGATATGCTCTTAAACCTTTTCGCGAGGGTTTACATACTCATGGTACCTGGGCTTCTATAGGCGCAGCTATAGCAATTTCACTTGTTTTTGACAAACGCGACCAAGAGTTTCTAGAGAATATTATGAGAATTGCAGCAAACATGGCCCATTCGACCAGTTGGGAAACGGCAATAACTGGTGCAACCATAAGGAATGTATATGCGGGTTTGGCATCCTTGGCGGGTTTTTTGAGCTATTCTTTTTCAAACGCTGGCATTAAGGGCCAGAAAAATGCTTTAATTAGCTCGTTAGCAAAGGCTATAAGCTCAACGGGCAAAATAAATGCGAACCCATTAATAAATTTGGAAAAAGAATACTTTATTACAAAAAACTATTTTAAAATCTTTCCGTGTTGCGGATACACACACGCAGCAATTGAAGCGACTTTAAGTATAAAGAATGAAATTGAGATCGATCAAATTGGCAAGATTATCGTGTACACTTTTAGGGATGCGGCTATGTTGAATTCAAAAAATCCAAAAAATTCGTTGGCTGCAAAATTTTCTATCCCTTATATCATTGCTAAAACGCTTTTAGAAGATGAATTGAATATAGAGTCATTTAAGGATGAAAAGGTCGCTAAAAAAGACTGGAAAAAAATTGCAAAGGTTGTTTCTGTCGTTCAAGACGATGAAATAAATAGGATGTTTCCAGAAATGTGGGGGGCAAAAGTTAGCATAGTTTTAAATAATGGAAAAAAGTTTGAAAAATTCGTTGACAATCCGCGTGGTGATTGGAGAAAACCTTTTGATGAAAAGCAACTTTTGAGCAAGTTTGAATCAACATTGCCCTATATACTTAAAAATAATAACAAAGAAATCCTGCAAAAAATAAATACACTAGAGAAGCTTTCAACGATAAACATGTTGACAGACCTCTTTGCGCCTAATCGCTAAATCCGAAATATTTTTTGAAGGCTGATTCTTTAAGTTCTGAAAGGCTCATTTTTTCACTAATTTTGCCAGATTCCATTACGCATACAGAATCGGCGTATAAAGTCGCATATTCAGCGTTTTGTTCTACTAAAACTATACTTAAAGTGGGATTATTTCGTTTTATTTCGTAGATATTCTTGTATAAATTCTTTACCATTGCAGGAGAAAGTCCGAGAGAAGGTTCGTCCATCATCAATAATGAGGGTTTTTGAATTAAAGCTCGGCCTATCGCCAACATTTGTTGCTCACCGCCTGATAGATTGCCCGCTAAGACATTTCTTTTGTTCTTTAACACAGGGAAATATTCATATGCAACTCCAATGACTTTATTATCCTTCGTATAACTAGCTGCAGCTTTCAAGTTCTCTTCTACAGTTAGATCAGGAAAAATTCTTCGACCTTCAGGAACCAAAGAGATTCCCTTTTTTACTCTCTCGTGTATTGATAGGTTTGTTATGTCCTCACCTTTAAAGAAAATTTTCCCTGTTACCGCTTTTACAGCACCTATGATTGTTTTTAGAAGCGTGCTCTTTCCCATACCATTAGCGCCTATTATTGAAAGAAATTCTCCAGCGTACAATTCTAGATCGATGTTATGTAGTACTGGTAAAGAATTGTATGACGCGGATATTTTTTCAAGGAGTAATAATTGTTTCACCCAAGTAAGCCTCCCTTACTTTGTTATTCACAATCACTTCATCATAAGAACCCTCTGCGATTTTATTCCCGTTATCCATAACCATAACCCTTTCAGATATTTTCTTGACCGCCTTAAGAACGTGTTCAATAAGCACTATCGTCTTGCCTGATTTTTTTAATCCTTTTATGAGTTCTAAAAATTCTTCAATTTCCTCATCTATAAGTCCAGCAAATGGTTCATCTAATAGTAACGTTTTTGCGCCTGTGGCAAGTGCACGAGACACTTCTAACTTTTTTCGATCCTGAATACTTAATTCTTTTGCAAGTCTGTGTTCTTTTTGCTTTAATCCGGCTAACTCTATAGCTTCTTGTGTTCGTTTTAGCGCATTTTCTTTAGTCGTTGCCAAAGCGCCTATCAATACATTTTGTTTAACCGTAAGATTGAGAAAGGGTTTTGTGTTCTGAAATGTTCTTACAAGACCTAATCTTGCTATCTTCCAAGTTGGCAAACCAGTTATATTTCTTCCTTCATAGTATATAATACCTTCATCTGGTTTATAGAATCCGGTAATGACATTAAACAAAGTTGTTTTACCTGAACCATTAGGACCAATTATTACAAAGATTTCTTGGTTCTTCACGGAAAACGATACATTGTTAAGCGCAACTACTCCGCCAAATGTTTTTCTAAGATTTTTTACTTCTAAAATCATTTTGCTAAACCTCTTTTTGTAAAAATTTCATAAATTCCACCAGGTGATAATATCAGTACTGAAATTAATAGAACTCCATAAATAAGATAGTCTAATCCTGGAATTGGAGGTAGAAATGTCACAGCAAATGCGAGTGTTTCTAACAAAAAGCCACCTAAAACTGGTCCCCAAATTTTACCAGAACCCCCAATAATTGCGGTTATTGCGATCTGAATTGACAAAGGTATACTTGCTGTATTGGTGGGCGTTATAAAAAGATAATACTGAGCATAAAACGTACCCACCATTCCTGTGATGAACGCGCTGATAAGAAAAGCAAACACTTTGTAAATGGTCGTTCTTATTCCTAAAGATGAGGCAACGTCCTCATCTTCTTTTATAGCGATTAGTAAATAACCAGTTCTTGAATTACTTAAAAGATAATTAACGCCAATAGCTAAAAACAATATTCCTTCGATTAAGTAAGCATAAAACAAGGGATTATTTGATTCCATATCTATTAATTTATTAGTGAGTGGAATAATAAGTCCTATGTCTCCTCCTGTTATTTTTACAAAGTGTGTAAGTAATAATTGGATAACTTCGACAAAAGCAAAAGTGCCGACTACAAAAAATGGGCCTTTAAGCCTTAAGGAAATAAGACCTAAAGGCAAGGCCGAAACTGACGCGAAAATTCCTGCGAAAATTAATCCTATCCAAGGTGTTAAATGGAAATCCAAAAAAAGCAAAGTTGAAGTATAGGCACCTATTGCCAAAAAGGCGGAGTTACCAAAAGATAGTTGTCCAGTTCTTCCACCCAAAATGTCCCATGCACTTCCCAAGGCTGAGTAAAAAAGCGCTAGAACAATAACAGAAAAATAATTCAAAAAACTCACATACGCAATTAATGGAACAAAAAGCAATAATAGGAAAACACTTAATGATTTTAAATTTGTATTCAACCAATTCTCACCGACTTTCCAAAAATTCCTCGTGGCCTAAACAGTAAAACTATCAAGAAGAAAACAAAAAGAATTACTGTGGCTATGTCTCCAGTAAAGAAAACCGAACTAATAGATAGCACTACACTTATTATTATGCCACCCGCAAATGTTCCCCAAATAGAACCAAGTCCTCCCACAACTACTGTAATAAACATAAGCAAAACGAAATAAGAACCTATTGTAGGAAAAATCGGATATAATGGAGCAAGTAGTGAACCGCCGACAGCAGTAAGACTAGCTCCCAAACCGAATGCCAAAGGGAAAATCTTATCAGGGTTTATTCCCATTAAAGATGCAGCAAAAGGGTCTTGTGCTGTTGCCCTCATCATTATTCCAGTCTTCGTTTTTGTAAGAAAGATCCATAAGGATACTACTGTTATGATCGACCCAGCAAATATAATAAGATAAGATTCTTGAAACACAAGACCTAAAATTTTATAAACTGTGTTTGGATAAGAAATTGGGACGACTAAGTAATTAGGGCTCCATAAGACTTCAGCCAAATTAGAGAGAAAAATAGATAAACCAATCGTAATTAAAATTACAGGATTTTCTCCCTTAGGTAAAACTCTGTGCAAGAGCTGAGATTCTATTCCATAACCGATTACGAAAAGTGTTGGCACTGAAAGTACCAAAGAAAATAAAGGATTTAATGATGTAAAAAGAACAAAAAAATACGTAAAGTACATTGCCAACATCATTAGTTCACCATGCGCAAAATTCGCAATCTTCATAACACCAAAAATGAGTGTTAAACCAACGCTGATTATTCCATAGATACCACCCAACAAAAGACCATTAAGTATCGCTTGAATTATTACTAGTAAAAGATCCATCACTCAAACCCTTTTAAGAAGGAAGTTGGATCTTTGCAGTCGCTAGATTTTCAGGGTAAACTGCAACGAATTTTCCGTTTTGCCATTGGCCAATCACAGGTTCAGCGTATATGTTTGCGCCAATGGAGTCAAAAGCTATTTTGTCCTCTGGTAATATTAAAGCACCGCCAGAAGTTATCACAATTTTGTGTAATGCTTGATCAATTTTAATGGGGTTGGCAGAACCAGCGTAATTAATCGCATCAGCAATAACCCAAACTGCTGCATAATAAGATCCAGCAGCTTCAGGCATTTCGAACCCATACGTCGATAGAAATTCCTGTCCTACTTGCTGAGCAATCGATTTGTTTTCAAACGGATTAAACGCGGCGGCTGAAAATATTCCATTTGTTAAATTACCTAATGCCTGATAGAATTGCGCAAGAGGGAAACCGCCAGATCCACCTATAATTGGTACATTAATGCCTTGTGCTCTTAGTCCCTTTACAATAAGCTCTGCATCGCTTAAATACGATACTTCTAGAATCACTTGTGGATTCGCCTTCTCAACAGCACTAATTACTGGTTGGGCGTTCACAAAGCCCGCAAGAGAATAAGGTTCATTTAATACGACGGTATACTGAGATAATTGAGAAAGTATAGAAAGAATCGCCTGTGCCACACCACTACCGTAGGCATCATTTTCGTAAACTAGTGCAACTCTTGTAAGATTAAGGTGGTATTGGTTATTCAAATATTCAAGAAAGTTAACCATCGCTGTGCCAAAAACTGTTGCGTTTGGAGCAATCCTAAAGCCAAAAGTGTAATTTGCATTAGTTGCGAGATTTGAGAACGCCGTATGAATCAAAGGAATTTGATATTTTTGAAACAATGGCAAAACAGGTAAGGTTAATCCACTTGCATAAAGCCCTATGGCCGCGCTAATGTTTTTATGGGTGGACAAAAAGTTGCTCACAATAGAATATGCGTTAGAAGGATCACTTGTAGTATCAACTGCGATTATGCTAATGTTTGCACCTCCAAGTGCCTTTATTCCACCTTGGGCATTAATATCATGCGCAGCCAATTTTGCCGCATCTAACGAAGTTTGACCAAAATAAGCCAGACTACCGCTTAATGGGAAAAAGGCTGCAATGTACACAGTTTTAGGGGGTGCGGACGTAGAAGTATGTCTAGTCGCAAGATATATACCGATGCCTGCAATAAGTATTACTATTAATATCACTGAGAGGATAAATTTTGAAATTCCCCTCTTACTATTAAGTGTGTGCATATTGGTGCGTTGCCGAATCTAAGATTTAAATCTAACGATAGACAGATATAAACAGCAAATCTATAATTGTTTTTATTTTTAACCAAAAAATCTTGATCAATTGAATAAAAATTAGTGTTTTTTCTGACCGATGCACTTAAAGATTAACTTTTTATGTTGCTTGCAAGCCTTATTAAAACGTTTTTGAGAACTTCGACTCCTTTGTGCGCTTGTTCCCATTCAGTCCATTCATCTGGTGAGTGGCTAATTCCGCCTTTGCTAGGAACAAAAATCATACCCACGTCTTTTGTAATTTTTGCGACATTTTGTGTATCATGTCCCGCTCTACTTGGAAGTAGTATGTATGAATAACCAAGTTCTTCTGTTGATTGTTTAATTGCTTGCATAACTGATTGCGAACATATTACTGGATCTTTGTTTTGTAGTATTGAATAATTGAACCCAACTTTTTCATTTTGCGCATACATTTTAGCTGATCTAAGAATCTTTTGGACAGCGTTTTCAAGGTCGGTAAGGTCAAGCGTTCTTATGTCTGCAGTTATCGTAGCCTCGCCAGCTATAACATTAACTACGTTAGGAAAAACTTTGATGTACCCAGCAGTCCCAACCATTTCTTTATATGACAATGCAGTTTCTCGTATTTTAAGAGCGGTTTTAGCTAGAGGGATTACAGGATCGCGTCTCATATTCATTGGTGTAGCCCCTGCATGAGATTGTTTACCGATAAACGTTATTTTCAACCATCTGACACCTACGATTCCAGTGACTATTCCTATATCTTTATTATTTGATTCAAGAACTGGTCCTTGTTCTATATGAAGTTCAACATGACTTTTAATGGGCTTTTCGAATCTTTCAACATAACCTTCTTTTGGGATTTTTTCAAATCCTTCTTTAAATTTTTCCCATCGTACTTATTCTTTAATTCATACAATTCTTCCTTTTTTAACAATCCTGCAAAATATGAGCTACCAGTCAACGAAGAAAAAGCCCCTTCTTCATCAGTAAAAACAATTAATGCAATTGGAAGATCGGTCTTAATGTTACTGTCATTGAGCATTCTTATTGCTTCAAGTCCACTTATAACGCCTAGTGTACCATCAAACATTCCCCCATTCCACACAGAATCTATATGCGAACCTGTAGTAACAATAGGAGATTCAACTTTCCCAGGCCTTATCCCGATTATGTTTCCAGCAGCATCTATGTGAATCATTAAACCAGCTTCCTTAAATCTTTTTAAAACATACTTTCTTGCTTCTATATCGTAGTCACTAAAAGAAGGTCTGCTAATTCCACCCGTTTCTTGTTTACCAATTTCTCCAAGATTTATCATATCTTCTTTTAGTCTCTCAATCAAGGCAGAACAAGAAAATGGAAGATTTAGAGTTTTTAATAAGAGTTTCGGATTTCATGGTGCCTGAATGAATTCAAAAAGAGTACCACTATTGCGGGAGATTTTGTTATAACAATCGCGGTAACCGTTAAAAAGATGTTCAGACACATTTAAGATGATGCGTAAACATATAATTGTAATTAATTGTGCAAGTTTTTATGTAATTTGCTCAAATTTAATATATATAAAGACTATACTTTTTTATTCTAATAAAAGTTTAAAGAATAATCAGTAATTTAACAAATCATCACTTTTATCTTTTAATATTTCTATGTTTTGGTGTAAAGAAAGCACAAGTTCATGAGTAGAGGTTTTTTATGACTGCATCGAATTATGAGCTCGTGTAAGATCAATACGTATTTGAGGTAATAAACATTTACATAATAACAATAGCCAAATATCTGTGAGCTATTATTAATCGTAATGACTATTGTATGAGCAATTTGTGGTTTATGAGTATTATTGGTTGATCTGACCCGTTTTAGGTTAAACATGAATGTTCTAGGACAAAAGGTGAGCGTGAAAAGTCGCTTATACAAGAAAAGGTTTTCATGACAAATATTTAAAAACGCGCATATTTGATAATTAATAATGACAAGGCTTCCACATATTACTATAATATCATTAGGAGGTACAATATCTTCTTTTCATAAAAAAGAACAACTAGGAGTAGCACCATCGTTAAGCGTAGACGAAATAATTCAGAATGTCCCACAAGCTCATGAATATGCGCGTCTTAAAACCTGTCAATTTAAGAAAATACCATCGGTTGATATAACGTTTAATGACCTAGTGGAATTAACAAGCCTAATAGAGAGAGAATTTGAAAGTAACGCAGACGGTGTGGTAATCATTCAAGGAACGGATACCATGGAAGAAACATCTTTCTTTTTCGACATTACAATAGATAGCTTAAAACCAGTCGTTGTAACAGGAGCGATGAAGAATCCAACACTTCTTGGCGCTGACGGTTTAGCGAATTTACTATCTGCAATACAAGTTGCCGCTTCGAAAGATGCAAAAGGTTTAGGTACACTAGTCGTCATGAATGACGAAATACACATTGCACGCTATGTCCAAAAGACACACACCACCAACTTGGCTGCCTTTCGTTCTCCACAAGTTGGACCAATAGGTTGGATAGTTGAAAATGAGGTGAAAATTGCGCTCAGGCCCCCCACTCATCCGCATGTTAAAATAAGCAAAGACTTACCAGACAAAAAAGTCGCACTATACAAAATTGTGCTAGGAGATGATGGTAGTCTTTTGGATGCTATAGAGAAGCTACGTTTTGATGGACTCGTTATTGAAGGAACAGGTGGTGGTCATGTACCAGCAATAATGGCCAATAAAGTTGAGCGACTTGCAAAGAAGATACCAGTGGTATTGTCATCTAGAACAAATAATGGCCAAGTGTTAAAGCGTACATACTCACATCCAGGCTCTGAAATCGATTTAATAATGAAGGGTGTAATTACGTCCAATTCTCTCACTGGATTAAAAGCAAGAGTATTACTATATATACTTTTAAGAGCAAACTACGATTTAAATCAGATTAAGATCGCATTCGATGAATGGTTCTAATTTTTAAGATATTATCAAACCTTTTTCAAAAATTTTCCACTAGGACCTTTAACTTCACCATTTTCAAATACAATTTTGCCTCTAAGAATTGTCTTTTCAATTTTACCTTTTAACTTCCAGTTTAGAAAAGGTGTTAGAGGATATTTCGAATAAAGAATTTTTTCGTCGATAACGGTTTCGTCTTTTGGATTAAGTATAACAAGATCAGCGTCAGATCCTAAAGCTATACATCCCTTTGTGGGATAAAGCTTAAAAAGCATCGCTGGATTTTTGGCCAATAGCCTGATCACCGTATGGATGTTTATTTGATTTTTTAGAGCCGCATCTATAAGTAATCTATAAACAGTTTGAACGCCTAAGAAGCCTGCGGCCGAATTCCAAACATCACTTGATTTTTCTTCTGGCGCATGGGGGGCGTGATCAGAACCAATTGAATACACATCACCATTTAATATCTTTTGCCAAAGAGCTTTTTGGTTATCTTTGTCTCTTAATGGTGGATTTATCTTAATAAGGTTTCCATATTTTGCGTAATCATCTGTCGAGAGAAATAAGTATTGTGGGCATGTTTCACCAAATATATGTACGCCTTTTTTGCGCGCTTGCGTAATTATTTCAAAAACACTTGCTGCACTGATATGTAATATATGAGCTATACCACCCGTATATTTTGCGATTAATGCAACTTTTTGAACGGCTTCCTCTTCACATATAGGGGGTCTTGATTCCGTATGTGCTAATGGATCAATTCTTCCTAGGCTTTTTAATTTTTCACTCATGTAAGCTATAATACTCGCATTTTCTGCATGAAAGGTTATTGGGATATTGAATTTTGATGATTTTGATAAGATTTCATAAAGTTGTCCATCATTCGGAGGGGGAATATTTCCAGTCGTTGGGCCCAAAAAGATTTTAAATCCTATTACACCTTCCCTTACCATTTCTTCAAATTTATCAACATTGGAATTATGTAATACCCCGTATAATCCAAAATCTGCGTATGCTTTTGACATTATTTTTTCCAGTTTGTAACGCACACTATTTGCTGAATCAACTGGAGGTATTGTGTTTGGCATTTCAAGTATTGTAGTGACACCTCCTGCAATAGCTCCTTTAGTAGCATTTTCAAAATTGTCCTTATACTCTAAACCAGGTTCGCGAGAATGAACATGCTCATCAATAGCTCCTGGCATGATTAGCATACCTTTCGCGTCTATCTTTATATCAAATGACGAAAAAGTTTTTGTTATACCTAGCGAAACGATTTTACCTTTGGCGCATGCTATTATGCCTTCAACAATTTGATCTTCGAAAGCGATTTTACCATTTTCAATAACTACATCGACATCATTCATAACTAAATCAAAATTAAAGGGAATTATAAGAATTAATCATTTTGGCTGGATTAATAAGACAATAAATTCTAACTGTCTATATGTAGCCTTTGAATAGAATGATTGTGCTTCTCATTTTTATACTTGAGATTATATAATATAAGAGATCCGTTAATATTAGAACGGCGTAGTGGTCAACCCAAAACTAGTGATACAAGAAGATTAAACCCAATTTATAAAGAGACAATTATACACTGAACCAAAAGTAAAAATTTTTACAGCAAGTTAAAAATTGAGACAATTTGTCATTAATATATTTCAGCTTGCGATATTTAGCACAAATTGGTTAAAAGAACTCGTTCTTAGTAAAATATTTAAATTCAACACGTAGGTATACTATATGACAAGCAAACAAAAATTAATTGAAGAATTGAATAAAATAGGAGCTATAAATATCGATGACTCAAAATATGATGTTTTACCATTTGTTGACTTAAAAAGAGTTTTTACGCATCCTCATGTTTTTGGTATGATAGTAGAAGCATTATTAGAAACTATAAGTCCTTTTGAGTTTGACAAAATTGGTGGAATTGAGTATAGCGGTTTGCCTTGGGCTTCAATAATTGCATACCGATTAAACAAAGGATTATTTTACCTTAGAAGATCCGAAACAGAGCGCAATGCGCTCATTGGAAAAATTTCACCTTATGAAAAAATAATTTTGGTTGATGATGTGTTGACAACGGGTTCTTTCACTTTAAAAGCGGTTGATACGATAAAATCGTATAACGTTTCTCTTATTGGAGTGTTTGTTATTTTAGATCGAGAAGAGGGAGGCTCTGAGGAACTTAAAAAGAGGGGGGTAAAAACGTATTCGCTGTTAAAACTGAGTCAATTGCGGTTTTATAAAGATTGAATAAACCCTCATAATGTCCTTATAATGTGCTGGAGACCATTAATTTGAATGTGATTCGTGAACTGTACAACGATTCACTACAAAAGATGTAAAAACTTTGAGCTCAAGTGCGTCTATCTGGAGCTTGAAACTCTTAAGTTTTCATAGAGCGGAAGACGACGTTTCGTTGAGAATTTTGAACAACAATCTTGTATTTTGTGATAACATCGAGTCCTTAAAATGCATTGCACATTTCAAAAACATGCGTGCTCCCTTAGGTTTTGTTGAATGATAGAGAAAACTTTAACAAAACCCAAGACTTTACTTTTAAACTTTGAGCGATACAAATAGCGTAACAATGTGACCGCTTATTTAGATGTTCTACGTCTTTTTGCGAAAAACATATAAATACTAACTCAAAAGAACTTAGCTTACATTGAAATTTTCTTTACATTACACTCTTCAATCAAAAAACTCATGGAATAGTGCCTATCAAGAATTTTTAAAAGAGAGCATTTTGGCAGAAGAACTTGGCTTTTATGGTATATATGTTGGAGAGCATCATTTTGCCGCAGATGGCTGGTGTCCGTCTCCCATTCCAGTTTTAGCGGCAGCTGCGGCCGTTACAAAACAAATGAAGCTAGGAACAGACATAATAGTTCTTACTTTGCATAATCCAATAAAGGTAGCTGAAGATATTGCTGTGTTGGACAATATTAGTAATGGTAGAAGTATTTTAGGAATTGGACTAGGCTATAGAAAAGAGGAATATGCTGCTTTTTCCGTTGATTTCAAAAAGAAAAAAGAGATTTACGACGACAAAATTAAAGTTGTAAAAAGTTTATTGCAAGGTGAAGTAATAAAGATAAATGAATTTAATATTAGAATATATCCTTTACCAACTCAAAAACCAAGACCGCCCATATGGCTTGCAGCTAAGAGCGATGAGGCAATAAAAGCCGTGTTGAGGCGTGGTGACGCTTGGATTATGGACCCTGTAACACCAATTCATTTATTAGAAAAAAAGGTTCGGTTATTTAGGGAAACAGCTCATATGCTAAAAAAACACGTAATAGACTTTCCCTTAAGAAGAGAATGTTTTGTGAGCAAAGACAAAGAAGAGTTAAAAAAAGCAACCGAATCTATTTTAAGATCTTATGAAGAGGATTATTACAAATGGGGACATTTAATGACAAAAGAGGGTATGCCTATCGACCCTAGTCGTGTTCCGTTTAATGATATCAAAGATCAATTGCTTGATGAAATGCTGATTGGTACTCCTTCTGAAGTAATTGAGAAAATTCAAGTTTATAAAAAGCTATTGGGAATTACTGAATTATTATTAAAAATAATGTTTCCAGGGATAACACACGAAATGCGGAAAAACTCAATGCGAACTATTTCTTTTGAAATTATGCCATATTTTAAAGATTAATCGCAATACAATTGCTAGTAAGGTCTTTCATTTTTTTATAATGAAGTTTCGCTCTGTATATTCTATCTAAAGAATTTGCGCAAAATCGATAGAAATATAAAAATCGGTTGATTAAAAGAAAGAAAAAATGAAAAGCGTTCAAACGCTTGTCATAGGTGGGGGCAATGCTGCGTTAACTGCAGCAATAACATGCGCAGAAAGTGGATTGAAAACCTTAATTCTTGAGGCCGCACCTGTATACGAACGCGGAGGAAATACGAAATATACTAGAGATATAAGATACATGCATTCGCAAGATAAATTTACGTCTGGAGAGTACACAAAAAAAGAGTTCCTAGCTGATTTAAGAAGTGTTTCGGGGAATAAATTGGACGAACACATGGCTGAAACCGTAATAGAAGATTCAGAAAACATTCCCAGATGGATGGAGAATCACGGTGTTAAGTTTAAGAAAGGAGAGATAAAAGGAACTTTAAGTCTTGCTCGTACAAACGCTTTCTTTTTAGGAGGTGGGAAGGCGCTTATTAACTCATATCATGAATTTGCCAAAAAAATAGGAATAAAAATATTATACAACGCTGAAGTGCAAGATTTAAGGTTTAAAGAAAAAAGGTGTGAACATATTGTTGTTCGGTTAGGAACAGAAAGGATTCAAGTTTCTGCTGATTGGGTGATTATTGCTTCTGGAGGGTTTGAAGCAAACCTTGAAAAGCTTAGGGAATACTGGGGTGATATAATCAACAACTTTATAATAAGAGGTACAAAACACAATAAGGGTTTCCCTCTTTTTAGTATGATTAAAAACGGCGCAAAAACTATAGGTAGCCCGTATGAAGGTCATATGGTAGCTGTAGACGCAAGAGCTCCAAAATTTGATGGTGGCATAGTTACAAGAATAGACGCAATACCAATGGGCATTGTTATAAATAAAAATGGAAAAAGATTTTATGATGAAGGCGAAGATCTTTGGCCTAAAAGATATGCGATTTGGGGGCGCTTAATCGCCGAACAGCCTGATCAAATAGCTTATGTGATAATTGATTCTAAAATGTTAACCGATTTTCTTCCGACAGCATATCCACCATACTTTTCAAATGATTTAAAAGATCTTTTTCGACAACTCAATTTGCCAGTAGACTCTTGCATTGAGACTGTAAAAAAATTTAATGACAGCGTAGTGATTGGAAAATTTAATAAAACAACTCTAGACGAATGCCATACAGAAGGGCTTAATCCGCCTAAATCACATTGGGCAAGAAAAATAGACACACCGCCATTTTATGCCTATCCACTTAGGCCAGGTCTTACTTTTACTTACATGGGCCTAAAAGTAAATCATGAGGGCCAAGTGTTGAGTAGTGATGGTGAGTTTGAAAACGTGCTTGCAGCAGGAGAAGTGATGTCGGGTAATGTGTTAACTAAAGGATATTTGGGTGGTTTTGGGCTTACCATAGGAACAGTATTTGGAATGAGGGCTGGTCGATTTGTATCAAACAAAAAATGATGAATTAGTAAATGAAGCTGTTAGACAACTCACAATATGCAATGCGTGCAGATATTGTGAGGGCTTTTGCGATGTATGGGATTCTATTGAAACAAGAAGGAATTTTTCTAAAGGTGATGTGTTTCATTTAGCAAACCTTTGTCATGATTGCAGACAGTGTTATTATGCTTGTCCATATACACCACCTCATGAGTTTGGTATAAACATTCCTAAAATTTTAGGCGAAATTAGACAGTTTACGTATAAAGAATTCGCTTTTCCAAATTTCATGAGAAGAATTATTGACAAATCACCACTGTTGTACGCCATTCTAACTATGCTATTCTTTTTCGTTGGATTGTCATATGTTATATTTAATCATGGATTAAACTCCCTCTTTTCTATTCGTTTGGGTATAAGCAAAGTTTTTCCAAGCTATTATTTCTTTTCTATTGAATACTCACTTTACGCTTACTTACTTATTTTATGGTCAATTCAAGGATATTATTATTGGAAGACAATATCAAACGGTAAAAAAATTGATTTAAATGCAGTGTTTAAAGCAGTTTATGATACACTTTCTCACAAAAACTTTAAAGGAGGGGGAGCTGGTTGTAACTATCCATCAGAAGAAGCAAACTATTATAGACTCTCTTTTCACGCATTAGTGATGTATGGATTTCTTTTAGACTGGATTACCATATTATTTTATCCCTTCAAAAACTATCTATTACTCTCGTTATATTTTATTGGCTCGCTAATGATGACTGCAGGCTCGGCAACAACGCTTTTCCTCAATGTAATAACTCACAGCGCGCCTGAATCAGAAAACACTTCAAAATTTGGTAACAGCCTACTCGCGCTTCTCTTAATTTCTGGTATAACGGGAATAGGGTTCATCCTTTTATTTTCACAACCTGAGTGGGTCATATTCTTTCTGCTCAGAGATTCTACTATAATTACAATCTTTTTAACCGCACCTTATAGCAAATTTGTTCATCCAATTTACAGGTTTCTATCACTTGTTCTAAATAGAAAAGAAAGGGTCGGCCAAAACTAAATGTGAGCTACCCCCCGCTCTTAAGGTGGGAGCTTCGTCATCATTGCTCCGCTTTGCCTTCTTGCCAAGTCTAAGGATGGAAGATGAGGTGAGACGGAGCTTTCTAGGCTGCCGCGGTGGCACCCTGCACGTTTTAAAACAAGCGTTCAAGTCGCGGTCAATAGCAAAACCACAGAAGGCACAGCGAAACACTCGGTCTTTCAGAGTCAAACCCTAGTTGATTTCACCACAAACATTCACGGGAAATGTTGTAAGAGGAAACTGGTAAAACCAGTTTTCTGCGTTTTGCAAACACTTTCTACTGAGCTCTGAAAACGAAGAATTGTAAAGTCTCATACTTTTCTTGGTTTCGCTTTTTTGGACCCACGTTAAATCCTTCAAAACCAAACGTCGTACTCTTGCGCGGGGAGAACCCAGAGTTTGAATTGTCTAAAATGCTTGACGCGCTCTTTGTGAGTTTCGTGTTCGTTTTGAACCTTTGAGAGAAACCCCTTTCTTGAGTTCTCTGTACCACTTTGATTCTTTCAAGAGAGCACTCAAGCGGTTTTGGGTTCTCAAGGAAGCGACCGTCTGAGGATGGCAAGTCTTACGATCCCCAGGTCCACGTCCACCGCTTTCTTGGGTTTGCGTGTTTTCTGTGTTTGGGTTTCGGGTTGTTCAACCAAAAACACCACATAGATTCTAAGGGGTAGAGCTTGACGCACACCTGGTTTTCTTGGAACACCCTGTGTAGAAAAGAAGCCGATTTTGCTTAAGACGAGCCTTTTTGTTTTTACCTAGTCCCACTGCCTTACATCCGAAAGCCTCCAACCTGATTGAGAGAAAACCAAGCACAAAAGCTTGTGTTATTTCTTGGGTTTGTTCGCAAGTCCAAGAAAGAAGCGCTCCCTAGCTTGGTAAACTCAGCAACCTGAGAGAGTAAAGCTTGCAATTTGTTCTGCTTAAGTGTAAAGCGAGTTGTCGAAGCTCGGTTTTGCTCATCGTGTGTTTGTTCTTTTTATATTCTTCCTTGTCTGCGTGTTTTGCACAGTTTACACGCAACTTTAAGCTGAGTTTTTAACATGCCATGGTCTTCGACGCACTCAGAAGCTGTAGGCTATTACACGCCGAATATTGCGCGCGTATTTTTGGAATCCTGCTAGACGATGTTTTGGAGCCTTATAAGACATGAGCGATAATGGGTGAGGCAGTGCTAAATTAACACACTCAATTATTAGACATAATATGATTTTTATAGAAAATAGCGTTCGAAAGGGCAGAAAACCTCGCTACCCTTTTACAGAAAAAATCTATTCGATAGAGGGTTGAGGGTCAAAGACGTCTTGGTTAAGGCGACAATTGACAAGTGTGACTCAACATAATGGGATTAGAGCTACCCTCAAAAAGAGTGTTGTTTCATCTTCTACCCTTAAGCCAGGGTTATGAAATAGAAGCTTCGTTTTTTAAAGTATGGCAACTCACAATTTTGGTAAACAGATTTCTTTAAATCATAACATTGACTTTTTTACTTTGGGTTGGCGCATCCTAAAACATTTTGTGAATGAGACTACAAAAAATTAGATGCTCTTGTATGACAAATTGCATTAATAGTGTTTGATTTTTCAAAAGCGTGTATTATGATTTGGATTAAACATTGTAAATTCGTGTTTTTTAACTTATCCGCTTTCACATATCCTTTACCGATAGAAACAAGGGTTATACACAAACTTGAATTAAACATTCCTTAAATAGCTTTTAAAGCAACTTTTAAATTGTGGAAATCCGCTTTTATAACAAAAATGGCCTCTGAAAAGCCGATGCTCTTTGTGAGAGAAAGCACTGGTCTTGTGAAAAACGTGTCGTTACTAGACGCGATCGCGATAAATGTGAGTTATATGTCGGTTGGCGCAGCGCTTGCGCTCGTAGGTTTTAGCGTTTCTTCTCTTCCAACGGTTTACGGTCTTAACCTTGTTATGGGTTCCATAATCGCGTTTGCGCTGATTGTACCACAAATCGTGGTTTACACCATGATGTCACGTAGAATTCTAAGAACTGGCGGAGACTATGTGTGGGTTTCAAGGTCACTTGGTGGGTTTATCGGTTCGACCTTTACCTTTATGGGAATAACCGTTGAAACCATGCCTTATCTTGCGCTCATCGCGCTTTCCTTTGTTTTCGCGCTTTCTTCGATAGGACTAATTCTCGGAATTCCTGCGCTTCAAGCGCTTTCATCTCCGTTTCTCGAATCTGTCGTTGCGTCTTTGACTTTTGCATCACTCATTGCGCTAAACATCTTTGCGCCTCGCGCAGGCTACAAGCTCATCACCACGCTCATGCTTTACGGCGTTTTTTCGCTAGTGCTTTCTCTTGCTTCGCTTGTTTACGCTGGTAGAAGCGGCGTTGAGTCCTACATAAACTCGCTAGGTTTGAGCTACTCTTCTATCGCTTCCTCCTACAAAGGGCCTTTGTTCAACTTTTACACCACGCTATTGTTCGTGCCTTTTTACGCGATCTTTTCTTATCCTTGGTTTAACGCCGCACCCTCTGTGGGCGCGGAAATTAAAGGGGAAAGGGCTACTAAGTGGAACGTTCCGATTTCCGCGCTTCTCACTTTTCTCTTTTTGACGATTCCCTTTGGTGTGATGTACCTTGTTGCGGGTTTCGACTTCACAACCGCCGCGCTTTCAAACCCAACTATCACACAGCAGTACTCTTTCAACTTCTGGACGCTTGCGATGGGCGTGAGCCGCTCTTTTGCGCTCAAAGCGCTCATAGCAACAGGCTGGATTCTTTGGACGCTTGCGATCCTCGCGTTTGGAATAATCACCATCTCTAGGTACATGCTCGCTCAGGCTTTCGATCGCTACCTTCCTGAAACGCTTGCGTACGTGAACAAGTACGGCTCGCCAGTCACAGCACACCTTGTTGACCTTGTGGTCACGATCGCTTTGATTTGGAGCGCGTCTTACTTCTACGGAACGCTTTCGTCGCTTTACGGCGCGGTTCTTGCTTCAATGATTTACTTTGCAGTGGTCGGAATCGGCGCACTC
>NEXD01000014.1 GCA_003019595.1 Candidatus Marsarchaeota G1 archaeon BE_D
GCTTATAATCATCTAACGGGCGAAAGGTTTGAAGGTCTCAGATCTGGTAAAGAGAAAACCGGTTGTGGTGTCAAAGGACGCTACGATCAAAGACGCCGCTCGTCTTATGGCATCTGAAGGTGTTGGCTTGCTTGTCGTAGTGGATTTGTCAAATCCCACAAAACCAGTTGGCGTTGTTTCGGAAAGAGATGTGATAAGAGCGATCGCGAAGGGTATTTCTCTTGACGAAAAGCTCAACACTATTGCCACAAAAAAGCTGATAACGGTTGAGCTTGATGAAGATATAGGCAAAGCCGCTGCAAAAATGGCCTCTAATAAAATAAGGCACTTGGTGGTTTTGGACAAATCGGGAAAACTTGCTGGTGTGCTCTCAATAAGGGATTTGGTCGCCGAAAAATCCACACTTCAAGCGATCGTCTCTTCTTATGAGACTGAACCATTACCTGGCGGAGACTGACTCTTTGCAAGGTAGTTGAGTATTCCCTTTTGAAGAGTTCTTAAAGCGAGCATGGCGCATTTAATTCGCATGGGTGAAAGCGTGTCAACACCGAGCATTTCTAGAATCTGTTTTTGACCCATTTCAAGAACGCGTTTGAGCTCCATTCCCTTAACCCTTTCTGTGAGCATTGAAGCTGAAGCTTGGCTTATCGCACACCCAATTCCTTGAAACTTTATATCGGAGATTTTTCCGTCGATCACTTTGGCGTAAATCGTGACTTGATCGCCACAAAGGGCGTTCATGTCTGTGTGCTTTATGTGCGCGTCTTCTAGCACACCTTTGTTGCTCGGGTGTTCATAGTGGTAAAGTATGTTTTCCGCGTAAAGCTCACTCAAGCTTTTTCAAATATAATAAAACCCATTGTTTTATAAGGTTTTCAAAAGTAAGCCTAATGTTGTGGTCGTAAAGAGGTTAATTGGTACTTGATGCAAAAAGTGGGCGTAGTGGGCGTCGGAATTACCAAGTTTGGAAAAAGAAACGACGCAAACATGAACTTGCTCGCTTGGGAAGCGATTAACGCAGCGCTACAAGATGCAGGAATTGAACAAAAAGATGTAGACTTTTTTACCGTTGGAAATGCAGGTGTGTGGAGCGAAGAGCTTTTACCCGCGGTGACCGTAGGCGACTACGCTGGTCTTACGCCGAAGGGAACGATGCGCGTCGAAGCGGCTTGCGCAACTGGTAGCGCCGCAATAAGAGTGGCATATCAAAGCATAGCATCAGGATCGGCAAAAATCGCGCTCGCAGTGGGCGTTGAAAAGATGTACGGCGTCCCCGTCCCAACAGTGGTGGAGCTCATCGGAAGGGCGGGTAACTTTTTCTGGGAGTTTGAAAATTTTGGGCTCACCTTTCCAGGATATTACGCGCTTTACGCTTCAGCTTACATGGCAAAGTATGAGGTTAAAGAAGAAGATTTGGCGCTTGTTTCCGTGAAAAACCACTACTACGGTTCTCTGAACCCTTACGCGCAGTTTCAAAAGCGTGTGAGTGTGGACGAAGTGATGAAATCAAAGTACGTCGCGTATCCGCTTAAGCTACTAGACTCTTCGCCAATAACAGATGGAGCGGCGGCGGTGGTTTTGGCTAGCGAAGAGCTTGCAAGAAAGCTCACCGACACCCCAGTCTGGATCAAGGCGCAAGGCGTTGCAAGCGGAAGCTCAAATTTGAGCAAAAGAAGCGACTTTTTAGGGCTTGAAGCCTCAGTCGAAGCCTCAAGACAGGCTTACAAAGCCGCGGGAATTGAGGAGCCAACTAAACAAATAGACGTGGCAACTGTTCACGATTGTTTTACGATTGCGGAGATCCTTGCGTACGAAGATCTGGGTTTTGCAAAAAGAGGGGAGGGAATACGCCTAATCAGAGAAGAGCAAACATACAAAGGCGGATTAATTCCTGTAAACCTTGATGGCGGACTAAAAGCGAAGGGACATCCTATTGGCGCAACAGGTGTTGGAATGGCCGTAGAAGCGGTTAAGCAACTAAGAAGAGAGTTGCCATCTACCCGGCAAGCGGACATAAAAAACGGTGTAGCGCTGACACACAATGTAGGTGGAACAGGTCACTTTGCGTATGTCACGATTTATTCGCTGTAGGTGATGCGTTTGGAGAATTTACCAATTGTAAAAGACGAAAAGGATTGTTTGCCTCTTTTCATCGACCAAAGGGAGCTAATTCTCAAATACCAGATACCCGTGAGCGACATCTACCCATTTTTCGAGGGTTTGAAAGAAGGCAAAATTTTGGCGCCCAAGTGTAGCACTTGCTCCAGAATTTACTTTCCACCCCAAAGCGTGTGCCCATTTTGCAAAAAGTCCGAAATGCAGTGGATTGAGCTTAGCCGTGAGGCACAGCTACTTGCCTTCACCCAAATAATCGTAAAACCTCAGAGTTTTCAAGATGAGGGAGATTACTATGTGGGCGTGGCGAGGCTCAAAGAAGGAATTAACGTTTTGGCAAGAGTGGTCACGGACAAAAGGCCACGAGTGGGCTCAAAGCTTAGGCTTGAAGTCACAAAAAACAACAAGGGTAACCTCGTGTACTGCTTTGTGCCTATCGACTAACCCTTTACATTGCCTATCGGAACAAATCCAACGACTTTTTTGGAAATTCCGGCTTCGTGCACGGCTTTTACCACTTCGTGTATGTCTTTGTAAGCTATTCCCGCCTCTTCCGCAACACCCGAGTAGGACGCAGCTTTCACGATTATCCCTCTTCTTTCCATATCTTTCACAAGCTCCTCACCTCTGACCACTTTTTTTGCTTGCGTTCTTGACATCGTTCTTCCTGAACCGTGTGCGGTTGAGCCAAAAGTCACCTCCATCGCTTTGTCCGTTCCCACAAGAAGATAGGAGCCAGTTTCCATTGAGCCTCCTATGATCACAGGTTGACCAGTGGACTTGAAAATAGAAGGAAGTTCTGCGCTAGGACCAAAAGCCCTTGTTGCGCCCTTCCTGTGAACGATGAGCTCTCTTACTTCGCCATCAACCTTGTACTTTTCAATCTTTGCCATGTTGTGCGCCACGTCGTACACCACGTGCATCTCCATCGCTTCTGCATCCATTTTGAACACCTTTTCAAAAGCCTGCCTAATCCTGTGCACTATCACTTGTCTATTTGTAAACGCCATGTTAGCCGCACACGCCATCGCCGCGTAATAATCCTGCGCTTCTTTGCAACTGAAAGGTGCGCACGCAAGCTCTCTATCGGGAACTGTTATTCCTTCTCTTTTCATCACTTTGTCAAAAACCTGGAGATAGTCTGTGGCAATCTGGTGACCAAAGCCTCTTGAGCCACAGTGTAGCATTATCACAACCTGTTCTTCACCAAAAATTCCTAGCTGTTTGGCCGTCCACTCGTCATCAGGTTTTCTGGTCACTTGGACCTCCAAATAGTGGTTACCAGAGCCAAGCGTTCCTAGTTGAGTTATACCACGCTTATACGCTTCTTCGCTCACTTTAGTAGGATCGGCTCCTTTTATACAACCATTTTCTTCTGTAACTTCAAGGTCCCTTTCAAACGCGTAGCCGTTTTCAAGCGCCCATTTAAGACCTGTTGTCATCACTTCTTCAAAGCTCGTTTTAGTGAGTTTAACAAATCCCTGCGCACCAACACCAGCTGGAACTAGTCTAAATAGCTCGTTCACAAGCTCCTTTATTTTAGGTAGAACGTCCTTTTTTGTAAGGTTGGTCCTTACTAGTTTCATTCCGCAGTTAATATCAAAGCCGATACCGCCAGGTGAAATAACACCAGTTTCCTTGTCAAAAGCCGCAACTCCTCCTATCGGAAAGCCATATCCCCAGTGAGCGTCTGGCATCGCATACGCGTATCTCACGATGCCTGGAAGAGTTGCGACATTCGTTATTTGCTCAAACACTCCACGATCCATTTCCGACATTAGCTTTTCTGTGGCAATTATGCGCGCAGGAACGCGCATACCTTTTTTTGCGCTAACAGGAATTTCCCATGTGTTTTGATCAATTCTCTTTAATTCATAACTCATAATATTAGTTAAACTTTATGGATATAATAGTCTAACTCGTTTTTGGGGAATTTTTACGCAATTTGGAGGTTGAATCCAAGAATATTTATTTGTGCGATCGCAAATATTAATTGACTTGTCATTAGCAGAAAAATTGATCGAAGAGCTAGAAAAGAGTCCTGAGCTAGCCGAAAGATTCAAAAAAATAATACAAAGCGCGGCTTTAGATGCGATAGCCACCGAACAAAGGCTACTAAGAAGTGACTTTAACAGACTTCTTGAAGAAATGAAAAAGATCGCGCAGGAACAGACTAAGCTAAGAGTTGATTTTACAAAGATCGTTGAAGAGCAAAAGTCTTTGAGAGAGGACTTTAACAAACTGTCTGAAGAGCAAAAAAGGCTAAGGGAAGACTTCATGCAACTTCGTACAGAATTTGCTAGTTTGGTTGAGGAACAAAAGAAGCTGAGAGAGGACTTTAACAAACTGTCTGAAGAGCAAAAAAGGCTAAGAGAGGATTTTATGCAACTCAGAGTTGATTTTACAAAGATCGTTGAAGAGCAAAAGTCTTTGAGAGAGGACTTTAACAAACTGAGAGAGGACTTTAACAAAATGCTTTTGGAAATCTCAGAGCTAAAGAAAGGTTATGGAAGGCTCGAAAGAAGGATTGAATCTACGTTTAACGCAATGATTTCAGGACTGACTGACTTATCCAAATACGCGGGATTAACACTAGAAGATTTCACAAGAAAAATACTAGAAAACTACTTAAAAGGAATGGGAGTGCTACCAAGCGATCGCAGTTTAAGAAGCGAAACCATAGATTCGGAGCAAATTGACATATTTTGTGAAGACCCGGCGATCGTGGGCGAGGTAACCGCTTACGCCGAGTCTACAAAAGAAGCGGAAAAGCTTCTAAAAAAGGCAAGTGTTGTTAGGCAAAAGCTTGGAAAAGAGCCCAAAAAGTATCTTTTGGTTATGACAACGAATAAGCAAGTTTACAAGGACATACAAAAAATTAGCGAAGAAAACGAAATAGAACTTATAGTAGGAAGAGTTGTGTGAGCTTTTTTGATGACGTGTTAAAGGCAATTCACAAATCCACTTAGTAAGGTTTATTTGTGTTTTCAAAGAAAGATCGTATGACCATAATGTGGTGGAGCAAGTGGATAAGCTCAACAGTGCTCAAAGAAGTCGAAGAACGCTCACGCGCGTTTTTTGAACTCGTGTTACCCCCAGTTGACATATACGAAATTGGTGGAACGCTGGTCGTCGACGTCGACCTTCCCGGCTTTTCAAAAGACAACATAAACATAAAGGTCACAAAACAAAGCCTTACAATAAGCGCAAAAAGGGAGAAGACAGTAGAGGTGGACACGGCTTATGTGGCGCAGAGGCCTTTAAGAATAAAAAAGATGATAAGACTTCCGGTTGAGGTGGATACCGAAACGGAACCGAGCGCCAAGTATGAAAATGGTGTGTTAACGGTTAAGCTACAGATAAAGGGTTCTAAGAGCGTCAAGATAGAAAGCTGAGCGCCAAACGATCGCTTTTTGGTTTCGCAATTGCTAAAACATTGAGAATTTGGCTACGCAAGTGTTTATTTCAGACACTATAAGGTGGCCAGTCTGAAAAAAGCGGGTTGTCCGTTGAAACCCTGACCACTGGATATGTTCCAAAAATTTTTAACATCGCGGTTTTGTTTTTACACATCTTTAGCGCTTCCACAAATTTGGGATCTTCTTCTGTGACTTCAAGGTCAACTATAAACGCATAATCCCACTTTCTAGTTCTCAGTGGTCTTGAAACTATCATAGTTACGTTGATGCCACGCTTCGAAAACTCGCTCAAAATTGATGTGAGCGAGCCTGGTTTGTTTTCCGCCGTAAAAGCGATAGTGGTCTTGTGCTTCACCCTTTCGGCCTTTGTTCGAAGGTACAAACCAGGTCTGCTTAGCGCGATAAACCTGCAAACGTTGTCCTTACTATCCTGAACGTTTTCGGCTAACACTTTTAAACCCAACATCGAAGCGTCATAAGCGCCAACAAGGTAAGCGTAACCTTTTCTTTTTGAAAGCTCCGATGCTACGTCCCTTTTTGCAAGAATTATTCTTACATGAGAAAGAGTGGAAGAAACGAATTCTTGGCACGCCGAAATGGCCTCCGCATCGGCCACAAGTGTTTTTACAGCTTGTACGCTGTCTTCTCGAGAAACCAAGTGATACTGGATTCCGAGTACCACTTCGGCCACTATTTTAAGGTCGTGTCTTACCAAAGCATCGAGCGCAGAGGGCAGTGCACCGTGTACCGTGTCTTCATAGGGTGTGACACAGAAGTCCACATACCCCGTTTCCACTAGTTTGAAAGCGTGCTCAACGCTTTCTACAGTGGTGAAAGAGCAACTTGAGCCAAATATTGACACGGCCGCCTCCTTTGAATAGCTTTGCATTGCGCTAGGTAATGCTACGCTTGTCTGCTTTTGAACACTCCTACACATAGAAACAACTTCGCGCAAAACTCTCCTTAATGCGCTTTTGTCTTTGATCCTGCTATTTTCGGTTATTTTCGTGATGAGCTCTTCTTCCCTTGGCAGATCCACAAACGGGGAGTTCGCTTTGCGCTTGATTTGCGCCACTTTTTCGCAAAGCTCAACCCTTTGCTCGATTAGCCGCACAATTTGCTGTGTGACGCGGTCGAGCTCCTTTCTTACCTCTTTTAGCTCTTCCAAAGCTTCACCCACATTCACTCACGCGCCCATGCTTTTTGCGATGGACTCTATTTTGTCCGCAAGAACAAAATCTTTTTGCGTAACGCCCATTTCGTCATGTGTGGTGATTTTTATTTCGACTGTGTTATACGAATTGTAGATGTCGGGGTGATGGTCCAACGCATCCGCTTCTTGAGCAATCCTTGTTATGAACTCAATCGCTCGCTTAAAGTCCTCGAATTCGTATTTTTTCTTGATGAACGTTCCATCATAGCTCCAACCGCTGAGCACCTTTAGCCTTTCTTCGATTTCCTTTTGGCTCAACTTTGGCAAAAGTGACACCATATTTTAAAACCACTTAAAGCGTTTTAACCTTTGTGAAAAGTAACACCTTTAGTAGGGGTTAGAGATTATACAACTTGTGCCGTTCCGCTATCTTGAAGACGTAGCGATTGCCGATGTGGCTTTCGAAGCCACCTCAGACACACTTGAAGGCTTGTTCGAAGAAGCGGCAAAGGCACTCACGGAACTCATGGTGAACACACAAACGCTAAAAGGCGAAAGTGAAACGGAGTTTACGGTGGAAGCTGAGAGCGTTGATTTACTTCTTTTTAACTTTCTTACGAAAATAATTTACTTCAAGGATGCGGAAGCCATTTTGTTCAAAGAAATAAGAGTGAAAATTTCTAAAAAGACGCAGTACACGCTGTTTGCAAAGGGTTTGTGTGACAAAATAGACTATTCCACGCAGGAGCTTAGGCTTGACGCAAAAGCGATAACATTCCACATGTTCGAAATCTCAAAAAATGACGTGTGGCACTGCCGAGTTGTGGTCGACGTCTAACGAAAAGGTTATACACACACACGTGATTAAACAATTATGTCGCACCTACATTTAGACGAGTCTCTCAAAACCTTGAGCGACGAGGAGCTAAAGCAAAGAATAAAAACGCTCGAAAGACATGTTATGGTTGGCGAACAGGACTTTTACGAAAAAAGGGCGCAGTACAAAAAGCATCCGAACGAAACAAATCTAACTTTTCTCCTTAACACCGCTGAGACCGCGATAGACAGATACGCAAGGCTTCGAGAGCACTATCTCGAATACATTTCAAGATTAGAGAAAGCACTAAAAGAGTCAAAATCCTGAAACTCTGTGCTTCCACAAAGTGGATGCGGAAACCGCTATATTCGCAAGTTCAACCGGCTCTACTCCAACGATGTAAATGTTTGGCTCGTATCCCTTTGAACCTGGGTCTACAACAATCGCGATGGGTGGTTCAAGCGTGAGCTGTTTGAGTTGTGAAAACATTTGATCTTCGCTTTCATAGCTTTTTAGAAACACCACTTGTTTCACAAACTGCTTTAACGCTTCCAGATACAGCGGTTCGAACCTTGTGTTGAGAGCCGCTCTTACCCAAGCGTTTTTTGAACGAAGCGCAAGAACAAGCCTTGCAAGATGCTTTGACGCTCCAAACTCTGGATTCATAAGAGCTTTTGCCTTGCCTTTCAGTTTTATGATTCGCCCAGGTATTGCCGCAACGTCTTCCTCAGACCTTGGGTTTTCGATGCAATACACGATGTTCGAATAAACCTCGGGTATCAGCTCTCCAAAGATCGGTGAAGCCTCAAGAATTTGTGCAGCTTCCTTTACGGCGTTGATCACTTTACGCCTCTCCTTCTCGGTTTCTCTGTTTACCATAACCCTCATGCAAAGATCACAATTTGTCAAATCACCAGAGATCGCACGGTGCAACTCACACGCCCCTCCACTTGACGCAGTTGTCCTCCAGTAGCTATAGAGTAGCTCGGTTGCATACACTTCACTTGCCTTTGCGGCGCCCTTTAACTCAGACACCATCGAGCTTATCTCTTCTTCGGACAGCCCAAAACGAGCTAGTGACGTGATAAATCCGTCCTTCTTTTTTGCAAGATAATAACTCACCATCGCTTGCGTCACGCCCACCATGCGCGCTATCTTCTCTTGCTCAAGCCCTTCTTCCTTTAAAGCGTGGGCGACTAGCGCTCTTACTGCGGGAAGAAACTTCTTCACCATTACCTCACAAGGTGGTCTCATGTTTTCGCACCCTTTAAATCTCTTTCGGTGAGGATCTTTATGGCTTCGTTGCCAACGTTTATTGCGTCTTTTTCTCCTTCTTCTCCAAATTCATCGGTGACGCGGTTTGCGTAAACCGCGCACACGACGCCACCTCTTAAACCGTAAACGTTTGTGATCGTAAGAAGCGTTGCCGCTTCCATTTCCACGTTTGAAATGTTTAGCGAAGAAATGTCCTCAAGCCATGTGGCGCTATTTCTTGGCAAGTAGCCCCTGAAACCGGGTCTACCTTGACCAACATAAAACGTGTCAAAAGACGCGGTGATTCCAACGTGGTACCTAACACCCAAACTTTGCGCCGCTTCGACGAGTGCGCGATAAACTTCGGGGTCGGAAACCGCTGGATAGCCGAGTGGTGCGTAGCTCAAGCTTGCGCCGTCGAATCTCGCTGCGGCTTTTGTTATCACGATATCACCAACCTTTATTTCCCTTTTGACAGAACCACAACTTCCAACACGCACAAAGGTGTGAACGCCGAGTCTTGCTAGCTCTTCCACGGCGATAGAAACCGCTGGACCGCCTATTCCTGTGCTCACAACTCCTAGTTTACAGCCTTTGTACCTTCCCACATAGCTTACGAACTCTCTTCTTTTGTTGAGAAAGCGTTGCTCATCCCAGCTTAACGCTATCTTCTCAGCCCTGTCTACGTCACCTGGTAGCAAAACGTAAGGAGGAATTTCTCCTTGTTTGATCCCCAAATGGTACACCGCTTCGCCGTGCATTGGTTGCTTTGCGGAAATCCTTTTTTGTTCCATAATTCGTGTGCGCTTGAGCAAGCTATATCGTTTTTGACTATTCGGTGTATAGCTCTTTTTGTAACAATTTGGCGTATCCTTTGCTGAAATAAAACTTTCCGACAAACTTTTTTCCTTTGAGTAAAAGCGGAAGCCAGTATCGATCGTCTTCCCACATTTCTTCGTAAGGTATGCTTTTCAACTCAAACCACTTTAGCTCACCCTCATCTCCCTGTGTAACACTTCCCTCAAACTCATTAGCTTTGAAAACGTAAACCACTTGATCCAAGTATTGCTCAACAAAGAAGTAAAGATTTCCGACAAACTGTAAGTGTTTTACCATAAGCCCTGTTTCCTCATAAACCTCTCTAATCGCGCACTGCTCTGCGGTTTCGCCGTTTTCTAGCTTTCCTCCAGGCGCGTTCCATTTGCCTTCTCCAAAAAGCCCTTTACGCTTTTTTTGTAACAAAACCTTGTCTTCCGAAATGATATAACAAAGTGTGGCTTCTATCATGTTTTCGCACCGACATCGCAAAAAGCTTAATTCGTTATAACAGTTGTTTTTTTATGCAGATAAAAAGGATTGCGGTTTTGGGCGCAGGTCTTATGGGACACGGCATTGCACAGGTCGCGGCGCAGTTTGCCGGATACGAAGTGTACCTAAGAGATGTGGAACAAAGATTTTTGGACAGAGGGATTGCGATGATAAAGGATAGTCTTGAGCGCTTTAGAAAAAAAGGCGTGATCACCGAAGAACAAAAGAGCGAGATACTTGGCAAAATTCACCCAACACTGGACTTGGAGCTTGCGGTAAAGCAAGCGGATTTGGTGATAGAGGCCGCACCTGAAGAAGTGGAGCTCAAAAAAGAGCTTTTCAGAAAGCTTGACGAGCTTGCACCGCCGCACACAATCCTTGCTTCGAACACTTCCTCGATTAGCATAACACTACTCGCATCTCAAACCAAAAGACCTGAAAAAGTGTGCGGAATGCACTTTTTCAACCCTCCTCAACTCATGAAACTCGTAGAGATAGTAAAGGGACAGCTCACAAGTGACGAGACTGTGAGCGTGGTTCAAGAGGTTGCAAGCAAAATGGGTAAAGAAACTGTCATAGTGAAAAAAGACACGCCAGGCTTTATCGTAAACAGAATTTTGATTCCCGCATTAAACGAAGCGATAGCACTACTCCAAGAAGGTGTGGCAACGAAAGAAGACATAGACAAGGCGATCAGACTTGGTCTAAACTGGCCGATGGGTCCGCTCACTCTATCAGATTATGTGGGAAACGACACGACGCTTGCGGTGTGCGACGTGCTTTTCAAAGAGCTGGGCGACCCAAAGTACCGACCCACTTACCTCCTAAAACTTATGGTTAGAGCTGGCTTATACGGAAGAAAAAGCGGAAAGGGTTTTTATGAGTGGACGTCTAGCGGTGAGTTAAAGGCTAACTCGTAGCCTCAGGCGACTGTCGTTTTTTCAACTCTTCAAAGCTTTTGATCGCTTCTTCAGCGATGGTTGAAAACTTTGGTTCTACCACCACAAAATAAAGTTTGTCGGGCCTACTGATCGACTCCACCTTCGTGTACTGCTTGGTAGTCGCGTCAAACTCTATCACCCCAACAGGTAGTGTAGCATTTGTGAGAAACACTAGCACGATAGGCTCGTCTGAAGAAGTGAGTGGCGCGATGTGCATAAGAAAACCTCTGTAGCGGTCGATAGGTATAAAAGGTCTAATGCCTGGCGCAGAAAAGTACGCGTTTATTCCAATAAGAAAATCGGTGACCGACGCAAACTCAACAAACTCAAAGTGAACCTTTGGCATGCTTAAACTTACCAAAAACCACTTTTTAGCTTTGTCGCTCAGATTGGAAGGGACAAAGCGAGCATAGCCACCCACAGAAAAAGAAGCGCTTTCCGACTCTTGCTTACGCGCGTATAGTCATCCATAGAACCTGGATGTCCGTAAGCGCTTAGCAAAAGCATGAGTATCCCCATAATCAAAAAAGAAGGAATGACAAAGATGCTGAGCACGATCAAGGAAAGAGCGGTGATTAGCGATATCGTGTGATGCACGCGTGCGCTCACAAAAGAGCGTAGAACATGTCCGCCGTCCAACTGCGCTGTTGGAAGCGCATTTAAAAAGGTGACGATCAAGCCAACCCAAGCCGCAAAAGCCACAGGGTTTAAGATCAAAACTTGGTTTTGTTTGACCACGACATCCGAAACAAGAAGCATTAGAAGCGGCACAAAGGGAAGTGGTGAAAGGTTGCTCACAGACGCAATCGGCTTAATCGGAGACGTGAAAACGCCGATTAGCGTGGCGATACACGCAACAACAAAGCCACCAAATGGACCTGAAAAGCCAACATCAAAGAGCTGATTTCTGTCTTTAAAAGGTTCGCGCGCCCTTATCATCGCGCCAAACGTTCCAATCGGAGGAATGGCCGGAATAAAGTAAGGTAATGAAGCCGCAAGGCCGTGACGCTTTGAAGTGAAATAGTGGCTCGATTCGTGCGTCACCAAAATCGCAAAAAGTGTAAGTGTGTACTCTATCGCGTTTAAGAGGTGATTTCCTTCAAAGCTCACATATCCAGCGTAGAAAACCGTGCCGATCGTCGCAAAAAGAAGCGCGATGTTCCACTTGACATCCGCTTTCTGTGGACGAAACTTTGGCACGACAAGAATTGAAAGCGTTTTTTTCTCCTGTGCTCGTCTTATAACGAGCGAATAACCCAAGTCTTCCGCTTGTTTTCTTAGCTCCTTTAAAATCGAGTTTTCTTGGGGCTCTTCCACCAAGAAGTTTGGAAAGCCGTTGGACACGCTTTCTTGCAAAATCTTCAGCTTTGAAGAAAGAATTGGCTCGATTTTCGAAAACACTTCAGAAAGCGAAGCGGATTCAACTCCAGACATTAAGAATCGCTACCATTTATTCACACAAACCCTGCTTTAAACCTCAGCCTCTTCTAGTTCGCCGATCGTGTGTTTCCTGCGACCGCCAAAGGGTCTAAAGGGTCTTCCGTTTCCGCGGAAGAACTTTGAGAAGAATTCAACATAAAGAAGCCTTGCGCCCTGAACGCCAGGCTCAAAAAGTCCTATCACCAAATTGAAAAGCTGTCCGAACAATAGAACGATCACGCCGAACAATAACGCCGCAGGACCACCATGCGTGGCGCCCAGGAAAATTGTGTCGATCACTTCGGCAAGAATCACTGACGCAAGAAGAATTCCGACTATTCGTGTGTACGAAAGGATATGGCTTACTATCGAAGGAAGCTCGATGATCGCGTTCGCACCTTCGCCAAAATACACAAACGCAAGTCCCAAAACGATTCCAGCGATGTAACCCGTGAGCGAAGGATTTTGCGCTGGATTAAACGGTTGTCTGTGCAGGAGTGCTAGTCCCAATAGCGATATGCTGATCGCAATGCTAAGCCATCCGATTTTTCCAATAAAGTGTTTTTTGTTTCTTTCCCAGTACGCGTTAAGAGCGCCCAGCACAAGACCAAGGCTCACCAAAGAAAGTCCGATGTACCCGCTTATCAAAAGTAGCTTTTTTAAACCAAAACTTGAAGCTGGGTCGAGAAACGCACCGCTTGAAGGTAGAGACAAACCAAAGGTGTGGTTGAGATAAGAGAAAAGGTACTGGTTCAACCTAAACCCGAAGTATTCGTTGAAAAGAAAGCCAAGTGCTATCGCAATGATCGAGCCAGGAATCATCGCACGCGCAAGCTTTTCCCATGCGGTGGGTTTAAAGATCGTTTTTGCGAAATTCCTAATGAATTTCGGAACGATTGTGTGTCCACCGCGATTTTTCATTCTTCTGATTATCCACAAGGAGATAAGCAGTATTGCAACGCCATAGCCAACGTCACCAAGCATCGCACCAAAAAAGATCGGGAAAACTATTGAGTAAATGAGCGTCGGGTCCACTTCATGCGCCTGTGGAAGCGAGTAAAACCTTACAAAAGACTCAAAAAGCTTAAACCTTTTTGGGTTGTCGAGCAACGTCGGAGGTTCTTCGTGCGTTTCGAGCTCGTAAACGAAAGTTGTGTTTTGCGTCTTAGCTTGTAGCGCTCTTTTCAGTCTTTCCAACGAAGAAAGTGGTGCCCATCCTTCAAGAACAAAAACGTTTTCGGTGTACCCCAAGTTGTTCATCACGTCGAGCTTCCTTAGCTCGATTGAAAGCTGTTCTTCCACGCTTGACAAAACAGCGTAGTACTTTTGCGAAAGATTTTCTAGCTCGCTTTCCACTTGTTTTAGCGCACCTTCAAGCTCCTGCTTTTTCTTTCTTACGTCTTCCAAAATCGCCTCTGGCGTTCCGCTTAAAGGAGGAAGAGATTCAAGCTTTAGGTTGAGCTTTTGAAGAATCGAGCCAAATGTTTCGAGCGAAGACTTTGGAACGATGACCACAAAACTCACAAAATCTTCACCGCTTGAGTAAACCACAGCTTGCGGAAGTGTAGAAGAAACTAGAGAGCTGAACTGCGAAAACTTGTCCTTTTCGATTTTTCCGAAAAAGCTCGAAGCGGTTTTCAGATTGAGCACAGAAAGGTCTGTGTTCAAAAAGCTCAACTCTTTTACGACTCTTTCAGTGTTTTCAAGTTCGTAAAGCTTTGAGTAAATCTCCTCCTTTGACTTTAGCAGCGTCTTTACTTTTTGGTCAATGTCGATTGAGCGCGAAACTTGTAGCAGTTCGTCAAGAGACGAAAACTTTCTTCGTTGCAAACCACCCTTTGGTGTGAGAGCGGACTTGAGCGACCTGACTCTCAAAAGCTCGTCCGATACCTTTTTTAGGGCGTCGCTATCAACCTCGTTTTTCACTAGTGAGGCGGTCTCCTTTGAAAGGGGCTCGATCTGCAAAACTCCTAAGTCGTGCAAAACTTCAAGTGTCTTCGATTGGTTGCGCTTTAACCCGATCACTGCAATCTTTTTCATTGGCGCAGGTCGTAGCAACTTTTAACCCTCACGTAGATCAGAAAGTATGAGCTCGCGCACTATTTTCTCGATTAACTTTTTGTCTATAACTCTTTGTGAAAGAGAACTCGCCTCTTCTCTCGCTTTCGCAATTATCCTTTCCGACTCCTCTTTTGCTTGAGAAAGCGCACGTTTCAACTCTTCTTCGACGATTCTGTTCGCTTCTTCTTTTGCGGCTTTAACTGCGCTTTCCACCTCATTTCTTGTTGCCTCAAGCGCTCTTTCTAGCTCTTCTTTTCTTTTTTGGATCTCTTTTTCCGCCTCCTCCTCTGCCTTTTTTACTTTCAAAAGAATCTCTGTGTGCTCTTTTGACATTTCAAACACCTTTTAGTGCAAAACGTAAATCAAATAGACAAAAACACCAAGCGCGGCAATCTTTGCGAGCTTAAAACCTGTGAGTATCCAGTAAAGCCTTCTTTGCTCTCGATTGGCAAAACCACGTATCGGGTCTCCGCTCTTTACTTGGAAAACGCCGCGCGACCACTCTTTATAGTCTGCGGCGAGCCTTGGGTTTTTTGCCCAGTAGTAGTACTTCGGAACACCCAGTTTTCTTTTTTCTTTACTCATTGCCAAACTCCACCCTTTTTGCCTTGACTTTTTTCAGCCTTGTGAAGTTTTCTCTTTCCATTTCGTCAAACATGAATTTTATGTAAGCCGCCGCTTGTTCAAGCCTCGGTATTAAGATGTTTTCGATGGCGTTCGACCTTCTTTTTGTCTTTTCGATCTCTAAAAGCAGCTTACGCAAAGCGGTCTCTTTTTCCGCAACTTGTAGCACCATTTCGTTGAGCTCCCTAAAGCTTCTTATCACCTGATTTACTGAAGCGGGTAGTTCAAGAAGATACTCCGCTGAGTCTGAAGATATTGGGTTTGAACTTATTGCCGGTATTTTCACGCCCATCACGTTTTTGGTTTTTAGCGCAAGACCTGCGACCTTTGGTATTCTCATCGCCTCGTACTCTAACCTCATCGGGCCCACAAGCATCTCAGCCATGTGCACAGAGTTGTACGCGTTCACGACTTTTGTGAGCAAGTCGGCCCTAAGCGCCGCAACGGCTTTACTCAGCGAAAAGAACTCGAGTATAAGCGCCTGTCTTTTGAGCTTAAGAAGCTTTAAACCCTTTTTCGCCATGGCTATTCGGCGTTTTACCCTTAAGTATTCCATTCTTGTGGGTCTTACACCCGCAACGACTGGCAAGGTGATCACCCAACACTCCTCTTTCTGTACTTTGCGATGAGCTCTGGCTTTATCCTTTTTAACTCCGAATCGGGTAGTTCATCAAGAACTCTCCAGCCTATGTCAAGCGTCTCTTCGATCGAACGATCTTCATAGTATCCTTGTTTTACGAACATCCTTTCAAATCTTTCGGCAACCCTGAGATACTTTTTGTCGTTTTCGCTTAGCGCCTCTTCTCCGACTATCGCTGAAAGAGCCCTTACATCTTTGCCTTGCGCATACGCGGCGTACAGCTGATCCGCAACCGCTCTGTGATCCTCCCTAGTCCTACCCTTTCCTATCCCCTGATTCATCAGCCTTGACAAGCTTTCAAGAACGTCTATAGGCGGGTAAATCCCAGCCCTGTGGAGGTCTCTGCTCAAATAAATCTGACCTTCTGTGATGTAACCTGTAAGGTCGGGTATTGGGTGAGTTTTGTCATCTGCGGGCATTGTAAGTATTGGTATCTGAGTTATCGAACCCTTTTTGCCTTTAATTCTACCAGCCCTTTCATAAATCGTCGCAAGGTCTGTGTACATGTACCCTGGATATCCTCTTCTTCCAGGGACCTCATCTCTTGCGGCGGAGATTTCCCTGAGCGCCTCGCAGTAGTTGGTCATATCAGTGAGTATCACTAGAACGTGCATTTCTCTTTCGTACGCAAGAAACTCGGCGAGTGTCAGCGCAAGCCTTGGTGTGAGAATCCTTTCCATCGAAGGGTCTGAAGAGAGGTTGAGAAAGAGGGCGGCTCTTTGTAGCGCACCAGTTTCCTCAAACTCACGCATAAAGAAGTTCGCTTCTTCACTCGTTATTCCCATGGCCGCAAACACAACAGCAAACTGTTCAGAGGAGCTCAAGACTTTTGCTTGTCTTGCGATCTGCGCTGCAAGAAGGTTGTGAGGCAGACCAGCACCAGAAAACAGCGGAAGCTTCTGTCCTCTAACAAGCGTGTTCATACCGTCGATCGCGGAAATTCCGGTTTGGATGAACTCCGATGGTTCGTCACGACTGTACGGATTTATCGCAGCGCCCACAATTTCTCTCTTTTCTTTTGCGACGATCGCAGGTCCTCCATCACGCGGATTGCCCAAACCATCGAACACTCTTCCAAGCATTTCATCGGAAACTGCGACTCGTGCTGTTTCTCCAAGAAAACGAACGCTTGTGCCTGAAGTGCTCAGACCAAGCGTTGAGCCGAAAATCTGAACCACAGCAAGCCCTTCTCTTGAATCAAGAACTTGTCCTCTTACCCTTTCGCCTAGCGCGTTTGTCACTTCGACTATTTCGCCATAAGCCGCGTCCTTTACTCCCTCTACGAATATCAAAGGACCTGCCACTTGCTTTACAGTTTTGTAGCTGAGGGGAAGCACTCTAGCTCACCACCAACGCCGCAAGTAGCTCACCAAACTGAGCGTCCATTTCTGTTTGTATCTCCTTTATTAGAGGTTCTATCATCTCTTCAGGTGTCCACTTGAGTCTTGAAATCTTGCTTTTCACTGGCAGATTTGCGATTTGCGACGCCTGTGCGCCCTTTTTGATCGCATCGGCGCTTCTATTTCCGAATTCGAGAATGGTCTTGAGCATAAGGTACTGCTTCTTTACTGAGGTGTACGTGTCTACCTCATCAAACGCGCTCTGTTGCAAGTAGTCCTCTCTTATCATCCTTGCGACATCGAGCACACCCTTTTCCGTTTCAGGAAGCGCGTCGTATCCGACAAGCTGAACGATGTCTTGTAATTCGGCCTCTTTTTGGAGGATTTCAAGCGCTTGGGCTCTGAGTTGTGGCCAGTCTTGCGCCACGTTTTCCGCATACCAGCTTGAAAGGCTTTCCGCATAAAGCGAGTAGCTTGTTAGCCAGTTTATCGCAGGAAAGTGTCTTCTTGAAGCAAGGCTTGCGTCAAGCGCCCAAAACACTCTCGTAACTCTGAGTGTGTTTTGTGAAACAGGTTCTGAAAGGTCTCCTCCAGGCGGGGAAACAGCTCCCACAACCGTAACTGAGCCTATCCTTTCTTCAGGCGAAAGCACTACGACCCTTCCCGCTCTTTCGTAAAACTCCGCAAGCCTCTTACCAAGGTAAGCGGGATAGCCTTCTTCTCCAGGCATTTCTTCAAGCCTTCCAGAGATCTCTCTTAGCGCTTCAGCCCACCTTGAAGTGCTATCCGCCATAAGCGCCACATCATAGCCCATATCTCGGTAGTACTCAGCCATGGTTATTCCTGTGTAGATGCTAGCCTCCCTTGCGGCGACCGGCATGTTCGAAGTGTTGGCGACAAGTATTGTCCTTTCCATAAGCGGCCTTTTTGTTCTTGGGTCTTCGAGCTCTGGAAACGTCTTTAACACCTCAGTCATTTCGTTGCCACGTTCGCCACAACCCACGTAAACCACGACTTTCGCATCAGCCCATTTTGCGAGCTGTTGCTGCGTCACCGTTTTTCCACTTCCAAATGGTCCAGGAATTGCCGCAGTTCCGCCCTTTGCCACAGGAAAGAATGTGTCTAGAATTCTTTGTCCAGTGATTAGAGGAGTGGTTGGGGGTAGCTTTCTTATGATTGGTCTGGGAACGCGAACTCGCCACTTTGTCGCAAGGCGTAGCTCGTGCACGCCTTCTTGTGTAGAAATCTCGCCAAAAACGTCTTCCACGGTAAACTCACCAGAGCTTATTTGTTTGATTTCGCCCCGCACGCCCGGGGGAACCATTATCTTGTGCTCAACGATCGGAGTTTCCTGAACGACACCCACGATTTCTCCGTCAGAAACCTTGTCTCCCACTTTTTTTGTTGCTTCAAAGTACCACTTCTTGGTTCTGTCAAGCGCGGGTGCCACAAGGCCTCGGCTGATAAAGTCACCACTTTTTTCTCGTAGCACGGTGAGCGGTCTTTGAATCCCGTCAAAAATTGAAGACAAAAGACCAGGCCCTAGCTCAACCTGAAGCGCTTCGTTGGTGTTCACCACGATGTCTCCGGGTTTTAGCCCTGTTGTGTCTTCGTAAACCTGAATCGTCGCCTTTTCGCCTTGCAACCTGATCACTTCGCCAACAAGCCCCAGCTCACCCACCCTTACTACGTCAAACATCTTTGCCCCTTTCATGCCATCCGCGATCACTACAGGACCAGAAATCCTTATGATTTTGCCTTTTTGTGACATTTACTTACCACCAGCCCTTAAATCTACACCAAGAACCCTCTTTGCGAGCTCGGCAAGAGGCTCTTCTTGAATCTTAGAAGAAGGGTCTGGCATAAACACCACAAGCGGCGTAATAGAAGATTCAAGCTTTTCCCTTAGGCTTTGGGAGATCATTTTTCTCACGGATGCGCTCACCACGATCAAGCTGTACTCTCCCCGACTCATAAGATTTGTCAAAGTTTTAGAAGCGCTTTTTGGATCAACCATGAACGTGTCTTCAATACCCATAAGCCTGTACCCAAAAACGAGCTCCCTATCCCCAACAACGGCTATCTTTCCCATAAACTCCTTTTTAGAAGACATTTTGATTCAAATTAGTAAAAGAGACGAGCTTATATTTTCTTCGGGAAGCGAGTAGTGCTTTCCGTAAACAATTCTTCTTATATTTTCCCTTTCCTTTTCAACCCTGAAGAGAAAATAAAGCGTAAAGGCGGCGGAAGGCGCGCTTGTTTTAAGAGGAGTTAAGAACTTCGAAGCGATCGCCCTGTCCACAGCCACTTCGAGCTCTGACAGGTTTCCGCTATTTGCGAACCTCTCGTACGCTTCTGAAAGATTGAAGTAGACGTCAAATCTTTGAACCATGTCCGACACGCTTGGTGAAGAATAAGCCTCAAGAAGCGCTTGCTCCGAAAGGAATCCTCCCTCTATCAAATGAAAACGCAGGGTTTCTCTGTTTATTCCAGCAAGCCTTGCCTTTACAAGGTTCAAAAAGTTGAGCTTTGTGATTTCAGCCCTTACGTACTCCCTGATTGGTCCTTCATTGCCATGGACAAACCTAAGGCTCCAAAGCAGGTTGGAGTAGTAGTAATTCTGAAGCGCAGCACCAAAAACGCCAAGGTCGAGCGTTTTTTGGTATTTGGAAAGTTGCTGTAGCAAAACAGTTCCAAAGCCGTACTTAACAAGCGAGTTTATCACCGAAACAAGATCTGGTTGCGAAAGCAGAGAGCGTAGCTCTTCAAAAGGTATGGTCTGCCCGCTCAAACCCACGGGAAAGTTTCTGGGAGAAACCAAGAAGCCTTCGGTCTCAGACACGCTTTTTCCGAGCGCTTTTGCTGCAAGAATCAAATTTATGTTTTCGATGTCCCATTTCGAAAGATACGAAAGAATGATCCTTTTTTCATAGGGCGGCGTTGCGTTGAGCGCTAGTGTGTTCATTCTTACAAGATGTCTATTTAGCGCAACCTCTATCAACTCTGGTAACTCGTACATAGCGGCCGCGGCTTCTATGTGCTCCTTGTACCACGTGTTTTCCAGTGCATCCGCAATTTCGCGAACGCTACTCATTTTGACTAGTTTTAACAAAAACTCATTAGAAAGAAAGGACGGGAAAATCGCCTTTAGCCTGCCATACGCGCCAGTCCAGATAAGGTCTGGCATTATTCACTCGCTCTTCAAAATTTGCGCTTTTATTTTGTCTTCCTTCAACCTTATTAGCTCTTCGAATGTCATGTCAAGCTCGACGCTACCGTCTTCGCTTTCAAAAATTGCGCCACCCAGACCCTGCACATAATTAGTGGAAACTTTTGCGCCAAGCGCCTCAAACACAGCTTTGTCTTCTTTTCTACAGTGAACCACAACTCGAGTGCCAAGCCTTTTTTTCGCATACTCGTACATTTCGGTAAGTAGCTTTTTGTACTCTTTTGTCTGTGTGTATTCAGCGATGTACCGCTTGATTTCGTCCATCGCGCGCTCAAGAAAGTCTTCCAACGCTTTCATCACAATCTTTTTGGCTTCTAATTGAGCAAGCCCAAGCGCCTTTGTGCTTTCCCGCTGAGCTTTTTGAGCTGCTTCACGTCTTGCTTCATCGATTATTCTCGACACTTCTTCGTCTCTTTTCTTTTTTAGCTCGTCCATCCTTGCTTTGAACTCTTCTTCAAGCTTTGCGATTTCTCTGTTCTTCCTTTCCTCCACTTCTTTGAGCAGGGACTGGGCTTCCAAAATGGGTTTACTCCTTAGAGTATGTTGAGTAGCAGAATTACGCCTAGCACAAACCCGATTATCCAAAGCGTCTCTGGAATCACAAAGAAGAACAGAACTTGGCCGAACTTCTCAGGTTTTTCGGCAATTATGCCCATGCCAGCTGCGCCTATTCCTTGTTGCGCTATACCCGTTCCTATCAAGCCTCCAGCCATCACTATGGCTGCAGCTAATGAAAGAGTGGGGTCTGTAACCACGTTCGGTGCACTAATCTTGTGGTGAAAGTATGGGTTATTTAACCCTAACGTTTAAAAAAATTGGTTTGAGGGGAAATCACTCGATTGGAACGCTCACGCCTTTAGGTTCTTCCTTCTTCTCTTTCTTCTGTAAGTGCACTTCTAAAACGCCGTTTCTGTAGCTAGCCTTGGCCTTGTCTGGCACTACCTCTGTCGGTAGATCCACTAGCTTGTAGTACTTGTTTGGCACCTTTATTTCAAGCTGGTTTGAAGTTGCGTTGAGCTTAATTTCCGACTTGTCAGCACCGGGTATTTCTGCGACCACCACAACTTCTTCAGGAGTTTCGTTCACATCGACAAGAGGTTCACGTTCACCCTCGAACGCTCGCGGACTAACATTGCCGAACTGCCTTACAATTGGCTTTCCATCAGGACCTATTACCATCGACCAGCCGTAGACGATCGGGCCAACCCTTTTTCCTTTGGACAGCTCCTGAGGTCTAATTCTGAACTTTTTCATCATTTCCTCGAACTCTTCTTCAAACTCTTCGTTGATTTCGCGAAACATTCTTTCAATTTCGTCGAAAATGTCCCAGCTACCTGGCATAGGTTACTCACCAAAGGTTAGTATCATTAACTTATATATAAGCTTTTCAACAAAGCGCTTAAAAAGCCTGCCGGATTTAACGCTTAAGTGAAAAGTTGGGTATGCCTGCGCCCAGCGATGTTCCAAAAATTTTCATTGGGGCGTGTGGCATTGGATTAGGTCATGTTGGGCGCATGCTACCCGTTGCGAAAATTTTAAGAGAAAGAGGGTGGCGGGTTTATTTTTCGACATACGGCGACGCCTCAAACTATTCGATTAACGAAGGTTTTCCCACAATTAGAGAAAGAGAGCTAAGTTATGGTAGCAAATCCGACGGTTCATTAAGCCTAAAGGAAACTTTCAGGGTGTTTCCACGTGTGCTCCTATCTTTTCTTTCACAAGTGGAAAGAGAGTTTTCCGCGCTCAGAGCTCTTAAGCCAAATGTGGTGCTATCGGATAGCAGGCTTTCTACACTTATTGCGGCAAGAGCGCTCGGTTACCCCTCGATACTCGTTATGCACGAATTTAAGATGCTCATACCTTTACAAGGAGATGAGCTACCAGGAATTGGATTCGTGAAGCGCTTTTTTGAAAGAGTGGCGCTTGAGACATTTGGGCTTGGTTGGGACCTTGCGGATAGAGTGCTCATAACGGATTTTCCACCGCCATTCACCGTGTGCAAGCCAAACGTGGTTCTGCCCGAGTTTCTGCGGCACAAGGCGACGTACGTAGGCATGGTTTCGCCCGAAAAGCTTGACATTTCAAAGGACACCGCAAAAAAGAAGTTTGGGTTTAACGAAAAAACAATAGTGGTGTACTTTGGGTTAAGCGGTCTACCTTGGGAAAGAAAAAGCATGGCGAGCAAGCTTTTCCCGCTTGCGCTTGAGACCTCAAAAAAGGGATTTGGGGTGATTTTTAGCCGTGGAGAACCTGGAGGATCCAGCGCTCCAAAACGCGAAGGATCAGTGGTTGTGTACGACTGGATTCCGGATAGAAGGCTTGCCTACGCCGCAGCGGACGTTTTCGTGACGGTTGGCGGGCAAACTTCCGTTGGAGAAGCGCTGAGATACGGCACGCCGATGATCGTAATACCCACGCCGAATCACACTGAACACGACTCAATCGGCGAAAACATTCAAGCCATGGGACTTGGGTTAAAGATAAACTTTCGAGAGCTCGAAAGCGAGCGTTTCTTTAAAGCGCTCGAAATCGTTTTGTCTGAGCGCTTTAAAAAGAGAGCGTTAGAAGCGGCAAAAAACGCATCACGATACGAAGCGGTTCGCGAAATCGTGCGCGCAATCGAGAGGTTCGTGGAATGACAAGCGTTTTTACACCCTATATGGCACGTTTCACAACGGGAGACAACGAGTACTACGTCACGCTTGACAGGGGAATAACGGTGGTGGAAGCGGCGCGAGACGTCTACGGAGAGCTTGAAACAGAGCTTGTTGAAAGGTTTAAATCGACTTTTTCTTATCGTGGAGCGCTTATGGTGATCAAGGACTATGGCTTTCCAGGTTTTATGCACGACGAGGAAGCGCTTGCGATTTCGCTTGCGACACTTTCGGTGCACAAGGGGCGTGTAAAAAGCGTCTCTCAAGCGCTCAAGGCTTTTTACCCAAAGTTCGAAAAAAATGAGAGAAAACTCAAAATTCAGTTTTTTGGAGGAATGTACGACGCAAAAAGTTTTAGCAGAATCCACACCGATTCGCAATCTCAGAGTCATCGCAAAAAAAAGTGGAAGCGTGGTGACATTTATTCTGGTGACTCGCGAAAACCTGCTATCCAAGGTCTGCGAAATAGTTTCCGTGACTTCGGCCGACAACGTAAGGGTTTACACACCGCTTGACAAAGGCACGCAGGTTTTTGCTACTCCTGAACCTTCTTAAGCTGAGATTTGTACATTTCAACTAGCTCGTCCACGGTTGTTGCTTCTGTTGCGCTCTTATCGCTTCTGATTCTTCCGGTGAACCTTGGAAATCTTACTGCAAGCCCGCTTCCCTCTCTTATTTTTGAAAAGGCGGCGGTGTGGGTGGGCGAGAGAGTGAGCTCAGCCCCCACAATCTCCATAACAACCACGGGCTTGTACCAAACGTCCGCGTTGAGTTTGCTATTCACCGATGGGTGCTTCTGCGGAATTCTGTACTGTTCAAGCATTTTCGGAATCTCCACAAGGTCTTCGTCACTAAACCCAGTAGCCACTTTGCAAACGGTGTCAAAGCTTCCGTTCGAAGGGTTGTACGCCGCTAAAAGGTAACCACCGATCTTTCCAGCCCTTTTTCCTCTACCGTAAAAACCTCCGACCACCACTAGATCAAGCGTGTCAGTGAGCTCGCTCTTATAGTCGCGCTTGTACTTGATCCAAGCCCACCCCCTATTACCCGCCCTATATCCAACAGCTGGGTCGAGCGTTTTTGCCATGATTCCTTCGCAACCCGCGCTTATCGCCTCATCAAAGAACCTTTGGGCTTCGCCCACCTCTTGTGTGATCATCATCGTGGACAGCGCAAGCGAATCGCTTTCTTGAACAATCTCTTCTAGCTTTTTTCTCCTTTCAAGGTAAGGCTTTGATGTGTAGTCCACACCGTCTACGTAAAGCACGTCAAACAGCATGGTTTTTGCGGGATATTTCTGCAAAGCCTCTTCGACGTCGTACTTTCTTCTTCTGTGCATGAGCTCCTGAAAGGGCATCATCTCCCCGGTTTCAGGCTCAACCGCGACGATCTCTCCTTCGACGATAAAGCTTTGCGCGCTTATTCCTTTTAAAAGCGCTTCGACCACGTCAGGGTAGTGGGACGTTATTCTTTCAATTCTCCTACTAAAAAGCTCAACGCGCGAGTCGTACTTGTGCGCCTGAACCCTTTCACCGTCGTACTTGTATTCAAACGCCGCCTTACCCCCCATTTTCTCAAAAATTTCTTGTAAAGACTGCGCCCTTTCAGCGAGCATTGGTTTTAAGGGTCTTCCTGGTTGCACCTTGATCTGTTTTAGCCCCTCTTCACCAGAGATCGCTAGCACTTCTGCGACAAAGCCCAAGTCTGAGGTTATGTTGTACGCCCTTTCCACAAGCTCTTCGTTTGCGGAAAAAGCGGCCGCGAGCGCGTCGATTATCGTTTGGTCTGCGACGCCAATTCTGATGTCACCACTTGCCATTCTCACTACGTACCTTACTTCTGCACCATTTAACTCCGAAATGAGCTTTGCGAGTAGCTTAATCTTTGTGTCTTGCGCGCCTTCTCCGCTTGTGTTCGCGATTTTAAGTAGCTCATTGAACACACTCACCACGTCCCTTTCTTGAGTCTTTGTCGTGGTAAAATCAAGAAGTGTTGCGGCTCTTTTTTCTCGTAGCTTTTCTGCGACAAGCCCTAAGTCACCAAGCGAGTCGTAAAGCTCTTTTACCTTTTCTAAAGAAGCGCCAGTCGCAAGCGCTATCGCCTTCATGATCATTTTGTCCCCTAGACCAAGCTCCAATCCTTCAAAATCTGGCGCAACCTTGCCCAGCAACATGTAGCTAATCGGCTTTACTTCGTTCTTTTGCGCCCTTCTGAACATTTCGGTGAGTAGCTGCGTTATTTCAATCCTTCCACTCCTTTTGTCTATCTCTTCCAAAAAAGTGGCAAACTCGGATATCTTCAACTCAACCTACCTTTCGCCTTCAAATCCCTTACTTCGCTTGCGACGAACCACCTGATTTTATTTAGAAGATCCTGTAGCTGCTCTTGAGTGAAGTTGTAAATCTTTAGGCTTGTGATTTCTCCGTTTTCTGTCGTTCCAACTTCAAACCTGAATGACTTTTGTGTGTCTTGCTCACCACGCTGCTCACTTTCCTCTTTTAACTTCTTTAAGTATTTGTCGATGATGAACCCCTTTACATACTTTGAATCTGCGGGCACCTTGAACTTGAATTCGAGCTCCAAAACCGATTTTCCTATGTAATAGCGCGCATAATCCACGTTGTTCACGGTTATCGCTTCCCACTTCTTATCTTCTGTCCTTTTTATCTCCTTAATTGCGCTCCAATCATGAGAATCGTTGGAGGGGTTTTCCGCTTTTACAAATTCGCTTTTTTGCACGTCTTCAGGTGCAACCGCAGGCTCAGGCTTAATTGGCTGAGAGACCTCCACCTTCGCCTCAACTTTTACGCCCCCTCCTGAAGTCGAAAGCTTCTCAAATTCCTTTATTTTTTCAAGAATTTGAATTATTGCCTCTTTTTGTTGAGCAAGCTCTTTCACTTCTTTGTTCAACCTTTCAATTTGAGCGCTTTTCACTTTTATTTCTTCTTCAATCTCTGAAAGTAGCTTGCTTGCATACTGCTTTAGATCGACAATCTTTTTGGGTTCGGACATCCCTTGTTTAATTCAGAGAATTAACTTATGTTTTGCGCAACGCTAAGAAGGTTCTTCAAATATTTTTGCGCTGAAAACATAAACCTTTGTGCCTTTCGACTTCCAGCAACCTCTTGGAAGCCCCGCTTTCACACAAGTAAGGTCTAGAAAGCGTGTTGCGTCCAACTGGTATTCAACAGCAACCTGAGGAAGAAGAACACCCGCGTTCAATCCGCGCTCAATAAGCAAGCCATCCCTTCCTATCACGATGTGTCGCTCAGGGTTTTTTAACTCAAACTCGCTCAAAAGCCTTGGCTCACCAAGTAGTGTGAGCTCAAACTTTACTTGTGAAAATTCATCCTTGGTTAGAGGTGGAAACCTTGGGTCTTCGAAAGCGGCCGCAAGCGACGCAAGCCTTACAGTTTCCACAAGATCTAGCTTCGACCTGACAAAACCCATACACCCTCTGAGTTCACCGTTTTTGCTGATAGTCACAAACGCGCCTAGCCCCTTTGCGTTGAGCTCTGGCTTTTGTTTCAACTCAAAACCTTCTAGCTTTGCGTAAACGACGTTTCTTGCGAATTCAACAAGAAGCGCCCCTTGTTTTTCCGTGATTTCGTGTAATGCGTCAAGAACCACAAGCATATTTAAGCAAAATTAATAAATAAACTTTGGGACGCAACTCATAAATTCAAGGACGTGTGTTAAAGCGCGAGAGATTTATAAGGTGAAGGGTTTGTCCGTAAGAGTCACAAGTTACATGAGCTCGCCCGTGGTCACGGTGAGCGAGAATGACAACCTCGCTCATGTGAGAAATCTCATGATCAAATTCAAAATAGGAAGGGTGCCCGTCGTTTCGGAAGAAAGCGTTAAGGGAATTGTGACGCTCACAGATTTTGTAAAGGCGCTTGTTTCTCAAGAAAGGAAATGGGCGTCACTACCCATCGATGAAATACTCGTAAAAAAGGTGATGACGCCGAACCCTATCCTAATCCTTTACACAAAATCGATAAGGCTTGCCGCAAAAACCATGACACGCTACAAGATCAGCGGTTTGCCTGTGGTCGACGAAAATAAGAAGCTAAAAGGAATAATAACCAAAACAGACATAGTTCACGCGATACCGCGCACCAACTCCGCAAACCTGCTTGTTGAGAGCGTTATGTCTAGGAACGTGATCACAGTGTCTCCTAACCACACACTTTACAGAGCGGCCACTCTTATGGCGCAAAACGGAATTTCGCACCTCGTTGTGGTCGAAGGAAAAGCGCCAATAGGGGTGATTTCGAAGAGCGACCTTGCGTCTTTTGCACCAAGCGCGAACAACAGCGCACAAAGCTTTATAAAATTCAAAAGGCCAAGGTTTGCGACTGAACAACCAAGAAGAGTGTACCTTGTTCCAATCGTAGCAGACCTAATGAGCACCGATTTACTGATAATAAGACCCGATGCCACACTAAAAGAGGCGGCAAGCGCGATGTTGAGAAAGGGTGTGAGCTCTCTTCCCGTGGTTGACGAGCGCGACAACCTGGTTGGAATTATCACAAAGTCAGACCTTGTGCGCTCAGTTGCCAGATTTCGCTAGTTCACAATTTTTGAGCGTCCAGGTATTAAAGGAAGCAAGTCGTCAACTCTTAAGGAGCGCGTAAACAGGTCGTCACGCGCCGCTTGTAAAAGCTTAAGGAGTTTTTTTGCGACGCTGTTTTTGTCAAGCCCATTAGGCTCAAGCCTTGCCACCTCTTCGCTTGAGCGTTTGAGAGATGGCCATGTGGAAACACGCACTTCGTTTGGCGCAAGCTCCACAAAACCTAGCGAAAGTCCCAAAGGCACACCGCGTATGTAGTTCTTTTCGTGGAACATGATGCCTCCTTTTGGAAGAAACTCTCCAGATGGTGCAGAAAGAGAAATTTTTGAACAGTCGGCGTAAAACACGTCCACACTCGACGCACCAACCTCCCAAGCTTTTGAGTAACTTGCCGCAAACTGAGCGGCTTCAAGCAGTGAGTGCTCGTTTGGCTTTCCGAGTATAAGAGTAAAAGGCGCACCCTGAATGTCAGCGTGTAAAGCGGTGTAACCCGGTTTTGCAAGCTTTCTTGCTATCGCCTGATTCTGCGATGCGTCCCTTCCAGCTATCACGAGCAAGCCTTCGCTTGTGAAAAACCAGCGGTACTTTTCAAACCATCTTTTTTTGACCACCGCAGTCCTTTGTGAACGGACGATTTCTATATTGGATTCTTGCCTTAACTTTTCCGCTTCTTCTTCGAGTTTTTGAGCGGCTCTTAACGCTTCTTGCGCTTTTCTTTCAAGCTGTTTTGCGCTTTCAAAAAACTCAGAAGCGCTTTGGAAAACCTTTAAGCGTGGGTCTAGCTCAAACGTTTCACCATCCGCCTTAAAAACGAGCTTAACAGGATTTGCTTCGACCACCTCAAAACCAAGTGCTTTAAAAGCACCAACTGCTTCGTCCACCTTTTTTTCTTGAAGGGAAAGCAAAGCGATGCGCACGAAGTCGTGGTTTGTGACGAGTTTTTGTGCAACTTCTCGTAAAAGCTTGGCTTTTAAAAAGTACGTCTGCGAAAGCTCCCTACTCTTTTTTGCGGAAGAAAGAGTTCTTTCAACCTTTTCGAGTAGATGTCTCACCGCCTGCTGCGACGCCTTTTCGCTCATTTCGTGTTCGTAGTACTCCGCAATCGCTTCAGAAAAGCTTTGACAAAACTTTAGGCTGAAACCCGCGTCCTTTTGAAAAACAATCGGATGAAAGTCAATCGGCGCGTCTTTTGCGTAAACCAAGTTAGGCGCAAGCTTTGCGCTTTTCACTTCTTCTATGATTTGCAAACAGACTTGCGTGACCGCCTTTATGTCCAAAGACGTAGGGTCAGAGGACGTAGAAATCCCAAGTCTAAACAGCGCCTCTTCGAGTAGTTCTAGTGGAGCGTTGTAAGCGTGCGACAGAGCTTGAATCGCGCTTTTTCCTTTTAGCTCAACCGCTTGCTCAAGGCTTGCGCCTCTTACAGGAGGCGGTTTGTACTCTTCACCCGGCTGAATCGCCCTTTCCTTCACTTTCACGTATTCCAGCGCAGAAATGACGCGTGTCTTTTTAAGGAGAATGAGATTACCCTTTGCAAGAAGTTCGTACACAAGCGACATTTCGTTCGAAAACTCAAAAACCGCAACACGGTCGAAATCAAGCTGGTACACGCGCTTAAGCCACGCGCCTTTAAGTTCAGCACAACCTTCAAGTATTTTGGTTTTTGTGATCGTTTTAAAACGAGACTGTGAAACGAAGCAAAAGCCTGATGCGTCAAGAACTAAGCTCACTTGACCCTTAGTATAGGTGTACAGCTCTAAAACCACAGCCCTTTCGTGCGGGGCGTGAACGCCATTCACCCTTGCGGGTAGAAGCGATTGAATTTCTATCGTAAATGCGAGTATATCGAGCGCGCTCATCGCTTGCTTTTTCTTGCGCTCCACAAACTTCACCTAAAGAAGGGGTTTTTTGCCCTGCGCGAGTGCGTCACGAACAAATTTCAGGGCTTCGACGCAAGCGTCTATTCTACACTTACTTTCATCAGAAATTATGAGCGCGTTTTTTGCCTCTTCCAAAGAGTTGATGCACTTTTCAACCCATTCCGCGTTTTGTCTTAACGAAGCTTCTACAACCACGTGGTTTGTGTCCAACTCCTTAAAGCACTTGAGCATTCCTTCGACGAAGCTAAGATACGGTTGTACGTCTTTGTTTGTGGAGTAGCTTTGCTTTAGCTCTTGAAAGCTTTTTGTGGCGGCGTTCAAACCTTCGGAATACAGTTTTGAAATCACACCCCTTACTATTTTTTGTCCTTGTTCAAACATTGTGCTCGAATACCAAATCGTGACACATAGGCTTTAAGCACCGAACGCGCGTAACGTTTAACGCTTTTTGAACAAGGATAACGCGTTGATAAGTTGAAAATCTTGTAAAATTATCAAGACACAATCTTTTGAACTCTTTCAAGCATGGGTTTTAGCTCCTCAACGAGCTTGACGCATCTTTCAGGGTCTACTCTTTTGAACTCAAGCCCACTATCGTTCAAAAGCTTTCGCGCAGACTTGTTTATTCCTGGTGCAACAAGAATTCCTCTCACTTTTCTTTTTTGCGAAAGCGCTCTTAATCTTGAAACGTATGCGATTAACTGGTTTACATCCGCGGTCTTTGCGCTTTTGCTTTTGAAACCAATCGCTACAAGCCTTTCGCGGTTGTCGAGCGCAAGAAGGTCGACAAAGCCAGACTTTATCGAAAAATCTTGAGAAATCACGCTTAACCCTCTTTCGACGATTTCTGGAAGGTAAACCACCGCCTCCCTCATAGTTGCCTCAATTCCTGCGAATTCGCTAGTTGGCTCATCCTTAAACCTCAACTCGGCGAGCATGTAAACCGTAGAAAAAACAACTTCCATAATTTCGTCCACAAGCCTTCTTTCTGCAAAAAGCGTAACGCTTTTTGCATCAGCGGTGGCGTACACAAGCGCGCCAGGAGGTTCATGGTAAACCGGTTTGTTGCCCCATACTTGGTGCACAAGAACAGAGCCATCTTCTTTGAGTATGACTATGCGCTCCCCCGAACCTAGTTGAGCGTTTGTTTTTCCTCTTACTCTTACCTCGCAAGAACCCAAAATCACCATAGCTCTTCCTTTAGAAGCCGCACTGCTTATTGCTTCTGCCACTTCGGCAAAACTCGGATTTGTGAACACCCTTACTGGTATTTGAGTGCGGCTCATCACGTCAAAAAATAAAAAAAGGTTATAAACTTTCTTGAATAATTACATCGTGAAATCCGTTGTCTGGCTTTGAAATAGCAGCGAGTTTGGTCGAAAAAGTTCTTGAGGAGTACATGAAAAGGTTGCTCGACAAAGTGTCAAAGGGAGAAAGACTAACGCAAGCGGAAGTGAGTCTTTTAATGGTAGGTTTAGTGCAAAGAGAGCTTGTCAGAATCGAAAAACAAATGGCCGAGGGTTTTGCTACGATGAACAAAAGGATTGATGACCTAAGAAGTGAGCTACTATCGAAGAATGAAGAGACGAACAAAAGGATTGATGACCTAAGAAGTGAGTTGTATTCAAAGTTAGACGACACGAACAAAAGGATTGATGA
>NEXD01000015.1 GCA_003019595.1 Candidatus Marsarchaeota G1 archaeon BE_D
AAGAGTGCTACCGCAGGTGGTACCCTTTTAAAAAGTGTTAAGATCCAAAATAAAACCAAAGAAGCGACGGTAGAAAACGTGGTACTTTAAAATTGGTCGATTCTACCTTAAACACACGCAGGAGGCTTTATAAGAAGGACTGCGAAAAAGCTTTTCCGCGCTTTACAAGTTCGAAAAACAAGCAATAGAAGTGTGAACTTGTTTTGATCGAACTCTTTTAAATCCTCGAGAATTAGGAGGTCGTACTTTTTTTGTCATATTTTTTTGCTGGTTTCGTCTTTACCTTTGAAACTTAAGAGCGTCTTAAACCTATCCAGACCAAAAGAAGCTTTGGGTTTTAAGGAAGCTCCCGTCTGAAAAATTGCAAGCCTTGCGATTTATAACTCTCACGACTCGAATTCTTGGCGCGTTTCTCCGTTTGCGTTTCGATTTGTTCTACAGTTTCACGCAGATTCTCTTGGCTTTATTCCTCAACCTATCAAAAAACTTTCCTGAGATTGTAAAACCTCTTAAATACTTGTGAGTGTCTGCAATTCAGGGTCGTTTGTGTAAAGCGAGCTACTGAAGCTCGTTTTCACCATGTTGTTTTTAACAAGCTTGTACAAACTACCCCAAACTTCATTCTCTTTGTGCTTTTATGCTCGGAATAAGCTTTCACAAACGCGTCCAGTTTAACCTTGTACTCGTATTCATTTTGGTATCTTAGGCGAAATTTTAAATCTTTATAAATAGGCTATATCGCATGCTTACATTTGGAAAGATTTTACAAGCAAAGAAAAGAATAAAGCACGCTGTCACCAAAACTCCGCTTATTGAATCTCCCGCACTTTCAAAAATTTTTTCTGTAAAAGTTTACCTGAAGCTTGAGTGCTACCAACCCATAAGGGTTTTTAAGCTTCGAGGTGCTTACAACAAAATCTCACTTTTAGAAAGTGAGCATATATTTGCCGCATCGTCTGGCAACCACGGTCTTGCGGTTGCGTATAGCTGTCGCCAACTAGGTAAAAAGTGCACCGTCGTAGTTCCTCAAAACATAATTCAAGAAAAGCTTGAAGCAATTGAAGAAATGGGCGCAACTGTTGTGCGCTATGGTAAGTACCACCATGAAAGAGAAGCGGAAGCTAAGAGGCTCGCACAAGAAATGAACGGGGCGTTTGTTCATCCCTTCGATGACGAAGAAGTTGTGGCAGGTCAGGGAACAATTGGTTTGGAAATTTTTGAAGATTTACCAGAAGCCGATTGCGTGGTCGTCCCAGTTGGTGGGGGAGGTCTTATTGCTGGCGTGGCAACAGCTTTAAAGACGCTCAATCCTTCAATCAAAATTTACGGCGTAGAACCGCAAAGTGCGCCAAAGCTAAAAGAGGCGCTCAAAGCCGGAAAACCAGTTCAGCTATCCTCGACATCTTCGATTGCCGACGGTTTGATTTCTACGACAATAGGAAAAATAGGTTTTGAGGTTGCACAAAAGTTTGTCGATGAAGTTTATAGCGTAAGCGACCAAATGATACTCGATGCTTTAAAAATATTGGTAACAAAGGCGCACGTAATCGCCGAACCTTCGGCCGCAACTACGCTTGCGCTGCTATCACAAAAAAAGGTTGGAGAAAAAGTTGTGCTCATCATATCTGGCGCAAACATTTCGCTAAAACTACTTCAGCAAATTTTACAAGGCTAAACTGAGCTTAGAAATGTTTATTATTTTGCTTGAAAAAAATTGATATATGAGTCAAGAATCAGATAGTGTCTCGGAAATAATCGCAAGAATCGATAGACTTCCAGTGCGTCCCTATCCGCGTAGCTGGCTCGTGATTCTCGGTGTGGGCTATTTCTTTGCGTTTTACGATATTCTCACTCTCTCATTTGCGCTTGTATCTCCCATGGTAAAGCAACTTGCGCTCACACAGGCGCTTATTAGCGGTGCGGTTTCGGCCACGCTTTTTGGATACATCATCGGAGCGTACGCTGTTTCCACAACAAGCGACTATTTGGGTAGAAGGCTTGGGCTAATCGCCAATTTGATGATCTTTTCTATTGGCTCCCTTCTTTCTGCTCTTGCGACAAACGCGAGTGTGCTCATCGCATCAAGATTCCTTACAGGGATGGGAATAGGCTCAGAAATTTCGATTATAAACACTTACATGGCAGAAATCACGCCCGCTCCTTTAAGAGGAAGGTTGACTCAATGGGCTTACGTTTCTGGAGCGCTTGGATTTGCGCTCACCCCCTTTATCGCTCTTGTTTTAATACCAGTTTCCCCTATAGGATGGCGCTACATGTTTGCGATTGGTGCACTTGGCGCGCTCGCATCGGTTTTTCTTCGCATAGTCTTACCAGAATCTCCGCGTTGGCTTAGCGTCAAAGGAAGGGTTTTAGAAGCGGAAAATGTCGTCTCTCTTATGGAAGAGTACACGAAGGCCAAGCTGGGTAGCCTTCCGCCAGTTCCACCACCTCTTACGATCACCGCTTTAAAGCGCTTTCCCACACGTGAACTGTTCAACGCAAAGTATGGCTTGAGGTTGCTTGTTTTGACGCTCTTCTGGTTCTTTGACTACATGCTTGCGTACGGTGTTCTTGGCTTTGCTCCATACATGCTCGTTGACGCGGGTTTCGTTTTCACATCTGCAGTGTGGTACATAGCGCTTGGAAGCGTTGGATACATCATAGGTGCAGTTTCTATGAGTTACATCGCCGACTCTTGGGAGAGAAAGTTTTTGATCGCAAGCGCAACTACGATTGCGATCATTGGCACGCTGCTTTATGCTGGAGCGGTGGCTTATCATTCGGCGGTTATGCTCACACTTGGCGCATTTCTTGGTGCATTCGCCACCGCCTTTGCCGTACCAGCTTACACGTACACCGCGGAAAACTTTCCAACAAGAGCGCGTGCGTCTGGGTTTGCTTTGGCAGATGGCGTTGGACATTTGGGAGGAGCGGTTGTACCTTTCGTTTTTCTTGCGCTTTTTGATCCGCTCAAACCGATGACAGCGGTCAGAACGTTCCTAGTTTTTGCGCTCTTTGAAGTCATAGCAACCCTCATTATTCTCACCGGCCCAAGAAGCACAAAGCTAAGACTGGAGGAGCTTTCGGCTTGATTGCGAAAATTAACGGCGCTAACATCTATTACGAAATAGACGGCAATGGCGAGCCTCTTGTGCTCATAGAGGGTTTGGGCTATTCAAGCTGGATGTGGTACAGGCAGAGAGAGCTTGCTAAAAAATTTCGCTTGGTGATATTTGACAATAGAGGTGTTGGCGCATCTGACAGGCTTGAAAACGCTTACACGATAGAAGAGTTTGCGAAAGATCTTCGTGATTTGCTAAACCATCTCGAAATTCAAACCGCCCACCTTTTAGGAGTTTCTATGGGAGGGATGATAGCGCTTGAGTTTGCGCTAAGCTATCCGAAGTTTGTAAAAACGCTTGTACTGTGTTCGACGAGTCCAGGAATACGTGGCAAAAGCGCCGAGCGCGAAGTTCTAAGTTTGATGTTTGAGCCGCCGTCCACAGATTTAAGGTCATGGATTAAGCGCAAAATGAGCGTAGCTTTTTCAAAAAGATTTCTTACTACAGAAGAGTTTGAAAAAGTGATTGAGCTAAGACTTCCTTGGATTCCCGACCAAGCGTCGCTTCTAAATCAGGCAAGCGCAGTAGCGCGCTTTGATGTGCTCGATAGACTACACCAAATTGACAAACCAACGCTAATCATTGCGGGAATGGAAGACAGGGTAGTTCCTTACGAAAACTCTTTGCTTTTACACTCGAAAATTTCTTTGAGCGCGCTACACATTTTTAGACACGCGGGACATCTTGTTTTTATTGAATGCGCTCAAAAATTCAACACGCTTGTGAGCGATTTTATAAACGATGTAAATCTTGCAAAATTCAAAAGAAGGAAGGTTGAAGAAGAGTGTTAGAAAACCTGCTTAAAGCAAGGGCGAATATCGAAGACAAGCTTGCCGTAGAGGATTTGAAATTGGGTTGCTTTAAGTATTCACAGCTAGATGAGCTTAGCGAGGATTTGGCTTCAAGACTTTCAAAAAGTGTAAAGCAAAGCGACAAAGTGTGCGCGATCGCACAAAACTCCGTGTATTATCTTGCTTTGTTTTTCGCACTGAGAAAGCTTGGCGCAACGCTTGTCCCAATTAACCCAAACGTCGAAAAAAAGATGATCGAGCAAATACTAAATGACACAAAACCAAAAGTTATAATCGACGAACACTTTGGCTACGGCGTAAAGTTTGATGAACTGTTAAACTCTCAAGGAATTGATTACGAAAATAAGCAAAGCGATATCGCGATGATTCTTTACACGGGCGGCACTACTGGAAAGCCAAAGGGAGCGCTCATTCCTGAACGACAAATTGTTTGGAATGCGATAAACACTGTTTTCTCGTGGAATATCGGTGCTAATGACCGCACTTTCAACACGATGCCTATGCATCACACAGCAGGATGGAATGTGCTCACCTTACCCCTGCTTTTTTGTGGTGGCTCGGTGATTCTTGACAGCGGTAAGTTTGACCCAGGAAAAACCATCGACGTGCTTAGCACAAAAGGATGTACGGTATACATGGGTGTGCCAACAATGCTGGACGCGATTTCTAAACACCCTTCTTTCCAAGTGACCGACTTGAGTCGTGTTGTTTTCATTTCAGGCGGAGGGGTTCTTTCCCCAAGGGTTTTTGAGAGGTTTAAAAAGCGCGGTCTTAAAATTTTTCAGGGTTATGGCTTAACAGAAGCAGGTCCAAACAACTTCTATATTTCGCCAGAAAGATTTGCCAAAAAACCTTGGAGTGTTGGAAAACCCATGCTTTTTGTACAAGCAAAGCTTGACAAAACAGGAGAGTTGCTCATCAAAGGGCCTCATGTTTTTCAAGGCTATTTGGGCAAAGAAGAAAACCCGTTTGATTCTGAGGGATATCTACACACTGGAGATGTGTTTTGCATTGACGAAGAAGGCGATTTCTTTTTTGTGGACAGAATAAAAGACGTGATAAAAACTGGTGGCGAAAACGTGTATTCGACTGAAGTGGAAAGGGTGATTCTTGAGAACGCGTACGTGAAAGAAGCGGCTGTTATCGGAGTTCCGGACGAACACTGGGGAGAAAAGGTGGTCGCTTTTTTGGTGTGTGAAAAACCTCTTAATGTTGAAGAGCTCAAACAAGAGCTAAGAAAAAAGCTTGCGTCTTACAAAATTCCAAAGGATTTTGTTTTTGTGGAGTCGCTTCCAAAATCCTCATTTGGCAAGGTTTTGAAGTCGGAACTCAGAAGAATGTACGAAAAAGGTGGTGGTTTTGGCTAGAATAGTCGACATACAATTTTACATACCTCAAAGTTACCAAAGTTATGAGGATATCGCGACTCTCAGTGGATTACCGTCAAGCGTTGTAAAGGAAAAACTGGGAATCACTAAAAAGCCAGTCGAAAACAAGCTCGGAATTGAAGAAATGCTACTTGAGAGTGCGAAAGGATTGCTTTCAGCCGATAGAAAACAAAACACAAAAATTGTGATTTATTCAGGGTCAGACGCAAAAGGAAAGCATGTGTGGACGCTTGCGCCGAAACTCGGCTACCTGTTAGAGCTCAAACGCTACTACGGTTTCGACGTGTCATCTCAGTGTGTCGGTGGGATTGTGGGACTACAGCTAGCCACAAAACTTGTGAGCAATGGAAGTTATGCGCTACTTTGCGTTGCCACAAAACAAAGTTCGCTCGTGAACTACTCCGACCCTTCTTCAACCTTCATGTTTGACTTTTCGGACGGTGCGATGAGCGCGCTCATCGCAAAAGAAGAAGGAAAGTACGAAATTCTTTCGTTCAGCTTTCTATCAGACGGATATTTCGGAGACGTAGTTTATGCCGAACAGCGCTCCAACCTGCTCGAAGTGCACGAGATTCCTGGTTGGAGAGACAAAATGAGAGAAGAGTCTAAGAAAAATTTCATTTACGTCATAGAAGAAGCTCTTTCGCAAGCGGGCGTTTCGAAAAGCAAAATAGGCTTTGTTGCGCTTGTTCACATGAAAAGATCTTTTCACCGAGCGCTTCTAGATACGCTCGGACTTAAAGAAGAGCAATCGTTTTATCTTGAAAATTTCGGACACATGCAGGGAGTAGACCCGTTTCTTGCGATGGAGATTGCGCGCAAGCAGGGCAAACTCGAAAAAGGCGTTGTGGTCTTGGCTTCTGCTGGCACGGGTTGGACGTGGGGGGCTAGCGTTCTTGAAGTGCTTTGATTTTTAAAGAACAACCGCTAAGGCTTTAGCATCGCGCTTAGCGCGCTTAACAACTGTGAAAGCTTTGTTTCATCAAGCTCGGAGTCTCCCCAAAGTATGTAGCGCTTGCCGACGAAATCCGCAATGCCCATAAGCGTATAAGAAAGTAGCTCTGGGTCCATCTTTCTGATCTCTCCTTTTTTCATGGCGCTCTCAAGGCGTCTTGAGTAGCCTTCGGCGATTTTTTTGTAGTGCCATTTGTAAATCTCTTCGTCAACTATCTCCGCTTCTCTTAAAATTTTGTAAGCAAACTTGTTTTCCCGAAACCACTCAAAAAAAGCCTTAAATCCTTCCTGCTCGATACTTATTCTGTCTTTTAGACCGCTTGTTCGCACAGCCAAGTGTTTTCTTAAATCGTGGTTTATCATCTTTACTAGTTCTATCAAAATGTCCTTTTTTCCGTTAAAGTAAGAGTAAACCAAACCATACGCTACACCAGCACCAATCGCTATGTCGTAGATTTTCGTTTTGTGAAAACCCTTTTCCGCAAACACCTTTTTTGAAGCTTCTAGTATCTTTTGAAGGCTCTTACGCCCTCGTTCGGTTGTGGGTAGCCTTTTCATTAGCAAATAAAACCGCAAACGAATTTTAAGCGTTTTTATGTGAGAAAAGCGGTCACGCCGAGAATTGCAAAAATCACAAGGTGACCGTAAAGACCTAGCCTAAGAATCCTAACGCCCCTTTCTTCAAGCTCACCTCTTTTATAGCTTTTAAACGCGTTATAATAAACGCTCAAATACACGCCAAGAAATGCTACTGCGAAAAACAAAACGGACAAAAGTGCGTAGGTGTTCAACTTTTTCACCTCATGGTGGGTAAACCGCTATGTGCGCCATTACGAAGATTATCGCAATCTGCATCACACCCTGCACACCCGAAAGCTTTATGTTTATTCCGTTAAGTTTTGCAATCTTTTGACGATCTGGGTTTGGTTTCGCAAGCTCCATGAATATCCTCATACCGTTTGGCATAAAAACACCAAAGCCTTGTGCTGAAAGAATCAACACGATCACCCCAGCCGCAATAATCCAAGGAGAGCGAAGGTCAAAAACGCCCAAAGATTGCGCAAGGTATACACCAGCGGTTATCGCGGTAGCCGCAAGCGAAGGCATTATGAAAAATGTGGTAGGAGTGAGTCTCTTTGCGATCTCTACCCTTCCAGGAAGGTCTAGCGACGCAAGTATTCTGCCCAAAATCACACTCATAAACAGGTCAAAGCCAGTCCAGACGCCACCCGAAATAACGTGAACGTACTGCAAAAGAAACAAGCTCTTTGTTGAAAGAGCAAGAACAAGCGAAAGAGGCGGAATGAGCGCAAGAATGAAACTCCAAAGCAAAAGGGAAGAAGTGTACTTAGGAATTCTTTCTTGTGACTCAACTCGGCTCATTTCAGAAGTTTTGATTTGCTCTTCCACCACGCAATTGTAAACTCTGTTTTGCTTATAAAGATTGGGTTTATTGTAATATTATAGGAACTTTTGTGAAAACTGATGCAGCAAACTCAGTTGTTTCAAGTTGCAATCTTTTTAAGACAGAAAAAGGATATATACCATTGTAACCGTTGAGCATAGGGGTCAATTTGAAAAACTACGCCTATCTTTTGATTGGTTTGGTAGTGGGATTGGTGGTCGCAGGTGTTCCAGCGTATTTCTTCTATTCTCAGTACCAAAGCTATACGAAAATAACCAATCTTTCAAACACAATTGTAGAAGCTTCGGCAATGACCGTGAACACGCCTGCAGGTGGGGAGGTTCAAGTCGTGGTTTTTCACGCAAACTATCCAGGCTACCTTCTTATTACAAAAATTGGGGGTTAAGGGGGCGGAAAGCCTCGCCTCTTTGAGGAGCGAGGATGGATAGCCCCCTTATATTTAAATATGAGTTCTTCTATTTTTCTCTTAGTGACGCTAATGACGCTCCTCCCGAGCTCGATTGAGGGCTTAATGGGACTGTGGGAGGAGCATCTACCATCTCTTTTCCCTCTTAAAGGGACTAGACGTAATTTGGATGATAGTCCCATATTCAAATGGGGGTGGTTCTCTGAGCCACCTTACTGCCCACCAAATGAGGGATGTAGCCCCGAACCGATGGTGGGAACGATGAACCCCTTGGGAGGGAACCCTCGCCCTTCCAGGGCGGGGAGGAAGTCAGAGGAACTAGCACAACCACAACTGGCTACATAGAAATTCAGGATTACATGACAAATCCGAGTGGTGGATACTTTAACCCAAAGGAACCGTTCGGAACGAGTAGCACTTTGATAATTCCCATACTTCCTGGAACAATTGGGGTTTACTTTGGTAACAACAACTTGTTCAACGGCGCAACCGCTACAATCACCGTCACTTACTATTACTAATTCTTAAATAGTTTTTGATTATACCGTTTGTGAAATGAGCTTTGAAGAGCTTGTGACACAAGCGGGTGGGCTAAAAAGCTTTTTTGAAGCGCTAAGAAAAAAGGGTGTTAACCTTGAAGAAGAGCTACAAAAACAGCTTTCTCAAAAGGGCTCGTTATTTGAAGCGATGGGCTTTAAACTTGAAAAGTTTGGCGAGGGAGAAGTGGAGCTTTCTTTCTCTTTTAGTGAAAGAATCGCAAGACGTGGCGGAATAGTTCACGGCGGTGTTGTTATGTACTCGCTTGATAGCGCCGCAGGGCTTGCGGTGATGTCGCTCAACGAAGGCGTTGACCAGCTCACGATAGAGCTCAAAGTGAACTTTCTTGAACCGCTTAAACACTCGCCTTTTAAAGCCAAAGGAAGAGTTCTGAGAATGGGAAGTGCAACCGCTGTCGCAGAAGGAGAGGTGATCGACGCAAAAGGAACGCTTTGCGCAAAGGCGCTTGGAACATGGTTTCTTGTGAAAAAAGGCTTACAAACACCCTCTAGTTCATTTAACAAGTGAACAAAGCGTTAGCGCTCTACCTTGTGTCTACGATTCTGACACTCTTTTACGCGCTTTTTTACTACTTTACTACTTACCACACACAACAGACGCTTTACACTGGCTTGATCAGCGTCGCAATTTTTGGCGGCGTTTTGTTCATTGGCTCAACCGTGATTTTAGAGGTGGACGAAAGCTTGGAGGAGGAAAGCGTTGGTTAAATGGGGCGTTACTTTCGACTGGCGAAACGCAGAAGTTAGAAGTGTGATAGCTCTTTGTAAAAAAGCGGAAGAGGCTTGCGCAAACGAGTTTTGGGTGCCCGAAGCTTGGTCTCTTGAAGCTTTTTCGGTTTGTGGCGCGCTACTTGCTTCTACACAAAAGATTACAGTCGGAACTGGTGTTGTCAACGTGTTTTCAAGGTCTGCGGCGTTGATCGGAATGGCTTGCGCAACACTTTCTCAATTTGGTGAAGGTAGGTTTGCTCTTGGGCTTGGGGTGAGCGCAAAAAGGGTTGTGGAAGACTGGCACGGTATTCCTTTTGAAAGACCGTACTCGAGGCTATTGGATTACTTACGCGTAATTCGTCAAGTGGCGCATGGCAAAGAGCTTAGTCTCCAAACGAAAACGCCTTCGCGCTTTAGACTTTTCACACAGCCTGTAAAAGAGTTGAGGGTTTATCTTGCGGCTTTGGGCGAAAAAAGTCTTAAAATTGCGGCGAAATTCTTTGACGGTGCGATCGTCACTTTTTACCCTTTTTCAAAGCTTGATAAAGCGCTAAAGATTTTAAACGGAAAAGAGCTTGTCGCGTACTACCCAGTCGCTCTTACGGAAGACACGAGCGCAATTGAGCGAATCAAACGCTTAATCACATTTTACGTGTGTTCTATGGGTGACTACTACTACAGCAACTTAAAAACACTTGGCTACGAAAACGAGGTTGAAAGAATGAGGTCGCTTTATCACTCAGGCAAAAAAGACGAAGCGGTGAACCAAGCAAAGGAGCTACTTGATGAACTTTCTCTTATCGGATCTGCGTCTCAAATCGCCGAAAAGGTAAAAAGCGTAGATTTCACCCCAGTTTTTGCGCTCGACTCGCCCGACACCCTTCAAAAAATTGGCGCTCACTTAAAGGATTGGTAACGCTTATAGCGTTTTTTCGTAAACAAGTGTTATGAGTTTCGTGCGCGTTTCTTTTCAAGTGAACGGCTCTCGTGTTAGCGTGTTCGTCGAGCCAAGAACGACTTTGCTCGACGTTTTGAGAAAGAAGCTCGGTTTGACAGGTGCAAAGAAAGGGTGTGACATGGGAAACTGCGGCGCGTGCACCGTGCTTGTGAACGGAAAGTCAAGGCTTTCGTGTCTTACTTTCGCGGTTCAAGTCGATGGGATGGAAATCACCACGGTCGAAGGGCTTTCTAGAGGCGACAGTCTAGATGCGCTCCAGGAAAGCTTTATAAGAAACGACGCGTTGCAGTGCGGTTTCTGCACGCCTGGTCAAATAATGTCTGCGAAGTTTTTGCTAAGCGTAAACCCTCACCCCACGCTTGAAGAAATCAAAAGGTACATGGCTGGAAATCTTTGTAGATGCGGCGCATACCCAAAAATTTTTAGAGCGATTGAAGAGGCTTCAAGAGGTGTTTTGAGTGAAGCTCGTTAAAACACGCGTGGAGTTTGAAGGAAGATTCAGGGATGAGTACGTGCCAGTGGAAGAAGAAGAGGTTGAAGCGTGGGCGAGTGATGAAAGGCTAAACGTTGTAGGAAAACCTGTGTCAAGGGTGGACGCAAAATCAAAGGTCACGGGCTCCGCAAAGTACACGCACGACGTTTATCCGCCAGGCGTTTTGTACGGAAAGTTTGTGCGATCGCCTTACTCCCACGCAAAAGTGAAAAGTGTGAATATTCAAAACGCGCTTGAAACACCAAGCGTTGTCGCGATTTACACAAAACACAACGCGCACACGCTACCCTTTGAAGCCGCAAAGAAATTTTTTGGAGAAGAAGTGAACTACCAAGGCGAAGAAGTCGCTTTTGTTGTGGCAGAAGAGGAGGAGGCTCTTTCTGATGCGATCGAAAAAATAGACGTCGAGTACGAGCCGTTACCCGCGTTTTTGAACATCGAAGAGCCCACTAACCAGGTCACGCGTAAGGTTTACGAGAGAGGTAGCGTGGAAAAGGGCTTTAAAGAGGCGGATGTGGTCATAGAAGAAAGGTTTGACACCCAGGCTACACTGCACAACTGCATGGAAACGCACGGTTGTGTGGTCTGGTGGGAAGGTGACACGCTCATTGTTCACACGTCAACGCAAGCCATCTTCTACGTACGAAAAGAGCTGAGCGAGGAGCTTGGAATTCCTGAAAAAAACATACGCGTAATATGTAGCTTTATGGGCGGAGGTTTTGGAAGCAAGTTCGGCGCAGGGCGTTACACGCTATTTGCCGCGATGGTTTCACGCGCGCTGTCAAGAGCAGTGCGCGTGGTCTTGGACAGAGTAGAAGAAAACCTTGTCACAGGAAACAGAAGCCAAACCGTGCAGAAAATAAGAATAGGCGCAAAAAAAGATGGCACACTCACCGCGATCGAACACTTTGCGCTCGTGAACATCGGTGTTGACGGTTGGACGGCGGACGTCGGAGGACCTACAAAGTCACTTTATCGATGTGAAAACGTAAGGGTTGAAATCGTGGGGGTAAAAACAAACTTGGTCTCGAACACCGCGTTTAGAGCACCCGGTTACGTTGAGGGAAATTTTGCGCTTGAGTGCGCGCTCGATGAGCTTGCGCAAAAGCTTGGAATTGACCCACTTGAGCTCAGGCTCAGAAATTACGCAGAAAAGGACCAGCTTTTGAACTTGCCGTACTCTTCAAAGGGTTTGAAACAAGCGTACGAAAAGGGTGCACGCTTGATACGCTGGTTTGACGAGCCAAGGGTTGTAAGAATCGGAGATAAGATCAGGGCTAAGGGAATGGCAAGCGTGATTTGGTTTGGCGGAGGAGGCCCGCCCGCTTATTCACAGGTAAAACTTAATTCGGATGGTTCGGTCAACGTGATCACCGCGACTCAGGATATAGGAACTGGCACGAAGACTGCGCTTGCGCAAATTGCTGCAGAAGAGCTCTCCATTCCCATCGAAAAAGTTCAGGTTACACTCGGTGACACAATAACCGAGCTTTATTCGCCTGGTAGCGGAGGAAGCCAAACGCTTGCGTCCGTGGGGCCTGCGGTGAGAAGCGCCGCGCGCGATGTTAAAACGCAGCTACTCGAGCTCGCTTCGCAACTTTTCGATGCGCCTCTTGGTTCGCTCACACTAGAAAATGGTGTGATAAAAAAGAAAACAGGGGAAAAGCTGGCAACGCTTGAAGAAATAGCAAAAAGGCTCGGCAATTTTGTGATAATAGGAAAGGGCGCTCGTGGACCGAACAAGGACGAATACGCGCTCAACACTTTTGCCGCTCAGTTTGCGGAAATTGAAGTCGACACTCAAACTGGGAAAATCAAGCTTGTGAAATTCGTTTCTGTACACGATTCAGGAAGGGTGGTCAACCCACTTGTTTTTAGTAGCCAAATAGAAGGAGGGGTGATTCAGGGATTGGGCTACGCGCTTACTGAAGGAAGGCTTGTGGACAACTCAGGCGCTGTTTTAAACCCGAATCTCGCTGACTACTTAATTCCTTGCTCAGAAGACATCGGAGAAATCATCGCCGAATGGGTTGAAGTGCAAGACCCGTTTGTGAACAACATAGGCTCAAAGGGAATAGGTGAGCCTCCTATAATAGGAGTTGCGCCTGCGATCGCAAACGCACTAAAAGCGGCAACTGGCGTCAGAGCTCGCGCGCTTCCGCTTACACCAGAAAGGGTCTATTCTTCTATTAACTCTCTTTTAGAAACGTCAAAAACAAATGCGACTTACATATAATATTGGGAAAAGCATATATAGTTAGATGAATATAACGCATGAGGTGAAAAGTGTGGCTGGGTACAAGTTTAAGTGCAAGGACGTCGGAATGAAGTGTGACTTTGAAGTCAAGGGCGCATCCAGCAGAGAAGAAGTGATGAAACTCGTGGAAGTCCACGCAAGAGAAGCGCACCAAATGCAAAGCATACCTCAGGATGTAGCAACAAAGATTAGCGCGGCAATAAAGAGTTAATTTTTTAAATTTTTTGCCTTACTTTTTTTATCAAATTGTAAACCAGACCGGCAATTACAAAAAATGGTAACCACGTAACAAGAGGAAGAATAGACCCGTAGTTTTGAAGCGTTATCTCCACTCCCTCAAAAATTGCGGCGACAAAGAGCTCCACTCCCACAATGAGTAGCACAAAAAGCGTCCGACCTAACTCTTGAAAGAACCTTTTTCTAAAGATTGAAACCGAGAGGAGCAACCCCTGATAAGTGGCTACTGCGTAAGCTGGAAGTTCAAGCCAGCTATGCGGAAGAAAGAGAAGAGAAAGCATGAGAATTGGACCGTTTAAAGATGAATTAATCCCAAACGCTTCTATGATCTGCGCGGTTTGGTAGGTGGAAACGCCGAAAAACACGACACCAAAGAACGGAACAAGCTCAATTGAAGCGATTCTGAAGTTGTTTTCGAAAATCGCAAGAATTCTCAAAAAAAGAGGTTGGTTTCTCACACTGTCAACGAGCTGTTTTCCTCCTGAGGCGTAAGTCTGCGCGGTTTGAGCGGACATAGGAAGAGAAGAAAGCGCAAAGAAAATCACAAGCTCGATCAAAAAAGCGACGGCAGCCCATCTCAGCCATCGCGAGTTTGCGACGCTCAGAAAGTTTTCTTTGGAAAGAGGCTTAACCGCTTTCTCAAGCTTTGCGCCACAGTTTATGCAGTAATTCGCATCTGGTTGGGCTGGGTACCCACAAACGTGACACACTCTTTGTTTCGAGCTCACAAACACAATTTGGAGTAGTTAACGTATTAAACTTACTCAGATCTTGAGTCTTCTCAGGTTGAGACCTTTGATTCTTGCGTACGTCTTTATCACAAAGTCTTTAAGGTGAAGAGGATCGTTGACATAAGTTATCGTCGAGCGACCGTTAAGCCTTGCCATGTTTTCTGCTATCGCCCTAAGCTCTGGTTTTTGGTCTAGCAAAACGATGTTTATGTTGACCATTTCTTGGCCCGCGAGGTAGGCCGCGCGGTACGCGTTCTCTTCAGGACTCATACTTTCAATGTACGAGCAAGTTGGTTCGCCATCCGTTATAAGGAAAACGTTTTTGTTTCCTTCTTCGTTTCTTAGTAACTCCCTTGCAAAGTCGAGTGCGCAACCTATGTCGGTGTTACCCTGAGGTCTTAACCTCAGGATGTCGCCCTCTTTGAGTAGAAGAGGCTCGTCGTCGTACGCCACGATATAAAGCTTGTCTTCTCTAAAGTACTCTTCAAGAAGTCTTTTTAGCGCAAGCGAAGCCATGATCGCACCCTTGAATTTCGGGCCGTACATAGAGTTTGAAGAGTCGATAAGAATCACGTTGGACGAAGAAAAGCGGCTTTCTGGTATTCTAGCTTTAAGGTAGGCGGGGTTGAGTATGTCGTCCGAGTTTCTGATTCCCGCTTCAGCAAGCGTCTCGTAAAGATCGATCAAGTCGTAGTGATGCATGAGTTCGTCAAAGTCGCTCACTTTGCTTGCGGGAGTGTTTCCTTGTCCTTCATGATCTTCACCAAATTCGAGCGACGGAAACTCGAGGTTTTCGAGCACTTCGTCAAGAATTTTCTTTGCTATCACGTCCTCTCCCAAGTTGGTAAAATCGAGCCAGCCATAGGAGTAGCCGCGCTGAGCGTCATAGGTGCTCCTGATTTCAACGTACCCTTCTTGCTCAAGTCCTTTCAAAACTTCATGCGCAAAAGTCTGAACCACCTTTTTTGCGGAAAGCGACTCGGGTTTTATTTTTCCGCTTTTTATGGCCTCCATAAGCTCCTTCCAAGCTTTTTCCCTTACAAACTCCCTTTTCACCCTCTCTTCGAGCCACTCCCTGTAAAGCCAGCTTTCCTTGGAGTAGGCGAACCTCTGATCCATGTACTTCTGCATTTCTTCGCTCCACCTTTCGTACTGCTCGTCCAAAAGTTGGTCTATGTATTCATCGTTATCCGGATAGTTGTCAGGGTTAAAAAGTGAGTAAAGCATTTCCTCTAGAAACTCGCGCCCAAAGACTGAGCTCAGCTCTTCGTTCGATTGGGTGTCGAGCTTACAAGGAGGTTTTTGCAAAATCCCGCACCTCTTTGATGAGATACCCGTGGTCGAACTTTGACACAAAGTCCGAGCAGTGAGAAAGCGAGTTGAGAACCACTTCTATCGCAGAAAGCGTTGTCTCGTCGTCTTGCGCCTTCATCCTCGTAAGAAGAGCGGAAACGGTTTTCGTGCGCCTCAAACTTGGAATTATGTCTTTTTCAACCCTGATCAGAGAGCCGCCGTCCACTTTTTCACCCAATGCGTAAAGCTCCTTTAAAAACGTTTCGAACTGTTCACGAGGCAAGTAATCTTCGTAAATCCTTTTACACTCGGCCTTGAGCGCTTCGGCGACCAGTGCGCTTATAAAATCGTCTTTGTTCATCCTTGAGCCGTATTCAAGCTCTATTCTTCCACCGAGCGCAAGCTTTACCATTTCGTAATTTTCCCCATAGTCCTTGAACATAGGAACCCTTCCTCCCCTTCTCTCCACTCTTGAGTAAACGTGGTCGAAGAGCTTTATCGTGGCTCTACACGACAAAGCGGCCGAAAGCTGCGCCCTTCCCTTTTGGGCGTTACGCCCAAATCTTACGATTTGCGCCATGATTCTTGCGTGCCACTCTGGAATAGGAGGTCTTTGACCAAATCTTTTCGTGTAGTACATGTTTCTGAGCGCTATTTCAATCTCTTCTTCTACACTTTCTGGTGGACCAATTTCTATGACCTCCATTCTGTCTAAAAGCGGCTCTTTGATCACCGAGGTTCCTCTGTAGTTCGACGGGTTGGTCGAAGCGATTTCTATCGCGTCTATCTTCATCGGTATGATATCACCCTCGCTCGTCGTGATCTGCTTTTCTTCGAGCAACTCGTGGAGCATGGTTTGCATTGATGAAGGAATGGCACCTAGCTCGTCAAAGTATCCAACGCCCCTGTTCGCTTTTAGCGCCCTTCCTGGGATGAACACTTCTGGGTGGTCGAGCTCATAACCTTCTCTCAGTTTTTGGATAGAGATTCCGCCTATAAGCTGGCGAGTTGTGAGCATAGGGTCTCCTGGAATTCTCACCCAGATTCTCGGAACCCACTCAAGCTCCACCCTCTCTTCATGTGTAACACGCCACTTACAAGAGAAGCAAACAGGTCTTGTCGGGTCATCGTGAATTCTACAGTCCTTTATCGCAAGAAGTTTTGACGGAAGAAGTTTTGCTATCGCTTTGCTAAACGTGGTCTTCCCAAAACCACGGTCTCCCCTAAACAGTATGGGTGAGCCGCTAAACAGCGCGTTCTTTACGAGCTCCTTTTCTCGCTTCTTTCCTACAATATCTGGGAAAACATCTTCGCCAGTTCGCTCCGCCTGAAGTATTCTTTCCCTTACGTAATCTGTGGTGCTTTTTGAGTGATAAGCCAAAAATTCTTCTGACCAAATGTCTATTTCCTTTCCTCCCAAATAAAACTTGGGCGCAGAGCCCTTCGTAAGGCGGATGTCAGCGTAGAGTACGCTTTCCACTTCGCTAAAAGTTGGCTTATATGACAATTGAGTGGTCAGCCCCCTCTAAAACAACTAAGTGTTCACACTAATACTAATCACTGTCCTAATATTACTTTTTCGTAGACCCACTATCGTGCTTTAGGCATGGCGATAGAACACCCGAAAGTAGTGTGTCTAGTATCCTTTTACTCATTCCCCAGATCACCCAGTCCTTTACGACGTAAACTTCTCTTAAAACGCCGTTTATGCTCGCGCTTGAACGTTTAAGCTCGCTTATGGGTATCCACCTTGCTTCAAAAACCTCATCTGAAAGCGTGATGTTTTGCTCGCACCGCTCTAAGAAAAACACAAAAGGTCTCACCTTGAGTTCTGGCTCATTTGATGGCTCAAAGTATTCAAGCTGCAAATCAGGCTTTTTTGAAAGCGAAATTCCCACTTCTTCAAAGAGCTCTCTTAGCGCGCACTCAAGCTCCGACTCACCCTGTTTCACTCTTCCACCCGGGAAGGCGACCTGCCCTGACCAAGGGTCGTTCTTTCTCTCCGCCCTTTTTATCATCAAAACTTTACACATGCACACAAGCACAGAAACCGCGGCAAACTCCAAATTTTACCTCTCCTAAATGCCGTTTCTTCGTAGCGTGTACCCGCCCTTACGAAGCCTTGAAGAGTACATGTTCACCGTAGTGACGTAAGTCGCATGGCTCCAAGTGAGAGGTGTTACCGAGGTGCTTCTACCAGTCTCTGGATGAACTTGCTCAGGGAGTAAGCCTGTGTTCGAAGACCTATGCGCAACCCATTCGATTATCTGCCTTGCCGACAAGAAATCTCCTAATAGCATTTTTGCTTGAGCAAGCCAAAGAGTTGAAATGATCCAAGGGTTTTCGTATCCGCAGTACTGATCGCCTTGGTAACGAGAGATTCCACCAGTGGGTTTGCTGAGCGTCTTTTCCACGTGATGCACAAGCTTTTGCGCCACGGCGCTTGAGGGCTCAAGTAGTCCCAAGTTGATTAGCATGAGCATAGAAGAATCCGCCCTTTTGTCCTCGTGGTCTAGTGCTCTAACGAACTCGCCATTTGAGTAGCGCTCAAGGATTGTGCGCTTAATCGCGCCTGCGGCCTCTGACCATCCTCTTCTTTCTTTTCCAAGCACGTCGCCAACAAGCTCAGCGGCCATAAGCCCGTGCCAAACTGCAGCCGCGGTGTAAACATGAACCCCAAACTCCTCTTCCCACATGTCGTAAGAAGGCTTAAGAAAGCCGTCGTTTATCATCGAAATAAGAAAACCTGCGGCGGACTTCACCATTGGCCAGAAATCGAGAACGCTACCCACATCATTCGTGTTCACATAGTAGTTGTACACCGCTGAAATCACAGAAGCTGTTTGATCTAGCTGAACGAATGGTTTCTTGTGCCAAGTGGAACCCCACGAACCGTCTGCTCTGTGTCTGTGATAAAAATACCCTTCTGGCCTTTGGTTTAGCGCAGCGAAATTCAGAAATTTGAGTGAAAGATTCGACATGCCAACTTCGTTAAGCGCCATGGAAACGTAACACGCGTCCCTCCACCAGCAGTAGTTATAGGAATTTCCAGCAATTTTCGCGCTCCTTGAATCAAAAGACGCTATGATCGCTCCTTCGTGATCCACGCTGTTTTGCAAAACGTACATCGACAGCTTGTAAAGCCTTTTTGCGTTTTCACTAAGGTCAGAGTCTGGAAGAGGCTTGTGGGCTATCCAAGACGACCAAAAGCTCATCGCTTCGTGCATCGCTTTTTCGAACTTCTTTGAAACCAAGTAGTTGCTTAGCGAAACCACTTCGTCTAAGCTACTTCCTGTAGCGATATAATAGTAAGCCTCCGCTCTTCCGTTCACTGGCTCAAGCGTGAGCTCAGAAGTGGAATCCGCAAGACCTTGAGATATTTCGTTTTTCACAAGCTTTCCGTCTTCAGCATCAACATAGGAGCCACTCAGCCCTCTTACTGTGTGTTCTCCGCAAACAAAAGACGAAAAAGTGGGGTACGAACCAAAAAGGATGAACTGGTTGCCTTTAAAGTGAATAAGCGCTTTTGTTTCATCGTCGTAAAAAACGGTCTCTCCACCCTCCGATTCCGCTATATTGAGCCTGTTATAAAAGAAAAGCTTGAGCGTATCGCGTGCGTTTTCGAGCGTTATGCGCCTAATGAAAACGTCTCGCTGTGGGTGTATCACGTCTGTGAACCTTAGGGTGATACCGTCAAAAGAATGAGTGGTGGAAATACCAAGCGTGTTTTCCAAGTGGTTTTGTGAAGAGTGAACGCCTGAGCCGTAGGGCGGAAGCCACTTGAACACACCTTGCGCGAAAACGCCGCACCTTGAGTGGAACATGTGCTGCCACATTCCAACGTGAGGATAGTAAAGATGTAAGATGTTCGCAAACTCATCGAGCACAATCGTAAGTTTGTTATTACCTAGCACCGCATTGGGTTCTTTCATCAATTTATATCTGCCAATTGTCGCAAACTAAAAAACTTTTTCTAAAAAGCTCCGCTTTCGGAGCGGACGTGGCTTTCCTTCGCGACACCTTTCCGCCTTTAACCCTAAGGTGCCGCCCGGTTTGCCCGCTACCGCCACGCTTGAGTGACGTAGCGCATCGCGCACAACACTCACAAGCTTCGCTTTTGGCTCGGCTTGCGAGCGCTGTGCACAACACGCCACGCGACGAGACGCGTGACGGTGAGCGAACCCGCCTGATCAGCACGCCCAGGCTCACCCGGGCGTGTCCGCGAACGGGTTCGTCCGTCCTTTTCCGGCGGAGCCAAGTTATTAATCATTGCAAAGTGTTAAAAGTTGTGTAACCAATGGAGCTAAACCAAAAGTTACAATACACTTGTAGTTAACGAGCGAAACCTTTGCGAACACGTGTTACAAAAGTGTTAGCCTTTTAGAAACCTTATAAGAGAAAAACAAAAAAGAGATCAAGCAATGCACTGGCTTTTGTTAATGGATCTTGACGGCACGCTTTGGGATCACAAGGACATCTCTCAAGTCGAACCGCCTTACTTTTTGTTAAAAGAAGGGATTCTTTCAAATGAAAAGGGAACGACTGTTCGATTGTACCGCGAAGCGGTTGATTTTGTAAAGTGGTGCAAGACGAAAGGAGCTGTGACAAGCACACTGAGTTGGAACGTCGAAAGAAACGCAAGGCTTGCGCTAAACACGTTTGGTGTGGATTCGCTTTTTGACGAACACGCAATAGACTATCCAACGGACAAAGCAGAGCTTTTGCTAAAAGTTCTTCAAAGACTCAAAAACAAGGGTATAGTAATACATCCGAGAAACATCGTGTATGTCGATGACAGAAAAATACACATAGAGCGCATAAAAAACAAAGTTGGTGAAGTGATTTTCGTCAACATTTGGGGCGATGTCGCAAATTACGAGGAAGCGAAAAAACTTGTGCAAAAAGCGATTTTCGGTGGGTGAGGCGCAACGCTCGAACACGGAAAGCTTCCCACAAACGTGCTTGAAAAGTACGTTTTGAGCAATCTCGGACTTACAAAAAAAGAAGTGGTTGTTCCACCCAAAGTGGGTGTGGATTTTGGTGCGCTAAAGCTCGGCTCTTACTACCTTATTGTTTCTTCAGACCCTGTGACTGGTGCGCCCTTTGATCAAGGGTGGTACGCACTAAACGTGTGTGCAAACGACGTCTCAACCAGCGGAAATGCCCCTTCTTTCTTTCAAGTTGTTATCCTTCTACCCGAACGCGGAAGCTTAAGCGAGCTTAAGCGCATCACGAAGGGTTTGAACAAAGCCGCGCTGTCGCTAGGTGCCACTATAGTTGGAGGACATACAGAGGTCACACCCTCACTCTCTTTTCCAATAGTGTGCGCCACAGGTTTTGCTTTTGCGCGCCACTTTGTGAGCGCGTCAAACGCAAAAGCCGGAGACTCTATCGTTTTCACAAAGTGGGCGGGAGTCGAAGGCACTTCGATTATCGCGTACAAAATTGGTCTGAAACGCGTTGCAAAGAAGTTTTCTTCCATGCTAAGCGTCGTAAAAGAAGCGGTGACAGCTTACAAAACACGCGCCGTTCACGCAATGCACGACTGCACAGAAGGAGGTGTGATCGGTGCGCTTTACGAAATGAGCGTGGCGTCCAAACTGGGGTTTGAAGTTTACGAGCAAAAAATTCCAGTAGCGCATGAAACGAACACACTTTGCTCGGCGTTTAAACTCGACCCTTTGCGCCTTATAGGCTCAGGCTCGCTTTTGCTTTCTGTCAAAAGCGGAAGAGAAAAACAAGTGATAAACGCGCTTTCGCACCTTGGAGTAAACGCAAGTGTTATAGGGAAATTCACCAAAGGAAAGAAGCTTTTGATTTCTCGCAAAAAAGAAGTTGAAATAAACGAAGCGCCCAGTGATGAAATCTGGAAGTTTCTCAAAACTAGGAGTACTTGACGAGTAGGTCGCGTAGCACGTCTGCCACATCTTCACACTTGTCTGTTACGATTTCCAAATATTCGTAAACCTCTTTGAGTTTTATTATTTTGACTGGATCGCTGTTACGAAACAGCGAGGCCACGGATTGGTTTAGAAGAGTGTCGCAAAGGTTTTCGTTTTCGTTGATTTTGATACAGATTTCGTGTATTGTGTTTTCTCCTCTAATATTTGGAAGCTGCTCGATCGCTTGGTAAATAAGCGTAGCACACTCGTAGATGTTTTCAGAAAACTCGGAAATCGCCTTATCTTCATTTCTTATCTCATACAGTTTTATTCTGATCGCCGCTGCGTGTATCATGTCGATCACATCGTCCATGGATTTCGTGAGCGAGGAAATTTCGTTCTGCTCAAAAGGAGCCGCAAAAGACCTGTTGAGCTTCGTGAACACTTCGTGTACGAGCTCGTCGTTTTGGTGCTCAATTTGTTTGATTCTTGGGTATATTTGATCGGCGTCGTTCATGTTTGACGCAAGTGTTCTGAGCTCTTTCGCGGCTCTTACGATATTTAAAGCCATTTTTGAAATCTGTTCGTAAAACGACTTGAAGATTTCAGAAACCACTTCAAGGCTTTGCTTCTTTGTTTCCACCCCAAAGAACGCGGTGATCAGCGCACCCAAAAAACAAGAAAAAGACACAAAAGAAAGCATGTACGATTCACCAAAGCCTTGTAGGTATGGCAACGCGAAAACGCCCACCACTGCGCCCACTTTTCCAATCGTGGCCGCAAAGCCGTGGCCTGTTCCCCTAATCCTAGTTGGAAAAAGCTCAACTGGGTAAATCCAAGTGGTTGTGTTAGGACCCGCGTTTTGTGCGACATAAGCCGTCGAAAGAAGAGTGACGAAAAGTGCGAGGCTTAGGGTTTTGGAAAACACCGCCGCAAAAAGCAAAACGACGCCCATCACCAAAAAGCCAGCAAGCTGTAACGTTTTTCTACCGAGCGAATCAACGGAAAGAAGCGCTATGAGGTATCCAGTTGCTCCCACCAAGTAAAGCGTGGCATAGGCGAGCTCGTATTTCACAGGAGGAGCGTTTGCACCGTAAAGCTCGTGGATAAAAGTAGGCGCAAGTAGTCCTATGCCGTACACAGCTATGTCAACAAGAAACCAAGAGGATGATGTGAAAAACAGCCTCTTTTTATATGGTGAAAAGATTAGCTCGGAAAAGCTTGTTTTCTGGGACAATCCTTGTACGTGAACTTCGCTAGGCGCTCTTCCTGTTATTTTCTCGAAAGTCTTTTTTGCGTCTTCAAGCTTTCCTTTTGCGACAAACCATCTTAGTGTCTCAGGTAATTTGGTTCTCAGCGTAAGCACTATGACCGCGGGCACTACACCAGAAAGTAACATCCAGCGCCAAGCTTCCCCTTCCCATGGGAAGAAAGAAAAGCCCAACTGCTATCGCGCAAAGCACGCCAAGTCCCTGAAAGGCAAAAACCGAAGCTATCGCCCTTCCACGACGATCCGCCCTGACGAACTCGGCTACATAAGAAGACGAAACTGGGTAGTCTGCGCCTATTCCCACACCCAAAAGGAACCTGAATACGACAAGCTCAAAAAGGTTCTGCGAAAAAGCGGAGGCCACCGCAAAAGCTACAAAGAAAAGAAGGTCCAAAAGAAATAGCTTTCTTCTACCCAGCTTGTCAGCGGCGTTTCCAAAAAGCACACTACCAAAAACCGCGCCAAGCAAAGCCGCTGAGCTGAGCGCGGAAATCTGAGGCGCACTCAGGTCAAAATAAGGCTTTAAAAGGATGAGTGCGATGCTCAGAATAAAGAGGTCGTAACCATCAAGAAAAACGCCCGCACCTGAAAGCGCGATGATCCCGAGCTCTAACTTCCTATTCGTGGTACTCTCTAGTAGCTCTACTGCCTGAGACACACGTTTGCATGCTTAAACAATCTTATGAGAATTGCGAACGTTCACAACTCGTACAAATACACATAGTGCACTCGGCTCGTAAGGTGCACCTTTTCAACCCTTTTCGGAGAAAGACGCGGGATTGGAAAGTCGTGGCACACAATTCTTGAACCAGGTTTGAGCTCCGTGAGTAGCTTTGGTAGAAGCGCACGGTTCATCTCGGGAAGTAGATAAAGCGTAACCACGCTTGCTTGTGTCAAATCTGCTTTGAACAAATCCTCTTTGAAAACCTTGGCCTTGTCCAAAACGCGAGCGCGCTCGAGATTTGTGGTTGCAAGCCGCACCCTTTTTGGGTTGTGCTCAAAGCCAACCGCTTTGACGTCGTATCTTCTTACCGCTTCGAGCAGTATCCGACCGTCTCCCGCGCCCAAGTCGTACACGCTTTCTCCGCTAACTGGTGAAGCGAGCTCGAGCATTTTTCTTACTACGGCGTATGGCGAGGGTACGTAAGGCACTCGCCACATAATCACAAAATTCCTGCACAAAGATTTAAATTCCACAGCGCTCTTCGTGTTAGAAAATGACAGAGGAGTGCGTGTTTTGCAAGATCGTGGAAAACAAACTGCCTTCCGCAAAAGTGTACGAAAACAGCGATTTTGTGGTGATCAAAGACATAAATCCAGTGGCGCCCATCCACTATCTAGTGCTACCAAAAAGGCACATTCCTTCAGTTCTAAAAATAGACCAAGAGTTTCCGTCAAACGCGCTTTTTGAAACGATAAAGCGAGTTGCACAAAAGGAGGGATTTTCTGAACGAGGTTTTAGGATTGTGATCAACACGGGTCCAGATGCGCTACAAAGCGTAAACCACTTGCACGTTCACATTATTGCAGGTAGAAAACTCGGATGGCCACCAGGGTGAGAGAAAAGTGATCGAAATAAACTCATTTCCAGGCATTGCGATAGGACACGCGCAACACCCAGAAGTTGCGACGGGTACAACTGTCGTATTGCTTGAAAAACCGTGCACCACCGCGTTTGAAGCGCGCGGCGGGTGGCCTGGCACTTACGACGCGTCTTCGGTAGACCCGGGAAGGGCGTTTTACAAAAAGGAAGTGATTTTTCTTACAGGAGGAGACGTTTACGGATTTGACGCAGCAACGGGCATAAGACGATACCTTGTCGAAAAGGGAAGGGTTCGTGCGGGATTCGGCGAAACGCCAGGAATTGTGGGAACGAACATTTACGATTTAGAGGTGGCAAAGGGTTTTGAAAACGTGTCGTACGAACAACTTGGTTATCTCGCGTGCTTGAACGCAAAAAACGGCGCACCAGAAATGGGAAGCGTCGGCGCGGGTGTAGGCGCCACCGTGGGAAAGCTAAGAGGTATGCGCTACTGCTTTAAAGGTGGTTTTGGGTTCTACGCTTTTAAGCTTGGAAGCGCGCTCTTTTGCGCCGCCGTGGTCACAAACGCTTTGGGTAACATCGTTGACCCTGAAAGCGGAAAGGTGATTGCGGGAACAAGAAGAAGTGCAGACCCAAAGGACGGTTTTGTGGAGTTACGCGAGATCGCAGCTGAGTACCTTGAAAGAAGAGGTGAAAGCGGAGTGTCAAGCGCTTTTCGCTCAACCACAATCGGAGTTGTTGTGACAAACGTGTCGCTTTCACACGAAGCGATGTACAAAGTGGCGCAAATGGCGCACGACGGTTTGGCAAGAGTGATCAGACCTGTGCACATGATGGCGGATGGCGACACGATTTTCGCGGTGAGCACCTCTCAGCTCGAACTGAGCTCAGAGCACTACTCGCTTGTAGACGTTGTTGGTGAGATGTGCGCGGAAGCCGTTGAGCGCGCGGTTATACGCGCGGTAAAAAGCGCAAAATCGGTCGCAGGAATCCCCGCGCTAAGCGAATCAGCGTATCAGTAAACGTGTCTAGCACAACCCAACCTGAACCAAAAAGGATGTTTAGAAACTCGCTGATCGCCCTTGTCGTTTACATCGTAATTCTTGTGATAGCGCTTGCGCTTATCAAGTTCGTTTTCTCTTTGATCTCAACGATTTCTTTGAGCGCACTTTCCTATGAAGTTTACGTGAACATACTTGTTACGCTGTTTTTTGGTGTTCTCATCGTTTTCAAATTTGCGGATGTGGTGTACTGGAATTTGCGTTTCAAGCTACCCCACCCTGAAGCCGCAAGTGTGAGGTCCGTTTTTAGAATAATAGGACTTGTCGCGCTACTTGTTGCGGTTGTGGGATCCAACGTGTCGCCCACTGCGGCCGCACCTCTTGGAGGTTTTGCGGGACTTGTTGTCGGCTTTGCGACGCAACAAGTGCTTGCGCAAGCTATTGCAGGCGTTTTCATTTCGATCGCAAGGCCCTTCAGAGCAACAGACAAGATTGCGGTAGCAGGTCAAGAAGGTGTTGTTGAAGACATAACTTCGCTGTACACAATTCTTGAGACCGAAAAATCTCACGTGCTCATTCCCAATTCAATGCTGATTTCAAACGTGATAACTCGCTACAAAAGTTAAAGCGCGTCAAAGCTCTTTTTGGGGTTGAGTATTCGGTTGGGATCAAAAACGCTCTTAATTTGCTTCATTATTTGTAGTGCAAGCGCGCTGTGTTCAAAATTCAAGTAGCGCGCCTTGAGAGCACCTATCCCGTGCTCTCCGCTAATCGTTCCACCAAGTTTCACGCTCAAAGAAAAGAGTTGCGTGAGAATTTGGTGTAGCTTTGTGCTTTCCAAGTGTTTAAACTCTAGGTGAAGATTACCGTCGCCCGCATGACCGAACAAAACGCATTCCATTCCCTCCTTAGAAAACAGCTCTTTCACACCTTCCACAAGCTTTGGAAAGTTGGTCACGGGCACCGCAACGTCTTCACGGTATTGCTTACCGTAAATCTTTTCCAATGCAAACGTTATTCTTCCGCGCAAGTCCCACATTGAATCAACGTCATCTTCGTAAAGCGGTTCACCCACAGGTTCAAAGCGTAAAAGCGTGTGAAGAAGAGAATCGAGTTTTGTTTCAAGCTCGCTTTGTGTGGATTCGATTTCGAGCATAAGAGCTGCGCCACACTCTGGGATTGACGAGTGATACACGCTGTTAAGCGCGTTCACACACTTTTCGTCCACAAACTCTATCGCGGATATTCCCAAGTCGGGGCGTTTTGAAAGAGCGACCACCACGTTTGTGGCGAGAGTTACGTTTTTCAAAGGCACGATCACCCCAACCCTTTTTTCAGGAATTGGCGCAAGTCTAACCAGAAGTTTCGTAAAGATCGCAAGCGTGCCTTCACTACCCACTAAAAGCCTTACAAGGTCAAGCCCGCTTGAGCTTTTTTTCGCGCGTGTGCCAAACCAAGATAGCTCTCCTTTACCTGTGACCGCTTCTAAAGCGGCCACCCAGTTTCTTGTCGAGCCGTATTTGTAACTTCGCGGGCCAGCGGCGTTCGTAGCTGCGTTTCCACCAAGTGTGGAAATCTCCCAGCTTCCGGGATTCGGTGGGTAAAACAACCACTTTTGTGAAAGAAATTTGTTAAACTCTCGGTTTACCACACCTGGTTCGACAAGCGCAAGCAGATTCTGTTCGTCAAGCTCGAGCACTTTGTTCATAGAAGAAAAGTCTATCACGATTGCGTCAAATGGAACGCTCTCACCCTCAAGGCTGCTTCCACCACCTCTTGCGACAACTGGAATTTTGCTTTCGTTAGCCCAGCGAACAACCTTCAACACGTCCTGCTCGTCTTGTGGACGAACGAGCGCAAGCGCCCTTCCTTCTACGATCGACATGTCTTTCGAGTAAGCTTTGAGAATGTGCTCGTCAAGAAGAACTTTGCCGCTCAGCTCTTTTTCGAGTGTGTCAAAGTTCATGACTTGCAAAACAACTGTGTGCAAATTAAGCTATTTGCTTGAGCGCACTACAAAGTAGCCCGACGACGCTTTTGTCTTGGGGCTCGAGTATCTGGAACATAAAGCGCTCAACGCCTTGAGCAGTCCACTCCTCTATTTGCTTTGCGAATTCGTCAACGCTACCCAAGAGCACTCCTCTCTTTTTGAGCTCTTCTTTTGCGTTTTCGATAGAGGAAGCACGAAATCTTTGTGAAAAGCGCGCAAGTTTTTGTTTAAGCGCTTGCTCGTCTTCTGCGATCAAAAACGGTCCCATCCTTGAAATCACCGCGTCACTTTTTGCTTTGCTTAAGAAAACGCGCTTTAACTCTTTGAACTTTTCGATGTTCATCGCAAAAAAGTTCCACTCATCACAGTGTTGCGCCGCGAGCTCGACCACTTGAGGGTTTGACCCACCGACAATCAGGTGCACGCCTTTTTCTGGCTTAGGCAAAACCTGTGTGTGAGCGGAAAAGTGCTTTCCGTCGAAATCGACCCTTTCACCTTTGATGAGAGGTCTGATTATCCTTAGCGCCTCATCAAGCTGCTCCAATCTAGTTTTTATAGAAGGAAAGTGGAAGCCGTACGCGAGGTATTCATCACGATACCACCCAGCGCCTACTCCGAGTACGAGCCTACCATTAGAAAAAGAGTGAAGCGTGCAAGCCATGTTGGCAAGCAGAGCGGGATTTCTAAAGCCCACTGGGGAAACAAGCGGTCCAAACTCAACTCTTTGGGTGGTTGCGGCGACCAAGCCGAGCGTGGTCCAGCACTCTGGTGAGGGTATGCCGCGTCTTCCGCTTGTGGGTAGCAAGTGGTCAGACCTAAAGATTCTACCAAAACCCGCGTTTTCGGCGATCTTTGCCCATTCAACCACCTGTTTTGCGCTCATTCCCTCTTGAGGCTCAAGCATGATTGCGCTTTTTTCGAGCATACACCTAAACAGTTCTTGAAATAAATAATTATTATGCTTTGATAGGCCTCTAGGAGTTGCCACTAGGTGGGAGAGGATGACCCTTTCTGCGCCCTAAAGGGCGAAGCTTCATCAGTTAAACTCACGATTTACTGTGAGAACGATGCGCTTCTTTTGTCTTGCTTTCCGCTAATTAATTCGCTTTTGTTGGAGGTATTTGGAGGTTAATCGAAGAACTTAGCGGTGCAAGTTCGATTACCTGTCAACTAGAAAACTTCTTAAGATTAGCAACTATATCCAATCTCTATGTTTACACAATCTCTTGGACACTTAAATCCAAAGTGTTATTAATAGTAAGTAATAAGCCAAACCAAGAAACTGTTTTAGTTTTCACGACTGTTAAGCTCACGCCGTCAACCGCAACCGATCCCTTTTTGACTATCATAGAAGCATGCCACTTTGGTACTTTAATCCGCATTTCTGCTGAATCGTCGTGGTACATATTGCTAATTTTACATATACAGTCGACATGTCAAGTGACAAAGTGCATCACACCCCTTAAAAACACAAATCTTTTTTTGAAACCATAAGACTTTTTATTCAACCAAGCTACCATAAATCACTTTAAATCCTAGCTCTTGAGCTCTGGCAAGTGTGTGTTTGTCTACGTTCACCGTGATAAGATAAACCTGGTCGATATTCCTCTTTAGGATCTTTTCGACATATCCAACAACATCCTTTAAGTGATCCACATCTTCTCTTTCCGCAAACGACTTTACTTCGATCAGCGTGAGTTTGCCGTCTTTTACCAAAATGTCCGCTTGTACAAGCCTGCCCTTTAGTCCAGTAATGCTACCATCGAAATCGATATAAGAAAAACTTTCGACTTTTCCAGGTTCAATGCCTTCTTTTTCAAGCACTTCTTTAAAAGTACCAAGTAAAGTTCTTTCCAAATCAGCACCCCATCTTCGTCCCATCCTGCCCAAGATAACTTCAACTCTACTCCCAAGCTTGCTGAAGTCTTCTCTGATTAGCACAAAGTCTTCCCTCAGTTTCTTTTGCTCTTCAAAAAGCTTGTTAAAGTCTTCCCTCAGTTTCTTTTGCTCTTCAAAAAGCTTGTTAAAGTCTTCCCTCAGTTTCTTTTGCTCTTCAAAAAGCTTGTTAAAGTCTTCCCTCAACAGCTTT
>NEXD01000016.1 GCA_003019595.1 Candidatus Marsarchaeota G1 archaeon BE_D
TCAACCCAGTGCGCTGCGTAAGGCCAGTCCTCAAGGAGGCTATCTCTAAGTCGCCTCCTGTACTCTTTGCTGTGCATGTCCACCTTGTACTTTGGTAGTAGCCTCCACTGCTTCTTTCCTGGTAGCTTCCTTTTTTCCACTCTATATGGCTCCAGAGTTCTTCGAGTATTTTGTTCACAGCATCCCTGTACGCTAGAAGCAGTGGTAAGAGCTCCTCTCCGCGCTCATGTTGGAGTGAATAGCTCCTTAACACCTCGAACAGCCTCCCTGTGTTCGCGGCCTCAGGGCGTACACCCGCTCACACACCCACAGGTATATTTCGTAAACCTATATAAACCTCCATACACCGAAACTGCTGACAACGGCGATATTTGGTTTGCTTTCGCTTTTTTCTTGTGTCCACAATGACGCCACTTTCTAAGAATTCACAAAATCTAGATAACAGCTTAGGCACACAAGCAAATTAACGTTTTTCAAACAGGCATCTAAGTAAAAAGTGAGTGGTGGAGAACCAACCTTAAATTTCAAACTTTAAGTTATGTACTTACTACACTTTCAAAACATGATAGAATATCGATATTAATATCGAATGCCACTTTATTGAACATAAGTAAAATCAAAATACTCAGTAGAAATGGATTATATGGATTACAGGCTACTTTTCATTATTTATTATATGTGAATAATCGTAAAATGATTGAAAAAGATTCCGTGACACCTTAAGTTTACTATCATATTATAAGAAATTAACTTCGGGAATAGCTACAATATCTGTAAATATTAACACAAAAAATTTTGTTATTTTCAACATTATAGACAATATGGAAAGGAAGGTTATTTTAAGAATTCTTTAGAGGTAGCTATTATAAATGAGAATTTAGATCTTGATCCCTTATTAAACTCACATCTTCTATATTTAAAGGATTATACTGATGTCGAAATTATTCATTATGGAAGGGAAGGCAATGATATAAGTGAGATTGTCATTACACCCGATGGATTTGTACTACCATTTGAAACAATTTATCCTAAGCTATTAAAAGATCCTAGTGGAGTAAAATATTTCTACAATATAAGAAAAGACGATATACGTAAAGCACTTGACTAAGAGAATAGTGATGAGCTGGGAACACTGATGAAGGATCAGACTCCATACCTAGTCTGCTTAGATACAATACTCACTATGATAGGTGCCTTTGCTATATACTCAACGAACTTCATTGCTTACACTAACACCACACCAATTTTCGGCACAATCTACGGAATCGTAATAGTTACACGAGGTCTTTTTCCACTGATTCTCCATGATGAAAGACTTTTCAGAAGGTTACCATTCATTCATCTGCTGGTCTTATTCCTAACAGTTACTTTGGCCTTGATCTTCAACGACATTACGGTTTACCTCATTGGGATATCGGTTTCGTCTCTATTGGGGGTGTATACTGGGAGTTACGTATATAGTTTGGAAGTTACATGGTCTAAGCGCTTACTAGACCCCTCAAAGTTTTTCTCGCTGATTTCTGGATCGGAGGCCATAGCGTTCTTCCTTGCCCCTATTATAACATATTTAACGACGAGCAAACTAATCTTCTTAGTAATACTTTCTTCCCTTACAAGCTTAGGGTTTCTCTTTTTATTGTACTTTGCCTACCTTAATAGAATAGAAATTAAGCCGAAGTTCTTCACTGGAAGACTATCGTTAATTCAAGAGAGCTAAGACCCTCGCGATGCTAGGAGCCTTCAACTGGTTCCTTCAATACCTCTGGATGGGAATTGTCTTTGAACTCGGCGTTAAGATGGGTATATCCAGCTCTCTGATACTAATAGGCGTTGAGTTAGAGACTGCAATTTACATGAGTATCCAGTTCGTTATTAGTAAAATGGGGTTTAAGCGTTTTGCAAAATTAAGGGTTGTCTCTGGGTTATTAATAATTTACGCTTTAATAGTTTCTACTCTAGTTTCACTTTCCTTCATGAACGTCAGCCTAATCATGTTCTTTATATTACTCATTGCCATAGCGGTTTCGAATAGTCCGCTAGAGTCTCTCATAAACACGTTAGTCTCGTCTACTGAGTCCCTTGAGATCTCCACAGTAGTAGTAAGCTTCAACTACGTTGGGGGTGGAATGGGTTATGTTTTAGCGTCGTTATTACTCAAGTTTCTAGGATAGCTGGAAAGAAGTATTGCTTGAAGCTACCATGAAAGAGTTCAGCCTCAGCGTGATTAATAATTACTTAATCGCTCAGCCTCATCACCCTCTCCGTGACTACTTTTTCCCTTTCACCGGCCCCCAGTCAGAGGTCCAGAATTAGAAGTTAGTTTTGAGATTCAGTGCAGGCTTAGGTTAGTAGTAGGTCCTAAAGCAGTAGTAGGTTAAGTTAGTAGGTCTAGCAGCTTAGGTCCAGAATTAGCAGTTAAGCATAGCAAGTCCTTTGTTTTTCTAAAATCAGATTAATAGAGTTAGCATTTAGAAAACTCAGTAAAAAAGTGGGCTCGCCCGGATTTGAACCGGGGACCTCCACCATGTCAAGGTGGCGTCCTAACCAGACTAGACGACGAGCCCCTTTTTTATCTTCTTAACTCTTGTTTTTTGAGTCTTAAGTTTTTGCTATGACAACGTCTGCATTTTGTTGCTGTGATTGCAGCTTTTGCACCACAATTTCGGCATATTTTATAGCGTAACAAATGTCTAGCAGCAATTTCTCGCTTAATCGGATCTGTGATTGTCATTTGTTCTCCAATGTTTGGGCTACTTTGATTTACTTTAGCTTTTCGATTATTACGAAAGCCTTTGTCTCTTTAACACCTGGGAGAGAAGATATCTTTTTTAAGAATGGATCGAGATTGTTGTACTCTACGACAGCTATTAAATCACTTTCACCAGTAACGCGATACAATTCATTTGCGCCTGCCTCAATTGCTTGTTTATAAACTTGTTCACGATTTTGTGGATTAACAGAGACGTGCACAAACGCCTCTACACTAGATTTTCCAAGTGCTGATATGCCTTCAGGAGTTATGTCCACAAAACCACGCCCGGTTCTAACGTATTTGGCGGCTTTTAACTTTCTTAGGTGTATGCTTAACGCTTGCCTTGATATTCCAAGCTCTTGGGCTATTTCTGCTTGGCTTTTAGCTACGCTATAAACCTTCGCAACCTTTGCTGCAGAAAAAAGCTTTTCCAATAGTTCATGTTGTCTATCTGTAAGCCTCTTTGACATAACACAATATAATCAAGCATACATATTTATACTTTTTGGGAAAAAATGATCACTAATTGATTAATCGTTTTCATTTCTTTTTATGGAATTTAAGTTTAACTGATATAATCATCACGAATTTTTCCCTTTTTGCAAACTAAAAAATTCTAGAACAAACATAAGATATTATAGTTATACTTATTTCTTACATCTTCACATTTGCGGAGTGATAACCTTTGAAGGCTCCTGTTTGTAATTTCTGTTTAACTAATTCTATTTTATGTATTAATGATCAGAATAAGCTGGATGAAGGCAAAATCAGCCAACTGGACATAGAAGTTTCACGCACTCTTTACAAACTTCAGAAAAAACATAAAGCTATTGATGCTTTAAATGTAATAAAAGCAGAAGAAGTGGACTCTACTTTGTTAGTTTTTGTCAATCCTTTAAGACCATTAAATTTTAACGAAATTAAGGCAATTAACGATGATCTGAAACAAATTTTTGGACGAGAAGTACGAATAATCGAACAAAACGCATCTAAATCGCGTGTAATTCAAGAACTTCTTTTACCTATTAAAATTGTTGCCCACTCAAGCGTATGGTTGCCAGATGGATCTCAAATTTTTAAGATAACAGTAAAAAGTTCAGAAATAAAAGGTTTAGAAAAACTCATCGAATCAATGAAGAATTTGGCAAAAAGCGTACTTAAAACAGAGATTTTTATCGACATCACATAAATTCAACAAATTCTCGTAAAAACACAGTTGCATACATACCCCTTATTAACTTAAAACTAATCATTATTTTTTCATCATATTCTTCAAGTTTGGGACATTCAACCCAAAAATGAATAGGCCTAAAAGAGCCTTTTATTTTTCCGCATGGTGTATCTATAAAATCTTCGGGTTTAAGCCCATCTGTTTCGAGTAATTCCAATTCATATGTTGAAAATTCATCATCATATTTTCCAATTTCTGATCCTGCTAACCTTGCTAAAAGGTATGCCTTTCTATTTTGAACCATTGTTCTCATATGTTTTTCATTAAAAAAGGAATAACTTTTGTTGGCAGGCCAAATTTATCAACAACACCAACAAAGGAAACTCGAATATCAAACAAATCATATTTTTCACAAATAAATTTTGAGAGAGCCTTATTAAATATATATGACTGATAAGCATTTATAAAGAGTTTGACAAGTTTATGCGGGAGAAGCTTTAAGCAATTTTTTTCGTCGTGGTCTTTTAAGCATTCAGCTAGAACTTTTTCATACCACCCCCATTTTCCTTCAAGAATTTTTTTAGTGGCGTTCGTGTACTCCTTTTTTAGAATATAAAGGCCTATTAAGTGAGTATCGACGCTTTCTTCTCCAAAACGTTGTAGACCATAATAGGCTGGAATTGGCTCTTTGACCACCTTATTAAACAAATCTTTTAAATATTGCTTTTCTTGTGTGTACAAACTTATCCAGAAATGATTTCCCCAGCTTTCTTGAGAAGAAAATGGAGAACTTCTTTGTTCGATGGGAAAGAACTTTATGTTCGAATAAAATAATTTATGTACTTTTCCTGGAATCGTTATAAATTGCCATGAGTGTGCAAAGGCGTCTTTTAAGCCTCCATATCCTATTAATTCCATGTCTATACCGATGAGTTCGGCAATTTTTAAAATGGCATTAATTGTCGAAATTCCAATTTTTTCCAAAACTCCAAAAGTGAGTTCACCGCATCCTCCGACAAATTCGGTCCAAAACTTAGCAGTGTTACCATTAAGGTGTATTTCTGATACTTGGAAATCATCGCATGACTTCCACTTTTCCACCTTAACCTTTTCATTATTTATAGTATAACCAAGTCCCACTCTTTCATCATTTAGACGCAAAATTATATCACCTTTATAGATTAATAACAATATTCGGATAAGCCTTATTTGTGATGGTGCCACGCTGAATTGGTGAGCGCGTAATCAGCCGCACATCTCCACACTCATTTTGAAATAAAAACAAAGTAGCTATACTACTTTTTTGTAGCTTTAAGTCTCTAAGCTCTTCAAGATATCTATAACCACATGCCGAAGCATAATAGAGAACACTGTCGAATTTCAAAACAGAAATACGGGAGTGCTTCTTTTATCGCGTTGGATTTGGAGTGTTAAAGGTAAACTCCAAGTTTTAGTTGACACAGAGCAGATAATCTGGTTCAATGACTTGCACAAACCACAATAAACGTGCTTAACTACAATAAAATTTGAATGGTCAATTGATTTTTACACACAAAAGCTTTTGGTAACACATACAACTCGAACAATATTTCAAGTTAATTCAAACATTAAGCTCGGTTGAACCTCTGACTAGGGAACAAGGATGTTTTACAACATCCAGACTTTGAATCATCAGAGACTTACTAGATATAGTGATCCACCTAGACACAAATAAACTCTTTTGATAATAGCAATAAATTACAAGTTTCTTAAAGAATTATTTTATTTTTATAAAAGTTTGAGATGACCAGTGATTTTGTCGATTATATCACTTGGTGCTGGTCCAAAACCTACACATGTCAAAGTGTTTGGTGGAATTTGTGTTAAACCAGCATCGTAAACGATAAAAAAAGGAACATTCAACTTTTTTGACTGTTCAATTAAAGGTGGAATTTCAGATTCGCTTAAAACTCGTGTTACAACTTTTTTCCATCCTTTTTCTTTCCATCTTGTAACCCATTCTGGCTTTAATTTTAAACATTCCAAATATGAACCTAAGGAAGCGTGTGCGACTTGAGCGGCTATTTTTCCACAACCAAGTTTCAAATCTTTTCTAACTACAATTACTTGTTTATAATCAGTGTCCATTTGAAAATCTAAAATATCGTGGTGCAAAATTAAATTCGCGCAAAAATGGAAAAGATTTTTATCGTCGGTGGCGGACCTGCTGGCCTATTATTGGCATCAAAGCTTTCTGAACGTGGATTTAAAGTTACACTTTTTGAAGAACATAAAATGATAGGCTATCCTGAGCATTGTACTGGGATTGTTAGGACAAATTTTTTCGAGTTATTAGGATATAAAAAATTAAACAGTCTTATTTTAGCAAAATATATGGGTGGTCAAATTATAGAGGAACCCTGCAACAAAAAGTTTGAACTTTTTATTTCACAAGTAAAAGCGGTAATGATCGATAGACCAAACTACGAAAAAACCTTAACTGAAATTGCGTTATCAAACGGCGCTCAAATTTTACTAGGTAAAAGAGCGCAAATCATAAATCACGATGGCAAGGCCGTTGTAAAGACAGGAATAGAACGCTTCAATGGGGATTTGGTGATTGGCGCAAGGGGTCCACGAGCAAATCCAAATCTTAAAGTGCTACATGGTGTTCAAGCGAAAATAAAATTTGAGCGACCTATAGAGGAAAACCATGTCACGGTTGTGTTTTCTCATAAAATCCCAAAATTTTTTGGCTGGATAGCTCCATATGAACAAGGAAATTACGCTAAAGTTGGTGTCGCAACATTATCTAGTTCTGTTAGGCAAAGCTTGCTACACATATTGTCTTTGATAAAGGATAAGTATTCGATACAAGGGTACTTTGGAGGACCAGTTGTAGTGGGTGGGATAGGAAAAAACGCTCTTTATGCCAATTATTTGCCAGTAGGCGATGAGGCGGGCCACGTGAAGCCGTTAACAGGAGGCGGTTTAGATCTTGCTGCTGTTGCCGCACTTAAAATAGTTGAAGATTTAAAGAGTGATAATGATAATTTTGTGTGCTATAAAACTTGGTGGCGTTCAGTCAAACGTTCCCTCTTATTTAGTGAAATTGTAGGAAATATCTTTTTTGGATTACCGTTTCAGTTACGCACTGCATGGATCAATAAACTTATAGAAAAACCTTATGTTAAAAAAGTGCTCGAGATGGGAGATTTCGACGACCACTCAAAGGTTCTATTAACGCTTTTTTGAGTCAGTTTAAGTTTTTTGAGCTTTAAGCTTTGACTTTAGCTTTTTTTCTATATGACTCACTATTATTATTGCTATTTGAGGTGCCAAACCAACATATTTTTTGTCAATTAAATCCTTGAATCGTTTAAGAGAATCGTTTGAAAGCCCTAACCTTTGCGCTATTTCGAGCAAAGTGTCAGTAGTTAATTTTTGTTTTTCACAAATTTCATCACCTGAAAGTACGCATTTTCAGAGCCTTCCTTCCTTAATAATACTTGTAAAGCTTCGGAAAAAACTTCTGGATGATTTAGCAAATCTTGCAACATTTTTTCAGAATTTATTCTGATCCTTTTAATTGCAGAAATTGTTCTTTTATAACCCAGAATTGAATGAGCTAGAGCTACGCCGTAATTCCTTTTGATTGTTGAATCAGAAAGGTCTCTTTGCATACGATTCCTTTGTAGTCTGAAAATAAGTAGCTTAAGAAGCGAGTTTGCAATTTCAAGATTTCCTTCACTGTTCTCTAAATCTTTCGGGTTTCTTTTATGGGGCATTGTCGAAGAACCCACTTCCTCCTCCTCTGTTTGTAGTTCCAAATAGCCATACGACAAATATAACCAAAGATCTTGATTTAATGAAAGAACAATATTATTTATTGAGGAAATAAGGTAAAAAAAGTCAGAGTAGGATTCATGTGGAACTATTTGCGTGGTAGCTACTATAGGTTCCAATCCCATCTTTCTAACAAACTGTTTTGTTTCTTTAATCCAATCTATTTCTGGAAAAGCTGCAACAAAAGCGTTGTAATTGCCTACTGCACCATTGAGTTTGCCAGCAAATCGAACTTTTTTTAGCTTTTCGAACCTATCCATTAGTCTTTGTGCGAAAACAGCTATTTCTTTACCAAATGTCGTGGGCGAAGCAGGCTGTCCGTGTGTTCGTGAAAGCATAACGCATTGGCTACTCTTTTTTGCAAGAGAACAAAGCTCTAAGATTAAGACGCTAATTACTGGAAGTAACAACTTTTTAGTGAAGCGTTTTAAAAGACGAGCGTATGCCAGATTATTTATGTCTTCTGATGTTAAACCAAAATGAATATATGGTGATACTTTCTTGTCATCAATTTTTTCTTTAAGAAAAATTTCAATTGCTTTAACATCGTGTTTAATTTTTCTTCCAACTCCTTTATCCTTTTTGCATCATTAAAATCAAATTCTTTTCTTATTTTTATTGTCTTTTTTTAATTGCCTTCAAATCTAAGTTGAGCAATTTCGAAAGAAAGATTAAGTATTCAATTTCGACGAACACTCTTTCGCGCATCAAAGCAAATTCTGAGAAATAGTCGCTTAACTCTTGAACTTCTCTTCTATATCTACCGTTAATAGGAGAAATTGAAACAAGGTCGTGTTCCATTATATTATTTAAAAATTAAGATGGCAGATAATCTTTTTGATGGCATAATCTACGAAACACTCCTATCATAACTTTCGCTTCTCTTTCACTCAAATAGCTACGTCCTATTACATTTCTAAATACTCGTATAGCCACTTCCAATTTGTGTTTAGGCATAGAAGTGTTCAAAAGACACTCTTTTAGTATGTTGATGAGCATTTGCTTTTCTTGCTCTCCAGCCATTTCTCGAATGGCCTTAACTCTTTCCTCTGCTATAGCGAGTTCATAAAGTATAACTGCTGCGCTATGACTTACATTCATCTCGGGGTATTCTTCACTCGTTGGTATACTAACTACAAAATCACACATTGAAATCTCTTCATTTGTTAATCCTATTCCCTCCCTACCAAAAAGCAGTCCAGTTTTTCCCCTACTTTGTGCCCAATTTTCAGCAAACTCTCTTGGCGTAATATAATTTCTTAAGATGTTTCTTCTTGATTTTGGTCTAGTGGCTGTTGTCGCTACAGCGATGTCTACGTCTTTTAATGCCTCATGCAAGCTTGCAACTTTTTTTGCATTTTTAAGTATATCAATGGCATGCTTTGCTGTTATAGTGGCCAAACTTAGATCTGCTATTGGGTTGACAAACCATAGCTCGTGAAAACCAAAGTTTTTCATAACTCTGCAAATAAAACCCGCATTCTCTGGTTTTTCACAACCTACAAATATCACTCTTAGTTCTCTCATTTTTTGTGCACTTATATATTTCAATTGTTTCATAAAAGTATCTTTTGGAAACAGCAATTTCCCATGAAAAGCCATACATTCTTAGTGCTTTATGCAAAATAGGTTTGTTTTGTGTTGATGATGCAACAAAAAGCAGTTTTCCGTTTTTTGTTAACTTTCTACTTATTAGATTTAATATTCTTAAAAATATTCTGACACCATCAGGACCACCGTACCAATTTTGAGCTTCGACATCTTGATAACCCAAAGGTAAATCAGACAGGTAGGGTGGATTCATGAAAATTAACTCAGCTTGCGGACAATTGATACCTTCATCTAAAAATACAAAGATTTTATTTTGAAGCTGATTCAATTTTATGTTCTTTAATGCATTCCTGAATGCATAAACGTTTGTCTCATACGCTATCACAACTTTCGCAATTTTTGAAGCTATCAGTGATAATAAACCGCAACCTGTACCAAATTCGATAGCGACATCTACTTTTTTGCATTTTTTCAAAACATTTGCTAACATGTAAGTATCATCACTCGGTTTATAAACATGAGGATATACAAAAATTGTGAATTCGTCGTAATTAAATTGAGAGATGGTGAAGGATTTCAACGAAATCGGCGACCTCCAATTCTTTTATGCGCTTGTGTAATAAGATATTGTTTAACGAATCTTCTAATCTTTTAAAGTTCGTATCTTTAATAATCTTAATTGTGGACTTAAGAGTCTTGTTTCTGTAAGAAAACAAAACATTTATCACTTTTTTAGTTTTGATGCTTCAACTTTGTCAAACGGGCTTTTTGGTATTAATTTAATTATTACTGAATCAACTTTTGGTCTTGGATAAAATGATTCTCTAGGCACGTCTTTGATTTTCTGTATTTGCCAAGCATATTGAGAAAGAACACTAATCTGTCTGTAATTATCAGCCCCTGGTTTTGCCAAAAGTTTATCAACAAATTCTTTCTGTAGAATTAATACGGCAAGCTTCCATGTAGGTGTGAAATCATACAATTTTAAAAGAAATAGTTTAGATATATAATAAGGGACGGCTGACACAATTACTTCATAATCGAACTTTTTCATCTTTAAAAAATCCATGTTTAACACATTTATTTTTCCATCAAACTTTTGACTCAAAAAATTTGCAAGTGACTTATCCACTTCGACTACACTGACATCTTGAGATTTCTCTAAAAGTTTTTCAGTTATGACACCAGTTCCTCCTCCTATTTCAATAATTTTAGAATTTAGCGGAATTAACTTTGTTAGTTCTTCTAAAATTGCGCTACTTATCAAAAAGTTTTGGCCAAGTCTTTTTTTTGGTTTTATGGAATGTATCATGTTTTAACGTGCTACAAAGATGCGATATTTTTCATTGCCTTGTAGTTCTCTGATAATTCTTTCTATAATTTTTCTTTTTAATCCAGAAATTTTAACTCTATTTTGAATATCTTCTAAACTAGAAAAAGGTTTTTTTTCTCTTTCGCTTAGAATTTCCCACATAAGCTTTTTACCGATTCCTGGAATGAGCTCAAGCTCATGCATCTTTACGGTAAGTGGTTTTGCTGAATTGAAAAAATCCACAAATCTTGCCTCATTTATATCGATAATTATTTCCAAAATGTTTTCTAATTCTCTTTGGGCTACCGGGGAAAGATCGTTATATGTTATAGGTCTCTTTACTTTAAGAATTTGGGAGTAAACGCGATCTTCTGGGTTTTTTCCTACCAGAATTCTATCACCCGTCTTTAATGTTATTCCAGGCAAAGGAACGACTTCAAGTAATGAAAAATGTTCTTCTCCTATTACTTGCGCAACGGGCTCTCTTAAATGCGCTGGTCTAGGATCTGTTGGGGAACCTGTCGGCAAAACATCTAAAACATAAAAATACTCGTCTCTTAATGGTCTTTTTTGTTCTGTGACCATTGTTTTCACACGTCGCTATATTTTACAACTTATACTTCCTTATTAATTCCATTATCTTTTCTTTCTTAGTAAGAAGTGTTGGATCAGAACCTGCAATCGCAATAAATTCTGTGTCACTGGCGGGTAACAAATCAACCAATTGGGTGGCAGTCCTTTCTGGTATGCCTTCTGAAACGAGCGCTTTTTTCAATTCTATGGCCTTATCTATAGGTAGTTTAGTAATGAGAGTGAGAGTTTGAATCAACGTTTGTATTTTTGAATCCGCTTTTAATTTTTCATCTAGCTTTTCTATAAGCTCTTTTGCTTCTGCAGTGGTTATTGGGACTTGGCTAATAATTTTCCTAGCCATTTATTTTCCCTCTTTAAATGGTAAAAGATGAACTGGCCTTACAGTTATAAGACGAGGTTGAGGTTTTACACTCACCTCTACGACATACGCTCTACCACGCTTTTCCTTAACTATACCAACCTTGCCCTGAAACCTCCTATGCGGCATTCCCTTATGGACGCTTGGTTCGATTTTAATAACGACTTTCTCTCCAATTGAAAAAGTTTTAAGCATTCTCGCGACAGAGGGCATTCCCTTTTCGCGTACACGCTTTGTAAGAAGCTTTCTACTTCTATTCCTAAGACCTTTTGCTCTTGTCATTTTTCTTCACACACACCAACGAACTGAAGTTCTGCGCACATTGCTTGTGTGCCCAGAACTTCAGATACGCTCGGAGAAGTTCTACCATCATCACCATTTATAAATTCTTTTATATAAGTTCCACCTTCGCACACGACTTCGAATTTTGCTAAATGATCAGTGATTCTTGTAAAATTGCATTCTTTTATTAGCTTTTTTCTAAGAATATCAGAACGTCTTTGTAATACACGTAATGGAGTTCGTTGTTCAATAAATTTATTATTAAAAAATTCGGACAATTTTAATAACTCAGTAGAAGATATAGAAGTACTAAACTTCACAATTCCAACGTATTTTTTGAAGCTTTTTTCAGAAATAAGTTTTATTTCACTTTTCCGTGTAGGCGCAACAAATTCTTTTAATTTGACTTCGATCATACCTTTAGCAAAATCATTAATAAGCTGTTCAATTTCTTCTAACTTAAACGACAACTTTTTTTTGGGATTTCTGATTTCGACTACAAACGGTCTGCCTTTTTCTAATACTAATACATCCACGTCTTCCCTGCCACCAGCGTGTAGGTATACTTTATCGCATAAAAAAGTTGTTTTTAAGGGAATTTCTAATAATTCTTCAATAGAAGTAGCAAAGTGACGGCCTCTAAAATCACACTCGAAACAACCACTGCCATTACACTCTGGACATATCCATTTGATCTGTGAAATATATTTGACAAGTTTAGTGTAATTTCCCTCAATATAAATAGGTCGTGATTCAACATAAACCTTACCTGCTTCACTAAAGATTATAAACAAATCGGGATTGCTGATTTGCGCTCTTTTACCAGAAACTTTTTCTAATTGTAATAAAAGTTCTTTTTTAAACTCTTTTTTAAAAATACGTCTCAATTCTTCTATTTCTTGGCTTTTTTGTTTTATTAATTTTAGTCCAATCCAAAAAGTGTCCCATTCATATTTATTCTGGTTTATTTTTTGAAGAGCATTATTTATCAACTCTTCTTTTTTTAATCTCAATCCTCTACAAACAGGACATCTTCTTTGCGACTCGATAGAAACTTGGGTTGTATCGATAGTCTTTTTACTACATAAATCACAAACTTCTCCTATCTTAATATTTTGATTTATCAAACCTTATATGCACCACCCAGTTTCTTAATAAAGTTTCTATTTCTTTTTAAAATCTTAATTTGACTTTTCATTAATTCATATCTTTTTAAGAGTGATCGAACGTCTTCTGGTTTTGTGCCCGAACCTATTGCAATTCTTCTTATGCGCGAACCATTTAGTAAGGCGGGGTTAAGTTTCTCCTCTTTTGTCATCGAAGACAAAATTACTTTCCATCTTTTTATTTCATTGTCGGCGTTTTTAACAAGTTCCGCTGGCAAAGAGGATAGACCAGGCAATAGTCCGAGAATCTTCGAGAAAGAGCCAAGTTTTACCATCGATTCAATTTGATATTCGAAATCTAGAAGTGTAAGTTTACCTGTTGAAACTATTTCTTCAAATCTTTTTTCATTTATTTCGGCTTCTTTTACTTTTTCAATTAATGACTTTAAATCGCCTAAACCGAGTAACCTACTAACAAAAGATTGTGCGTCAAAGAGTTCTAAGTCGTCAATTCCTTCACCAGTTCCAATAAAACGAATTTTAGCGTTTGTAGCGGCAACTGCAGAAAGGGCTCCACCACCTTTTGCCGATCCATCCAACTTAGTGATTATTATTGAGGCAATAGTCACGGCTTTCGAAAAAGCTTCAGCCTGCGATTTAGCTTGCTGGCCTATTGTCGCATCTATTACCAAAAAGACTTCATCAGGCTTTATCTGATCTACTATTTTTTTCATTTCATCCATTAAGCTTTTTTCGTCTTTGTGCCGCCCTGCGGTGTCAATGAGAGCTATATGGTAGCCTTGTTTTTTGAAAAACTCTAATCCCTCTTTAATTATCGTCAATGAATCGCTCTCAGATGTATAGACGTTTACATTTATTTTTTGACCTAATTGCACTAATTGGTCTTTGGCACCTGGCCTGTAAGTGTCCGCCGCTATCATTCCTACTTTGTAACCCTTTTTAGAATAAAACTTAGCAAGTTTTGCGGCCGTCGTCGTTTTTCCTGAACCTTGTAATCCCACCAAAAGAATTGTATAGAGTCTATCTTTCTTGGGCCAGTTAAGTTGTGTTTTTCGCCGCCTAGAAGATTAACCAGTTCATCGTAAATAATTTTTATAAGAAAGTCTCTTTTCGTGATTCCCGTAGGTGGCTGTTCTTGTTTAATCCTTTTTTTAATAGTTTCGCCAAGTTTTACTACAAGATCCAAGTTAACATCGGCTTTAATCAATGCTTTTTCTATTTCGTTCACAGTTTGAAGTATTGTCGTTTCATCTAAGTCTGGATGTCTACTTATTTTATCAAGAATTTTTCTAAGACCTGTACCCAAGCTTTCTAAAAAAGACACGTCTACCCCTCACCTCTCATAATCCACTTCATAAATTTCAGTTTTTCCTAGCTCGATCATCGGGGTTATATGTTTTTCATTTCTTTCTCATGATTTTTCTTCTTCCTAATATCACCCAATATTCAACTTCATCTCCCTGTTTGAGCTGTCCTGATACCTCTTCGTCTACGCTTGCCTCAAAGGTTTCGAACGATTGTAGATCCATAACTTGGTAAGTGTTATTGCCTAATGCGGCTATTAGTTGACCCGTTCTTTTTTCAATAATTGGAACATCAATTCTTGCGTCCACTGGACTTACAATACTTCTTTTCGTACCATCAAAGACTCCTATTGCGACTATTCTTGCCTTTGCACTACCATGCTTACCAGGTTTACTTTTCTCTATACTTACTATTCTGCAAGGTTCGCCGTCGATTATACAGTATCCCCCTTCTTTTAAATCCCCGATTTCAACTGGTTTGCTCATTGTTTCCCGAAATTATATGTATAACTCCGATTTATTTTTGTTGCATACATTCTATCGATCTAAATAACGCTCCATAAAAAATCCTTTCAAACTATCGCTACAAAGGAATGGGATTATGTCTGGATAAGGCGTGTGGCAGTGCGCACATCAGCACGTGCCGAGCTTTGTTCTCTAAAAAAGTGTAAAAGACGCTATGCAACACGTGTCTGGATAAGCATCCACGCGTATCACACTAGTACCGCCATACAGCGTTGGTTGAGACCAGAGACTTGAATGTTGCAAAAGACCCTATCTGCATGTACAAATGAGGTAATCGAGTTACAAAGTGCAAAGGGCACACGCGGTTTTGGAAGCGTGCGTTACTCATCGCAATATATTAGGATTATGCATAGAGAGCACAACCAGTTTACTTCTTCTGAAAGTTTTCGTGATATGGGGACACTGAACTAAACGGGTAGCCACATTTATAGGTTGACTACGACTCAGTTTGGAGTTTACCTTTAACATTCCAAATCCAACGCGATAAAAGAAGCACTTACGGCACTCAGATTCAACCTCACTTTGAGCCCACTTCTCTACTCTTCGAAACACAGTCACACATTTGAAGAACTTCAAGCTCTAAGTTCTAAAAGCGTTGAATGAAACACTCATGATGTTGGTTTTGAATCATCATTCTACACAATTTTAAATTCTTAAAAAAGGGGAATTTGTTAATTCTACATTGATTGAATCTTAAAGCGCGATGTCCACTATGTTTTAGACAGCATCATTAATTCAGTTAAATGCGCTTAATTATTAACCCTTACGAAACCGTTTTTTAATCGAGTTTAGTTGCAATGTTTTTAAGTCTTTCTTCAAGCTTGAGTTCTTCAGCTATAATTGCAACAGTTTTTGGCACGTAGTTTCTCCATTCAGGATTGCCTACAAGCATCAATTTACGTATGTTCGTTCCCGAACATTTTTCGCGCAAATAAAGATTTGGACGTTTTACGTGATAGCCTAATTCTTCAAACAATGTTTTCACAAGCGAATTGCCTGTATACACTATGCTAAAAGGAGGCGAATATGTTTTCACATGCATCGGCCAAATGGAATTATACTGAATGTCAGGGACTGTTATGATATAAATTCTTGATAGTTCAAGTTTTTCTTCAACAAGTGTTTTATGAATCATATAAACACGCTCACCAGCAGTCAGAGGATTTTCGAGTGTATGACTCGCCTGTGCGCTACCGATTGCTATAACAATTTCTTGATTTTCATCAAGAATTTGCTTTATTGCGTAAATATGTCCAGTATGCAAAGGTTGAAATCTACCGATTAATATTGCCCTTCTGTCACCTGAAGAAAACAATTTCATCACCTTCCTTTAACTGTAACACCTTATTAGCAGAACTTTGATTAATTGCGATTTCATAAAAACCCTCACTGCCTTCAATAAGTAGTAATTCGTCCTTTCTTCCTTCAGCATATGTCTTACATTGTCTTATTCTAAATCTTTTGTTCTTCGCAACAAGTTGTACGCTTTCTTCTTTTAGTACTCCATTTGGTATATTGGTAATAAGATTACCAAATATATCTACATAAATTATCGAACCCTTTATTGAAGTCGATTCTAATTTAAATTCAGGGAATTTTAAACGAACTAAAGATGTTTTAGGCGTCTTTATGAAAAAAGCGTCAATTCCTTCGCCATTTATTATTTGAGCTACTAATGGGGCAAAAATGTCTCTCGCATGAAAAGTTTTAGAGGCTCCTTCGAAACTAGTGATGTAATAGTAAATATCACCAGCAAACCACTCAAGCGCATGGCTTAATACTCCATTATCAGGAGCAACAAATATGCCATTGTTTTCTGTTTTAAAAACTACAATTTTTCTATCTGTTCCTACCGTTGGATCAACGACCACTAGATGAATAGTGTCTTTTCCCATATGTTTAGCGGATACGGCACATAAGTATGCAGCTTTTGCAATGTTTTGTCTTTCCACATTATGTGAAACGTCAAGAAACACGACTGGTTTTTTTGATCTATTTAAAATCACAGCCTTTGTCACGGCAACATAGTGGTCGTTCAGACCGAAGTCTGTAGTCATTGCTACTTTTACAAAACTCATGATTGTTTCGAAATATCTCAATAGATTTTAAAGTTCAACTGCAAGCATCACTTTATGAGGTGGTATAGCTTCATAACTAATACAAAATTTGCCTTAATCACTTCTTTGAGCAGGTAAAAGCTTATTTGTTTGCGAAAAATGAGCTTAGAACCGCTTATGAACGCTCAGAATCTTTTTTCTCATATTGGACAAAGTAAGATTTTTAAAAATAGAGCTGTACTAGTTTCTGATTTTGTACCAGTCCATCTTCCTCACAGAGAGACAGAAATTAAGCGGTTAGTGCAAATATTAAGTCCTGCATTATGGCAGAGCAGACCAAACAATGTATTTATTTATGGTCTTACTGGTACAGGAAAAACAGCTGTAGTCAGACATGTATTAGGGATGCTTGCTGAAGAGTCTAAGCGAAGAAACGTAGATGTGGGAATTGTTTATATCAACGCAAAAAAGGACGACACAAGTTATCGTGTTCTCTTTCAGATAGGCAGACAATTAAATCTTAACTTACCTTTTACTGGATTATCAGTTTCTGAAGTTTATTTTAGGATAGTAGATCACATGGAAAAGCTAAAAAAAGTCGTTATAATTTCGATAGACGAAATTGATTATTTAGTTAGGGATACAAATAGCAATTTGCTTTATAAACTTACTAGAATTAACAGTGATCTAAGTAATTCCCAAGTAACACTAATAGGAATAACAAACGACACAAAAGCTCTGGAATATTTAGATCCTCGCGTAAAGAGTAGTTTGGGAGAAGAAGAGCTAGTTTTTGCCCCATATAATGCAGATCAGTTAAAAGACATACTTTATTCACGGTGCAACGACGCATTTTTTGAAAATGTGTTGGAAGAAAACGTTGTGCCGTATATTGCAGCATTAGCCGCAAAAGATCATGGTGATGCAAGAAAAGCTGTTGATTTATTACGAAAGGCTGGCGAGGTAGCTGAAAGAGAAGGAAGAGACAAAGTTTCAACAGAAGACGTAAAAGAAGCATTAAAAGAAATCGAAGTGGACACAGCTTTAGAAGTTGTGACTAAACTTCCTTTACACTCAAAAATCATTTTGGCATCGATCGCTGAATTAAGCCGTACCAAAAAAATTGTGGTGACTGGTGATATTCTTTTAAAATACACCCTTCTTTGCAACAAACTTGGACTTGAAGTCCTTACTCCAAGAAGAGTAAGTGAAATAATAAATGAACTTGATATGGTGGGAATAATTTCTACTAAGATATTAAACCGTGGAAGATATGGTAGAACTAAAAGAATAGCCCTAAACGTTGAGGTTGACAACATTTGGAAGGCTTTTAAGAAAGATGATTTATTAAATTCCCTCTACCAATAAAAAAGCGGGTGGGAATCTTGAACAAAAAAGGAGTCCATTTAATTGTAGAGTTACATGGTTGTAGCCCGAATTTTTTAGCCAACTGCAGTTTAATAAGAAAAACAATGTTAGAGGCGGCAAAACTGGTTTCTGGTAATATCTTAAGCGATGATTTTGTTATCGTCGGTCCTGGTATAAGTGGAACTGTGGTTATTACAGAGTCTCATCTTTCTATTCATACATGGCCTGAAGATGGATACGCCTCAGTCGATATTTATACATGTAGCAAAGAAGGGGATCCTATAAAAGCTTTAGAGCTAATCGTTAACACTCTTAAACCAACAAAAATATATTCGCTTAAGATAATGAGAGGATTGCCAAGTGGTTTCTTATTACAGAAGTTAGCTGAAAAATCACAAGATGGCATTTTAACTTTTGAAGTAGCTCAGGTGTGAAACGATTTGTTTGTCATGGAAAGATTAAGCGAAACCACTTTTATGGTTTTTACTGTAAAAGACATTCTTGTACACAAAAGAACACCATTTCAAGAAGTGCTCATTTGCAAAGTTGAGGAATTTGGAAAAACTTTGTTTATAGACAGGCAGTTGCAAAGCACAGAAATAGATCAAGAAATTTATCATTCGGCTTTAGTTTATCCAGCTATGCAGCTTGCGAAAAAAGAGGCAGAAGTTCTTGTAATAGGAGGGGGGGAGGGGGCTACTATTGAAAGAGCCCTCTCTTTAGGTGCTAAAAAAGTTACGATGGTTGATATAGATCAAGAGCTTGTCGAGTTATGCAAAAAGAATTTGCCTGAGTTCCATCGTGGTTCTTTTGACGATTTAAGAGTGACTCTTTATTTTAAAGATGGTTTTGATTTTATTAAAACTACTGGGCACAAATATGATGTTATTATATGTGATCTTCCAGATCCTTACAGACAAAGCCTCTCAGAAGGATTGTATTCAACAGAATTTTACCAGTCAGCTTTTAATGTGTTGCAAGACAACGGTGTGCTAGTGACACAAGCTGGTTCGCCGTGGTTCAGACGAGAAAATTTTGAAAGAGTAGGAGAAAATTTACGTGTTGTATTTAAGCAAGTGGTTTCTTATCAAAAGTGGGTACCTTCTTATGGCTCCGCGTGGGGATTTTACTTGGCATTAAAAAAACCACTAGAAGAAAGTGTTATAAACAACGCTCTTAAATCTACGATTGAAAGCAAATCCGTTTTCTTGTAATGATAAAAAAGCTCTTGCGATAATAATATGAGAACATTACACTATAACGTAAAGGTAATCACTATATTTGTAAGATTAGAAGTCTACGCGTTTAAGTGTTTTATCAAGCAGCCTTTATACGTAACGCCTGAATAATCAGAAAGCTTTATAACTTAGTAAAGTTTATATAAGAGTTGGAGGGCTTGTAAAAGCTTTACCGTTTTTATGAAAAAATTTTGGAGTGTGATTTCTTATGTCTGAAGAAAAAATTGAAGGGAAGATTGTGTGTCCAACATGCGGTTCTGAAAACATTATTTACTCAAGCAGAGGAGAACTTGTTTGTGACGATTGTGGTACTGTAATAAGTGAAAGAAGTTTAGATTTTGGCCAGGAATGGAGAGCTTTTACCGCGGAAGAACGAGAAAAAAGGAGTAGAACAGGTGAACCGCTTAAACCTGGTATGACGACTGGTATGATGAGCACGATAATAGACAAAAGAGACATAAACAGATTAAAATTGGATGCTCAACGTAGAGTTGACGCTTTACAAATGAGAAAATGGCAAATGAGAAGCAGATTTCAGACCGCTCGAGACAGAAGCACTTCACAAGCTTTAGCAGAAATTAATAGAATAGCCACACCACTCAAATTACCTGAAAGTGTAAAAGAAGAGGCTGCTACAATTTATCAAAAAGCAGTTGATGCTGGTTTAGTCCGTGGAAGAAGTATTGAGTCAATTGTCGCGGCTACTCTGTATGTTGCCTGTCGAAAATTTAACTTGCCTATTTCGTTAGATCAAATAACACAGTATACCAAAAACCAGAATAAAAAGGATGTAGCAAGATGCTATAGGCTTTTAGTAAAAGATTTGAATATAATTATGCCAGTGCCTGATCCAGTAAGTTATATACCACGAATAGCTTCTAAACTTGGTTTAGATGAAGAAGCTCAGAAAAAAGCAGAAGAGATAATAAGAAAAGCCCAACAAAATGGGATAACTGCAGGAAAAGACCCAGCGGGTCTAGCAGCCGCAGCAATTTATGTTGTTAGCCTTCTTGAAAACAATAGAAAAACTCAGAGAGAAATAGCCAGTGCCGCAGAAGTTACAGAGGTGACTGTTAGAAATAGGTATAAAGAATTAGTTGAAAAACTTAAATTGATTCCAATGGTACAAGATTCACAAGTAGTTTGATCAGTCAACATAGATTTGTTCTTTACTAAAGCCGAGTTCGACCAACAACGGTACGACTCTTTCTTTATGGTTACCTTGCAACTCTATATAATTATCCTTTACAGTTCCCCCACAGGCCAAAGTACTTTTTAGTTTACTCGCAATTGCCTTTATATCAACATCTTCAGTAAATCCTTCTATTATTGTGACTTCTTTTCCAAAACGCCGTTTTTCTGATCTTACTGTGATCGTCTGTTGCTCCTTAACTATGCTATCCCAAATGCCTAAGTCATCAGATCCGAAAACTGTTTTTTCTTTCTTTTCGACCATTAACTACTCCTTCACCAGTGAATATGCTAATACAAGTAAGGTAATATAAAGATTTCTTTAAATGACAAAGCACTTCGTAAAATTTTGTCGAATGATGTAGGCTAACTTATAGCAAATTTAGAATTGCTAATGAACTACACTTAACGAAAGAGAATGTGTCAGATAAAGCATAATTGCGATAATCGCTAAAGCTTCAAATTAAATCACCCAAATGTGGGAGGAACGAAGTCAGACATATGTTTCTTTTCGCGCGCTGTCAGCATAAAGCGAATTTACTTTTATTCAGTCTTTCGCTTTATAGGAGAGTGGTGTTCAGATAAACGGTAAATTAGTTCGCCTATAACTTGTAAAGGAAACCTTAGAATGCACGGAATGGTATGGAACACATTTGGTGCACATGTGGTTTCGGAAGCCCGAATCAATGGTTCGATGATAACACCGGGCGTAAGAGGGGTTTTCTAAGACATCTTTGGTCACCTAAGGATTTGGTCTTTTGAAATATGTTAGGTGCAAACAAATAATGGTGATCCACTTCCGATATCAAATATGAGTCAAGTCTGCTTACTTGCTTAATACGCTTATCTGTCACTAATCCAGACACTATGAGAAGCCGAAAGGATTAATTAACGCCTAAAGCTCTAAATTCTTATGCCTTTAAAATGCGCTGAATGTGGATATGAACCAAGCGAAAATGAGGTGAGTATGAGGTCACTTCCAAAATGTCCAAAATGCGGAGCACGAGTTTTTATAAAAGTATCTCTCGTTAATCCTCGGGTCAAGTCCGACTAATAGATGACTTGATTAAGACCTCTAGCAATATGCGCGTAGCGGTAACGGCTGATATGCCAGAAGGATCCATTAGAGGATTAAGTTCCATGATATCAAATCCGATTAATCTTTTGTCTACTATTGAATCTAAAAACGTGATAAGCTCATGCGTAGTTAGACCCTCGGCTTCTGGGTTACCCACACCAGGCATACACGAAGGGTCTAAAACATCCAAATCGACAGAAACATAAATTCTATTAGCTTGTGAAGTCTTTTCTTTTAAAACTTTTTTCGTTTCTTCAAGACCATTGTTATGAATCCAAACAGAGTTTAATATATTAATTCTGTTTTTCGAAGCATATTCTAGTTCTTCTGTGCAAGAGGCTCTAATGCCAACTTGTAATATGTTTTTGGGTTCGATAATTTCGCTTATTCGCCTTGATACGCTTGCATGACTTAATCTAAATCCTAAATAATCATCCCTTAAATCTGTATGGGCGTCAAAAACAACGAAGAAGTCAGGTTTTAACGCCTTCACAGCTGCAAGTGTCATGGTGTGCTCTCCACCTATTAAAACTAGAGGAGCATCTTTTTCTATTTCCTTTATTGTGAGCTCAACTCTTCTTAAAGTTTCTGCGGAATCACCGTGTACTACAGATATGTCTCCTAAATCTTCAATTCTTAAATTTGTTGCGTCAAAGGAATACCGGTAACTAAAAGTCTCAATATTCAATGACGCTTCTCTTATCGCCTGCGGCCCAAATCTAGTTCCTGGTCTCCACGATACACCAGAGTCAAACGGTACACCTAATAAATAGATATCAATTTTTGGTTTGTCTGCTTTAATGCCTAAAAATCCTGGATTTGGGTTTGACACAAAAAACAGATTTTTACTCAAGGCGACTCTTTACGAAGACGTGTTCGGGTTAAAATAAGTGCAGCGAAAAGAAGAAGAACAACCCCAAATGTGTATCTGAAGTTTCCGAATAATTGAGTAATTGTTTCACCATTTTGCCCAACTATAGGCAAATTTATAACCTGCTCACCAGAAGAATCAACAGTAATGGTAGTTACATAAATCAAAGTGCTGTTTTTGTAAATCTTGAGCGTGTATGTGCCTAGTGGTAAGTTTTTGAATATCGCTATACCATTTGGCAAAGTTGTCGCGCTTTCATTAATTGGACCAGACAAAATTGTAGTATAAGATTTAAGCGGAGAACCTGAAAAATCTGTGAGTAAAAGTTGAACAGTATAACCTATAGGCAAAATTAAATTGATAGTTTCGTTCTTCCCAAGTGAGATTGTAGTCTCATTGGTAAGACCATTTGCATAAGCTATAACTTCATAATAACCCGGAAGTAAAGATGAAAAGCTACCTTCTGAACCGCTTTGATAACTAAGGAGCGAGTTTCCAGAAAGGATTGCTACGTTTTGAGCGTTAATAGTTTCATGGTTTACGGATAAAACCTTATAATAGAGAGTTAAAAGCGGGGCGATTATGTTAACGTTCTTATTTGAAAGATTAAAGAAAAATAATTTTGTGAAAAACAATGGACCATGAAACGCGCTTACATTATAAACGCCCACAGGTAAAAGAACTGATCCATTAGGTGTTGCCAAAGTTACCTTCACTGACGATACAGAAGTATTAGGTTCACCTTGAAATTCTATTTCTGATGAAGTAAATAAGCCTCCGAAAGGGCTCTTTACGGCGTAAGTTACATTGACTATGTTACTCACAATCACAAAATTTTGTGTTGTGTTGGGAATTAGCGTTTTGTTCTCTTTTGCGACTAATACACCACGAAAACTTACATTAAGTGATGCTGTTACGCTTGCATTAAGAGGGAGTTGTATTGTGGATGTACCATTTAATAAAGTATAGTAAGGGCCGTGTGTGATGGTTTTGTTTGCTAATTTGTAAGAAACGATAATTTGCGCATTAGGAACTGGGTAATTATCAAGCGATTTCACGACAATTTTAAGCGTAGCACTTGCAGGTTTTGTGATCATAGTTGCAGAAACAATCGCGAACGAAAAAACAAAAGTTAACACGAATAAAATCAAAAATGCCACTTTAATCTTCATTAATTTTTCACCATTATGCAGCGCGAATTGTGGCTATTGAATTGTCCGCTATACCCGCTTTAGTTAGTGTGGCATCATTACAATGCACTTCGTTCGGTGGAATGTCATCAAGTGGTAAAACAGTAAGCTCAAGCTTCTTTTTGCCTGCGATAACTATTTCGAGTTTATCTTTGATTTGTAGTTCTTTTGCTGTGTTTGTATTAATCCTTGCCGTATCTGGGGCCACATCGACTTTTTTTCTAACCCTCATTCTACGCTCTGGCTTTCTTTGCGACATCATGGTCTTAACCTCCTGAAAAACTTAGCCATTATTAATCCTTGCGTCACTCTCTATAAAAAAAGGTTCCCCCAAAGTTTCAAGCTTTGCATCATCATACACGAAAGATTTTATTGCAGATATGATCTCTTCTTTTTTTACCCTTACTTGCCTCCAGCTGTCTCTATCCCTGAAAGTCACAGAACCGTCTAAGAGAGTTTGGTAATCCACTGTTATAGCCAATGGGACGCCTATTTCGTCTAACCGCGCGTATCTTCTCCCTATTGCACCTTCCTCATCATATGTTACAATAATACCCGCTTTTGAAATCGTTTTGAAAATTTCTCTAGCGACTCTGTCTAAACCGTCTTTGGTCACTAGCGGGAGAACGCCTACTTGAGGGATAGCAAGCTTGCGAGGGATTTTTAGAACTACTCTGTTTTCTTTTTCGGTGTAAGCTTTATCTATCATTACATAAAAAAGTCTATCGACACCAAAACTAGGTTCCACTACGTGTAAAAATATTTTTTCACCGTATTCTTCTGTCTCTTCCTCAATTACTTTTAGTTCCCCTATTGGAATTTTCTCATTTTCGATTTCTACATACCCTTTTTCGATTGCGGCTTTCATTTGAGCTTCTGAAAGAGTTTTTAATTTCGAAATTATGCTACCAGTTTTCTTACCAAATTTTTCTTTTAGCCTGTCTGCATCCCAAATTAGCTTCAACTTTTTCAATCTAACGGGCGATTGATACGGCTTAAAGACTCTTAAATCTACACGACTCATTTCGGAATGGGCGCGCAAATCATAGTCGCCTCTATAAGAATAACCAGCTACTTCTATCCATCCCCACTTGTCTACATTAACCATCAAATCCCATGTTTGTTTAGAATAATGTGGCAATTTCCATTTTGGTACTTCTAAAAAGTACTGCGAATTCAAATCTATACCAAGTTCTAGAAGGAATTTTTTTCCTAGAATCATAAAATAACCAAGCCATGGGGAAGCGATAATATTACGCGTAATTGCTTCTTTCAGGGCAATTTCTTCAATTTTTTCACCATTTGCAAACATCAATCTTAAGCTTTCAGATGCTACGTCATTCAAAAACGGTTTTACTTGATCTGTGTCTTGTGGGTCAAAAAAGAATTCAAGTTCCATTTGAGTAAACTCTCTAAGTCTAATTGGACCTTGTCGTGGAGATATTTCATTTCTTCCAACCCTCCCTACTTGTGCAAGTCCGAACACTCTTTTTTCTCTTAAAACTTCATAAGCCCTTTTAAAAAGTGTGAACATGCCTTGTGCTGTTTCTGCACGCACATAACCTATAGAAGACGTATAAGGACCAATTGTTGTCTTAAAAAGAAGATTAAAACGTTTCGGAGTATCAAGTTTACCACCACACACCGGACATTCAACGCCTTTCGTGTAATACACCGCTAGTTCTTCATCTGTAAGACTTTCTGCTTTTATCCCTTTTTCCTCTAATACGTGATCTGCTCTAAACACTCTTTTACACGCTAAACATTGAGTTATAGGATCTGTAAAGTGATCCACATGCCCACTCGCTTTAAAAATTGGTTCTGGGGTGATGATTGGAGTTTCCACTTCATAAATCAAATCTGGGTGTGAGTCTATGAACAACTTTTTCCATAGCCGAACAAGGTTATCTTTTAGCCTTGAACCGATAGGTCCATAATCTATAAATCCTGCAACACCACCATAAATTTCCGCAGACTGTGAAAAGAGTCCTCTTCTTTTACATAAATCCAAAATTTTCTCATATTTATCCAATTTTACCACTTCTTAAAAATAGCATTCGAAATCTTACTTAAGCTTTTAAATTATCCACATGTTTTCACTTGTTGTTCACTTTAAACATCATCAAGGAGACTACCCTTTTATATTTAATCCAATATATGATGTAAGTTCGTGTAGATAGCGTCTAAAAATATGCGCCAAGCCTAGTATGTGTAGAGAACAGACACATTGCAGGGATCAAATATATGTCTTACTCAGAGCATCTTATAGCAGTTCAGGTTATTTTAAACTGAGTAGTGATTTATACATTAAGCAGTAAATAATTCGCAATAAAACGTGTGACTAGATGATGTATCCTGTCCAGGTCTTAAAAAGGTTATGTGAACAAGCATTTTAGGAGTTTCTATTGAGATCTAAATTATCATCTACTTTCGGTAAAGTGAAATAGAATTGACACCTTTTCAAATATCAAAAAGAACATAAAATTAAACAAAATGAATACATAGATTCACTATAATACTAAGAGCGTTTCTTACGTTCCACAAGAGATTAGGCACAATATGATTGATAATCGTTTCTCTAGATGTGATCTCAATCTGATTAACGACTTATTATAACAAATTTTTATGCATTACTTGTAAGCTTTCATTATTAAATTAGTCTTAAACATGAAATCTTTATTAGGGCGCTTAGTATTAACTTAGGTGGGAAGCGTATGATAGAATTAAAAATGATGATAGACGCATCTCGTCCAAAAATAAAGTTTCCTACATCAAGAAGTTCTGTAATAAAAGAGATGATTTCATCGCGTCTTCCTGCATTACCAGTTTTTGATAAAAAAGAAAACTTTTTAGGTGTTATAAGCGTCACAACATTATTAAACAATCCTGATGAGGAACAACTGGGTTTACTTATTGAGAAGTGTGATTCGAAAAACTATGATAAGAATCTCTATCAAGAAAGAGTACTTAATGATCTTTCATTAAAAGGATATTCATGTGTTTTAGATAATGAGGGCAAATTTATCGGTATAATTTACCTTGAAGATATTCTAAAAAAGGTATTGGCCAAAAAGGATTATGATAACATTCCAATAGAAGGCTTTGTGAGGAAAAAATTTCCAGTGGTTTGGAGTTCAACGCCTATTAGTATGTGTTGGTGCACCCTACGCTTTAGCGAATTCAACTCTTTACTTGTTGTAGATGACGAGTGTAAGCCTTTCTCTGTTTTAACGGAATTGGATATTCTAATGGACGTAGAAGAGGAAAGGATTAGCATAAAGGGTGTCGCAAGCGATGCAGGGACTAGTGAAGAATGGGGTGTAGATCAAGCAAACATTGTGTATATTGATCGCTTATCCCTTAAATTGAGTAAAAAACCTGTTAGTTCTCTTATTAAACCACTCACAATTAGTGTATTATCCACCGAAAGCGTGTCAGCCGTAGCAACAAAAATGGTTTTAGCTAAGACATCGATCCTTCCTGTGGTAGATTCGTCCAAATCGCTCATTGGTATCGTACAAGCGTCTGATCTTTTAAGAGCTTTGGAAGAGAAAAGCCTTTAGTTCAAACATTTCTTTTATAAAATTCTCAGCTTCTTGTTCATTTTCTAACACATTTCCAAGAATTACACAGTCAGCACCCGCCTTTACTGCTCTAATTAGTGTGCCACTATTTCTTATTCCACCACCGACTATAAGCAAAGATTTTGTTACTTTTTTAACTGCCGAAATTATACTTGAAGGCACAGGTTCTCTAGTTCCAGAACCAGCTTCTAAATATATAAATCTAAACCCAAAATATTCGGCGGCAAGAGCATAGGCAACGGTCAATTCGGGTTTATCAAAGGGTATTGGACGTGCGTGTCCAACAAAACCTGCGGTTCCTCCATCGCCAATTATAATATACGCAGTGGAAATCGGCTCAAGACCCATTTCTTTGATTATTGGGGCGGCTTGAGCTTGTTGTTCCACTATATAGAAAGTATTAGAAGAATTAAGTAAGCTGATAAAGAGAACTGCATCTGCAAACGGAGAAAGTGAACTTATCCCGTTAGGAAAAAGTATTACGGGTTTGTTTGTATGCTTTTTAATTTCTTGAACTACTAGATCAACTTTAGTTTGCCATATAGCAGTACTTCCTCCCACTAAATAGGCATCGAATAATTCGTTGTCAATTTTTTTAAAACTCTTTTTGTAAGGTCAGGGGTAAATTTATCAGGATCTAATAATGGTATTATAAGTGGCTTTTCTTTTCTTTTTTTAAGAAAATATTCATAAATTTCTCCCATTATTTTTCCTGCTCCGTCAATAGGTATATTAGTTTAGAGTAAGCATCAATTGGCTCGGCTCCTGGGTTTACTGTGAAGTTTTTGTTAAAACCACACGATCCACATTTAACGAGCACTTCTCCCTCCTTAGAAATATCAATTCTTAAGGGGAATGCTTCGCAAATGGGACACCGGAAAAGCTTTGGTACACTTGC
>NEXD01000017.1 GCA_003019595.1 Candidatus Marsarchaeota G1 archaeon BE_D
AAGATGGGTCGAAGCCAGAGTGAAGGAGCTAGACCCTTATGGTTCCTCCTCCTACTGCTCTAGGTGTGGGTGGGAGAACAAAGACCTGAATGGAGCGGTTTTTGAGTGTAAAGAGTGCGGGCTCCGAATAGGCAACTCAATGCGGCGATAAACCTGTACATGAGGATGAGCTTCGGCTACACAACAAATTGGGAGGACGGAAGGAAGAGCATCCAACTGAGGATGGAGGGCGCTTCCCAGAGGGAGTGGTGGGACACGGTGGTGCTACCCTCCCTCTTGGGTGGGTGCGTGCTGACAGGGGGAAAGCGGAGTGACCCCGATGAACTCGTGAGGGGGCTATATGATGCTGTGAGGCCCAAGCTCTACTATGCGTATGATAGGTATGCTGATGCGTACCTACGTATACCTACGTAGAGTGAAACCCACTTTAGGCGTGCTTATGGCTTCTGTAAACACCACAATAACGCTAATTTCACTTCCTGCGATATTTAACGGTATTGGTGTCAACCCACCCACTTCGTTTCTATATGTTATGGCTTCTTTTCGGTTACAACGTCGTGACCACAACTTTTCTCGTCACCTTTGGCAGGCTTTCCGACATCTTTGGAAGAGTAAGGCTTTACAACCTGGGGTTTGCGGTTTTCACTTTGGGCTCAATCCTTCTTTCTCTGACGCCAGGAAGGGGAGATCAAGGCGCGCTTGAGCTCATCCTTTTTAGGATCGTTCAAGGAATAGGCGCGTCTTTTCTCTTTGCAAACAGCGCCGCTATCATCACCGACGCCTTTCCTTCAAATGAGCGTGGAAAGGCGCTCGGAGGAATTCTTGCGAACTCAAACTGGCGCTACGTGTTTTTGGTGAGCGTTCCGTTTGGCGTTTTTGGCACAATTTGGAGCTACTCAAAACTCAAGGAGCTATGTGTAAGGCAAAAGAACCAAAAGATTGACATGTTTGGCAACACCACTTTTGGCGTCGGTCTTACTCTTGTTTTGATCGGCGTGACTACGAACTTACAAAAATCAGCCAATGAAGTGGGCAAACCTTGGGTGATTTCGTCAATCGCTATTGGCGCCCTTTTGCTCATTCGCTTTTCCTTTTATCGAAAGGCGTGCAGAGCAACTGATGTTTAATCTTTCGCTTTTCAAAATCCGAATGTTTTTGTACGCAAATGTAGCAGACTCTCTCGGTTCGATGGATAGAGGAGGAGTGCAGCTCATGCTAATCATCTTGCTACAGGGTATTTGGCTACCTCTACACGGGTATAGCTACGAATCCACGCCGTTTTGGGCTGGGGTTTACATGCTATCGATGGCGCTCGGCTTTTTGGCGCTCTGTCCGATAAGCGGCGCTTTTTCAGACAAGTACGGCGCAAGAGAGCTTGCCACTTTGGGCATGATTGTCGTGGCCATTGATTTCTTTGCTTTGACCACACTTATGACTTTTGGTATCCGATTTTTGCCGCGGTTCTTTTTGTGATCGAGGTTGGAAACGGCATGTTTTCTTCGCCGAACACGGCGAGTATCATAAACTCCGTGCCTGCGAGCTATCGAGGAGTTGCCTCAGGAATGAAGTCGACGCTACAAAACGCAGGACAGATTGTGAGCCTTGCGATGTTCCTCACGATTGTTATTTCTTCGCTTAGCGCAAGTTTGCCGAGTGCGCTGTCAAACGCGATGGTTCAAGCTGTTGCGCCACAGCTTGCGCCAATTTTTCAAAAAAATTTTCGCCCACAGCGGCGCTTTTCGGCGCGTTTTTGGGTTACAACCCAATTCTTTCAATTGCCTCGCAACAAGCTGTGAACATCCCAAGCGGTGTTTTACAAAGAACCACAAGCAACACCTTCTTTCCAGAGGCGATAGCTCTGGCGTTGTATGAATGCTCTCCATCTTTCTTTTTACTTCGGAGCGCTTTTGAGCGTTGTCGCAGCGCTTCTTTCTGCGCTAAGGGGTAAGGTTTTATTTTACGAAAGCTCTCAAGTAGCGGTGGCGGTAATTTTGTAAACAAGCGAACCGATTGAGCTTTGGGAGCTTTTTGTCAAAGCGTGGAAAAGACTAAACAGAGTGAGCGAAGTTCAACTTTCAACACTAGGCTTCACTCTTCCTGAGCTGTACGCACTAAAGGTTTTAGAAAAAAGAGGCGGTTGCAAAATGATCGAGCTTGCAAAGGAGTTGCTCGTGACCCAACCCGCCGTCACCGCTCTTATCGATTCGCTTGAAGAAAGAGGACTTGTCGAAAGGACAAGGTCTAACGAAGATAGAAGGGTGGTTTTCGTAAGGATCACCGAAAAGGGTTCACAAGTTTTGAAGGAAATCGTGGAAAAAAGAAAAGAGTTCATGAGAAGGATGACTCAAGCGCTTTCACAAGACGAGCTCGCCCAGCTTGTGAACATTTTGACAAAACTTAGCGCACAAGCGGAAAAGCTTTTGAAGTAGCCACGGCTTTTATAAAAATGGATTTTTAAGATGTAAAGGCGTGCTACGAGTCTATTTGTGTAGTAGCCGACACTTTTTCTATCTTTACCCCACGCACTTCTTTTCCTCGCGCCGCGGAAAGCACCAGCGCTACACAAAGTATCACAATAGACACTATCAACGCCGTGTGAATGCCTTGTAGGAAGGTTTGCGCAAGTCCACCGATTAAGTTCACCGTTCCAAGAAAAACTTGAAACGCCACATAACGAGGAACAGAAAGGGAAGACACGGTTATTGCGAGAACATAGCTTGTGAGAGTCCCGAGATTTCCAAGCGTCCTACTTAAACCAGAAATCGAGCCGTAGCTTTCTTCTGGCGAATTTGCCATGATTGCGCTGTTGTTTGCGGGGTAAAACATAGAGCTTCCTATTCCTGAAAGCGTTGACCCAATTAAAACCATGTAAATTGGGGAGTCTGCGTTGAGTGTAAAATAAACGCCTATCGCGCAAAGCATAAACACAATGCCAAGCGTAGCGATGAGCCTTGAGCCTCTTTTATCCGAAAGCCTACCCATAAATGGACCAACAAAGCTTGCGAGCACGTATCCAGGAACAAGCAAAAGCGACGCGTATAAAGGAGAAAACCCTCTTATTCCTTGTAAGTACATTATCAGAATGAACGCCACCGACAAGTAACCCGTGCTTTGCAAGAATGTCGCAAAAAGAGAATAGCCAAGCACTCTGTTCTTAAAAATTGAAAGATTGATAAGCGGGCTTTGAGCTCTTTTTTCAAGGAAAAGAAAAAGCGGAAGTAGCGCAATGCCCTGTGTAACTTCTAGAGCGTTAACAAAACTCACACCGTACGACGCAATTTGAATTGAACCATAGGTGATCAGCACAAGTAGAATGCCCAAAATCGTGACGCCTGCGAGGTCAAGCTTTGCGCGTCTTACCTTTACGTCTCTTATGCTTCTAAAACCAAGAAAAATCGCGGCGATGCCTATTGGCACGTTGATGTAAAAAATGTATCGCCATCCTAGTAGCGTTGTGAGCAAACCGCCCAAAACGATACCGAGCGTTGCACCCGCGTTCCAACCCATTGCGGTATACCCAAAAGCTTTACCTCTTTCAGCTGGGCTGAAGTTGTCCGAAATTATCGCACCACTGTTTGACACCATCATCGCACCTCCGATAGCCTGAATTCCTCTAAAAAGCACGAGCAAAGAAGTTGTCGGAGAAGCGCCGCACAGCGCAGAACCCAGTGTGAATATCCCAAAGCCAGAATTGTATATTCGCGCTCTACCAAAAATATCACCCAGTCTTCCTAATTGCGTAGAAAGTATCGTAGTGACAAGAAGGTAAACAAGAAGCGTCCAGATTGTGCTCGACAAATCAGAGTGTAGCTCTTCACCAATTGTGGGAAGGGCGAGCACCACAATCGTTGTGTCAACTGCGACCATAAGCGTTCCAAGAACCACCACAAAGAGAACCATAGCGCTATTAGGCATAACTTGAAAAAAAGCTTAAGGTGTTTAAGTTTTTTTATAAAAACTTCGCCGTTTGGCACAGGAGGCGCGCAGATGCCTCTGTAGTGGTCGAAAGCTCTGCTTTTGCGGAATAGCTCACTAGTCGTTGTCTGGTGCTTTGAGCATGAGCACTGCGAAAAGAAGAATTGCAAGCAAGCTGAGCGAAGTAAACCCAAGTGTAGGATAAAATGAGGCTTCGCCGTGTAGCGTGACAGAAAACTCCTCCCAAACGAGCAAAATTGCGGCAAGCACCACGCCAAGCGTCATCGCGCCAAACATGCTTAACTTCACTTTAGCTCACCACCAATATCACGCCCCATAGAGAGGTGATCGCTCCGCTGTCTTCGCCTAAGAACACGCTCGATATACCATACGGGTCAAACTCGTAACTAATGGGTTTAAGCACACCATAAACGTACACACCAGGCTGAATCGCAAAGCTTACACTGTTTTGCGCGTTTACCACTGGGTTGATGCTCGACACAATTTGAACACTTCCTTCTGGTGTTATCCTTTCAATTGTTATGTTGAACGGCAGGTGCCCGTCGTGCGCAAAAAGATACTCGTTTACCGCTTTTAGCGTGTCCGCGCGCGTCACGTTAAACACGTAGTTTGAATACTCTGTAAGAGCCTCAATTGACACGTAGAAGTTTAAAGTGACGCTCGAACCCAAATGGGCAAGTAGAGTGACCGAAGGGTCTGAATCATTCCACATCCCGTAGCCACTCATAACAAGATTCACGCTACCATTCGTCCAAACTACTTTGGGTGTGTATGGATCTGTTGTTACGCTACTTAAATAAAGCGAAAGCTCCTGTTTGCTCATCACGCCGTTTTGCGGCATCACGATCATTTCCCCTCCCATATAGCTATAAAATGGGCCGTTGTACTCTCCGTTCATAAAGCCGTAAACGCCGGGTGTGGAAGGCGAAGTGAGCCATGTAAGAGAGTGGTAGTCTTGGTAAAGCTGTTCATTCACAACTCTGTCGTTAAAGATTGGGATGTAGATGTTCGCAAGCGCGTTTCCAGTTGCCACAGTGCCATTAAAGAGCAGTTTCTGAGACGGTGGTACCACAAAAAAGTTCACAGTTGTGAGGTTATACGCGCCAACTTCTTTAAAAAGCCAGTAGTACTGGTAGGCCGTGACGTAAACTGTGTCAACCTGTGGAGGGTCTGCTAGATAGCTAGAAGGTATGTTTTGTATCGCACCTCCCACAACCGTGGCATAAGGAAGTGTGGAGACCACGGTGATCGCGAGTAACACAACTCCAAGCAAGCTCCATGTGAGCTCCGCTCTGCGCTTTGTTTTTTCGTCAACTCTTTCTTGTGGTGCTTCAGGTGGTGCAAAGTCTCTGGGTGCAAGCGTTGACGCGGAGAGCGTTATCGCTTCTTGTAATCCAAGCTTTGCGAAGTTCAGAGTAGCGGTTGGTCTGTAAATCGTTGCGATCGTGTTTAGTGCAAAAAACAGCTGGCCGATACCAAAAATCACCGCAAACACTGTGGAAATTAGCTCCGCAGACACAACTTCTGGAATTTTCGGAAAGATCATGCTACGGCGTAGAATTCCAACCACTCCAAGGTCATCAAAACCCACGCTTATTCCCGCACCTCCGATCAGCGTGAACCAAAAGTGAAGCCACGCAAGCTTTTTGGAAAACCAAGCCTTTCTTGTCACAAGAGGAAGAAGGGTGTAAAGCAAAGCGTATGCGCCAGGAACGATCATAAGAATTATCATCGCGTGAAAGTGTCCTACAACCCACATTGTGTTGTGTATCACTTCGTCAAAGGAAACAGTTGCGTTCGCAACGCCTGTCACACCAGCCGCGATTGCACCACCGAAGGAGAGTGCAAGAAATGCCGAAGGAACACTCCACTTAAAGCGCTTAACACCCTTTGTCGTCGCCCATATATTAAAGAACGTCATGATCGAAGGAACGACCACACCGTAAGTCATCACCTCTTGTAGTATGTTCACCCAAAAGGGAAAGAGTGTGTTGTAAAGATGGTGAACTGGCACTATGTTTGAAAAAACTAGGTAAAGAACTGCCGACCACTTTGCCATCGATTCGCTGTAAATTTTTCGGTTTACCATTATCGGAACAAGGAAGTAAAGCGCGGTGACCGCTGGAAGAAAAAGCATGTAAACCACTGAGTGACCGTAAAACCAGAACACAAATTCGTTATAGAACGAATTAAGAGGTAAAAGTGAATAACCCGAAAGGAGCTCCCAGTTTGTTGAAATAAAGGGAGCGACATAACCCATCACAAAAAGTGTTGTTGTGGCAAGCACAAAGTACATCACGTAGTTGATCTTTCCTCTTCCGTTTTTTACCACGTTGTAAATGATCCAGCCGCCCCAAAGAAAAGTGGACAGCTCTAAGAGTAGCCAACCCCACCACCAAAGTGGGCTCACCACGTAGTTGCTATACCCTGGAACGCCTAGAGGAGCAAGCGAGTCCCAGCCCGTTGCCGAAAAGTAGCTGTCGATGAACGAAAGCTTTGGCGAAACAGGACCTTCGAAAAGAAAAATTGAGGCGTTGATAAGCAAAAGAGAAAGCCAAACTATTCTTTTTCCCTTTAAATCTCCACCTATAACTTTTGCCACGATGTACACAAAAACTCCCATTTCTATTTGTTGCGCAAAACCAAACAGCATTCTTTCTGCGTGTAGCGTGAGCGCCGCGTAGTAGTCCCAAGGAGGTGTGACAAGCGTCGAAAAAAGCGCGTAAGCGCTTTCCTGAATTCTCACAAGAAGCGCGTCCGCTGCGCCCACAAGAGCCCAAACAAAACCCATCACGACACTAAACATAAGAACACGAGCTTCCCACTCTTTGTCCCACTGAAAGAGCGTTGTCACAAAGTTGCGCAATCCTTGGAAGCTCATTCTGGTCAAGCCTTATGGCATTTTTTTGTATTTAAGTATACGTGTAAAAGTGTGTGAAAGTGTGCACATTTGTGCACAACGCAGGCACGCAAAACATATATTCCATTAAGGCATTTTGTAATCATGCAAAAAGTCGAAGGGTTTATCGAAGTCACGCCAGATGCCAAAAAAAGGCTTCTTGAAGCGATTTCGAAATTTGGGAAGAACTATCAGTACGTAAGAATTGAAGTTGAAAGCGGAGGATGCGCGTGTGGTTGCGGCGCAGGTTTTAGCTACGCAATGTCTCTTGAGGAGAATCCGACAGAAGAGGACCTCGTGCAGGATCTTGGAGAAATCAAACTCGTGTCTTCAAAAATGAGCGCAGAGCTTCTCAAGGGCTCTGTGATCGACTACTACGAAGGACTTGAAGCAAGCGGGTTTGTGGTGAACAACCCAAACATTCAGGGCTCAGGCTGTGGGTGCGGAGGTCACTAGATCACAGGAAGGAATCTGAGTTCGCGGTAAGTGGGCTCTAGCGTGCCATAAATCGGGATTTTTTCTCCACACTTTGGACACGTGTTTCCTTTATCAAGGTTCCAAGAAACGATTTCAAAACCATACCTTTCGATCAAAAGCTCACCGCAAGAAGGGCAGTAGGTGTTTTCGTAAGGGTGTCCTGGGACGTTGCCTATGTACACGTACTTTAGACCAACTTTTTTTGCAACCTCATAGTGACGCTCAAGCGTCTCTACTGGCGTCCAAGGAAAGTCCATCATTTTGTAGTCTGGGTGAAACCTCAGAAAGTGGATAGGTGTATCCGCGCCAAGGTTATCGTAAACCCATTTGGACAGCTTTTCTGCGTGCTCAAGGCTGTCACCGACTTTTGGCACGACCAGATCTGTGATTTCGATGTGTATCTTTGTCTTTCTCTTTATCTCAAGAAGCTCTTCGAAAATGGGTTCAGGGCCTGGTATTCCCACGTATCTACGTAAAAAGTTGGGCTCCGCGTTTCCTTTAAAGTCCACAGTGATACAGTCAAGAAACTCGTTCATCACACCAACCGCTTCACGTGTTCCAAAGCCGTTTGACACAAAGATGTTGAACAACCCAAGTTTGTGCGCTTCCACTCCAACATCTCTTGCGAACTCTATAAAAATCGTGGGCTCGTTGTACGTGTACGCAATGCCTTGGCAACCAGCTTCATAAGCCATTCTTGCGATTTCCTTAGGCGAGTACTCTTCGCCTTCCACCTTTCTTCTTTGGCTAATGTCGTAGTTTTGGCAGTAGCGACACAACCAGTTGCACCCTGTTGTGGCTATCGAAAAGATCTTGGAGCCTGGTCGGTAGTGCATCACTGGCTTCTTTTCTATTGGGTCGATGTGGCCCGCGATCACCCTTCCGTAAACCATTAGGTAAAGCTTTCCACCTATGTTTTGCCTGATACCACACAAACCGACCTGATTTTCTCCAATTTGGCAGTAGCGTGCGCACGCGGTGCACATCACGCGACCGTTCGGTAAAACCTTGTAAAGAGTAGCTTCTTTCATCATTTAAATATACGCAAACAGACTTTTAAAGTGTTTCTTGAGAGTTCACCACTTTTTCCAAATAGTCTAGAAGGATTTCAGCGTCAAGCGTTTCAAGCTGTTCACTTGGTTGAACTTTTGGTAATTCCGAAAGGCTTTCTTTGCTCACAACACTCTTTGAAAGAAGCTTTCTTTCTTCAAAAACGAACACAAGAGCCGCAACGTCGAACACCACGCTTAGCGCGCTCAAAACGCCCCCGTAAGGCGCAAGAGGAATGGTCATGTTAAGCCAGTGTGTAAGAATATAGCAAACGTGTTTCACAAAGGAGAGCAACACGGAAAACGCTACCATTGTGAGCGAGCTTATTTTGCACGCTTTTGTTTAAACATTTTGTAGCTTTTGTTTTTCACACCACGGTTACAACTTTTTTACGAGCTTTTTAGACTTTGTAACACCGCCCATCATCTCGCCCACAATTTCTTCGAGCAAATCGTTTATAAAGATGAAGCCTATCGTGCAACCATCCCTATTTACGGCGGCTATTTGCGAGCCGGTTTGCTGCATCTTTGAAAGAACTTCTATCAACTTTTCGTCAAAGCGCACGCTCACAACGTCTTCACAGATTTCTTTGACCGCTACTTCCTTAAAACCGTTCATGTAAGCCACGGTTGCGTCACGAACGTGTATCGCGCCTACTGGTTTTACACCGCATCTTTCGTCTTTTTCGACTACAGGAAGCCTTCTGTGACCCGCAGAACCAAAAACCTGCATCACCTCGCTCACAGTGGATTCGCAGTTTACGTAAACCACTTTGTCAAGCGGCACCATTATGTCTTGCGCGATCAAATCGTCAAATCTGAGAACCCTGCTTATCACGTCGTGCTGCTTATCGGTGATCACACCTTCAAGCTTTGCGAGTTCAAGCGCGTAAATCATTCTTTCTTCGGTTGTGATGTCACGTCTTGTGCCTTCATATCCCGCAACACGCGCAAGCGCTCTTCCAACTTTTGTCATAATCCTTGCGGGAGCTTCCATGGCCTTCACATAATGGTACATGAAGCCTGATAGTCTAATCGCTAGGTTTTCCGGGTTGTTAACCGCGACGTTTTTGGGCCAAGCTTCGCCCACAACAAATACGATCACAAAGTTTACCACCGAAAAAATCAGCGCGCCCAGCGCACCGTAAAACACGTATCCAGTGTATGTCGCGAAAGAAGTAAAAGCGAGGTTTACAAGGTTGTCGCCGATTATTATCGCGTTTAAGGTGTGTGGAAGGTCTTTGATAAGTAAGAGCACTCTTTGCGAACCCTTGTCGCCTTTCGCCGCCTTAAGCCTTATTATGCTAGCTCGAAGTGTGGAGTAAGCAGTTTCCGAAGCGGAAAACACAAACGAAATTGCAACGAGCGCAAAGTATATAACGAGATGTAAAACGAAACTCAGCATTTCACATAAATTAGAAAAGCGCCCGTTATAAACTTTCCAAAACATAACCGAAGCGGGATTCCAAAGGTATAAACATAATGTGTAAAATGTTTAAGCGTACTGTGAGCCTACAGATTCCAGCGTATCAAAAACCAAAACGAAAGACTTGGGGCGTGCGTAAACGAATGTGCTCACATTTTCGTAGGCGGAATGAGTTTTTTGTTGCGTTTTAAGTTGAAAATGTGTGCCAACGCGCCTCGGCTACGGATTTTTAATAAGCTTTGCCCCTCTTACACAAACTCCCCTTTTTTCTTGGAAAACAGTACAAGCTTTTTGACATAAAGCTCGGCGCATAAAACGGAAGTTTTCAATAAACAAGCGTGTGCCTAAATGTAATTCAAACTGAATAGTGTTCATTGTAGCTTCTTACCCAAGCTTAAAGGCGATATGTAACTCTCGTGTGCTTATATGAAGTCGATTAACAAAAATTTGTGTGTAAAAGTGTGCTTTAATGTTTGAGCGACCAGCTGGCTTTTCTTACTGGCGTTAGTTCGATTATCACAGCGTTTTCGTCGTTCTTCCAGCCTTTTACGCTTTCCATATACCTTTTGATGGTGTACGCTTCATTGTCTTCAAGGATTCTTGCATCACACTCGATCATTAGACCAACTTCGGTTTGCTCATCGTCGATTACAATAGTGGCTTTAGAATTCCTCTTCAAATTCTTAACCTTTTTTGCGCGTTTATGACTTGGCACGTAAAATTTTCGGTTGATATAAAGGTAAGAGACAGGTACAACATGTGGCCAGCCATTGGCGGATAAGCTTGATAGCCGACAAATGTCCTTTGAAAGAATAAGCTTCATTTCGTCGTCATTAAACATGATTCACCTTGTTAAATGAATAGATATATTGTTTGCGAGTAGAAGCGCTCAACACAGATAGCACTTTGTATTGTTTATTTTCCAAAGCCTCGCCTTTGAAGAGTGGGAAGCACAAAATACGGCAGAGACTGAGCTTGCGTGTGAGGGCTTACCGCTTCCGAGCGTATCAAAAACAGCCGTGAGTTGAAAACTCAGCTCGAAACGGTGTGCAAGCTTTGCAACACACGCAAAGCAGGAGGAGTACCAAAGAAACTCACACCGAACAAAAACGAGACAACTCGCTTTACACTTAAGAGAACAAATTCCAAACACTCCCAAGTTAACCAACAAGCCGGAGTTTACCAGACGCGGAAAAGGTTTTTAGGGATTTTCGAACAAAAGAAAAACAAGAAACACAAGCATCTTAGTGTAACCTCAATCTGGTTGGAGGCTTTCGAATATTAGAACAGTCTCGGGAGAAACAAAAAGAAAAAGGCTCGGCTTAAGCAAAATCGGCTTCTTTTCTACACAGGGAGTTCCAAGAAAACCGAGTGCGCCAAGTGTGCGTCAAACTCGAACGCTCTGGAAAAAATCGACGGAGAAGTCCAAAGTGCAGAGTGAGCAGTCGTAGCGAAACCCAAAAAAGCGGTGAGCGTGGAGACTTGATGCGAGGCTTGCAATTCTCTCCGACGGTCGCTTCCTCGAAAACCCAAAACCTTTTGAGCACGCTTTGAAAAAATCAGGGTGCTACAGAGAGCGCTTTCCAAAAAACTTCCTTCGAAAATTTAAAACAAAGACGAAATTCTCTAAACAACACTTAAAGGATTTTAGACGTGTTCTTCAAACTCGGTTTTCTTGCACGCGTATGATGTTTTAATCCTAGAGGATTTGGATGTTCAGGATCTAAAAAAGCGAAAGTAAGAAAACAAGAATGAGGCTTTACAATTCATCGTTCTTCAAACTCAGTAGAATACTTGTAAAACGCAAAAATGGTTTTAGCTGTGCCTACAACAACTCGCAAGCGCTTGTAAAACCAAAGCTAGGCCGCGTTTTACGCCGTGTCTACTCGGTTTTGCTTTTGGAATCTAGTTTTTAAAGCGCGCAGGGCGCCACCGCGGTAGCGTGCTATGCGCAACGCTCCTTAGGGTTGGTGAAGGAAGAGGGCGATGATTCAAGAAGCTTCCGCCAAGCGGGGTAGCTCACGCTCTTATATATCCCCAGAACACTTGCGAGTTTGATGATAATGCTTAAGCTAGAAAGCGTCACCAAGCGGTATCCAATAAGCGAAAAACCTGCGATAGAGAATGTTTCGTTCGAAGTGAAAGACGGCGAGGTCGTGGGTTTTGTGGGTTTAAACGGCGCTGGAAAAACCACCACAATCAGAATCTGCGCAGGAGTCGCCCTTCCCACTTCAGGTAGCGTTTTCGTAGACGGTTTCGACATCGTAAAACAAAAAGTTGACGCGTCGAAAAGACTAGGATGGGTACCTGAAATACCAGTTTTTGAGCCAAACGCAAAAGCGATTTCGCTTCTTAAGTACTTTGCCGGTTTTTACGGCTTGTCTGGTGAGCAAGCTGAAAAAAAGTGCAAAGAGCTACTTGAGCGTGTGGGTCTTTCTGGTAATGAGCAAAAAAAGATCAACGCTTTTTCTCAGGGAATGAAGAAGCGCTTTGCGCTTGCGGCCTCTCTTATTTCCGAACCTCAAAACTTCCTGTTTGACGAAGTGCTGAACGGACTAGATCCTGAAGGAATACAGTTCTTCAGACGGCTTACCATGGATTTAAGAAGGGAAGGAAAAGCTGTTCTTTTTTCTTCTCACATTCTTTCTGAAGTGCAAGGCCTTGCGGATAAGGTTGTTTTTATTCACAGAGGGAAAATTTTAAGAATCACAAGTGCAACCGAGCTTTCAGGTTTGGGACAAGCTCTTCGCATCGTTCTAAAGTCTGATGTTAAACACGCGCTCGATTTGCTTTCAAGCTTCGGGAATGCCGAGATTTTGGAGCAAAGGGTAGATGGGACTCTCATGATTGTTCTTAAGCGCTTTAAAGCTGAACCGTCAGAAGTGAACGCGGCGCTTGTGAATAGCGGCGTACAGGTAAAGGAGATATCACTTCAAAGCATGGGTCTTGAAGAGTATTTCTTTTCTTTGATTAGGGAGGCTGAAAAAGCTTGAACCCTTTGGTGTATGAGTTTGGTCGCACGATAAGATCAAAATCTTTAATTCTGGTAATCTTGGTCACAGTTTTGATAAGTGGCGCGCTAATCCCCTTTATAAAATCCGCCTCAGCACCAGTTTCAACTGCACAAGGCGGTAATGACGTTTTGGTTTACAGAACACAAGATGGGTATCACATTCTGATATACTCTTTTGACAAATTCGGTCAAGCGATAAGCGGAGCAACTGTGAAAATCACGGTTGAAGGAAAAACGAGCGTTTTTAAAACCAATAGCTCTGGTTACGTTCAGGCATTTCTAGCTAGTGTAAAACCTTTTACGCAGATTGGCCTAAACTTCTCTTATTCTTTTGGTTCTTCATTTTTTACGCCTATCCTGCCAAACTCGAGCATAGGCTCTCCACAGCCTCTTACTCAACTTGTAACACCAGTTGTTGACACACAAAACACTTCTCTTGTGGACGTTCTGGTTTTCTTTGCCGCACCTTTTGGGGAGAAACCCGTGAACTACTCGGTTTACGCCATGCTTTCCAAATCACCCACATATCAAATAAACAAAAGCGCTATGACGTTTGTCGGAGTGCTAAAGGACTACCATCAAGTTTTTAGACTGCCCTTTCACCCATCCCCAACCCAATTTGTGGTGTTTGCAATCTTTCAGCCTAATGGCACTTACGCTTTTGGTGATATTGTACCAGGTTTAGCCTTTCAGGTTTCGAGAAGCACGATTTCCAAAAACCAGCTTCTTACGAGTTTTGTTTCTGGTATACTCGCGTTCTTTGTTCCGATCATGTCGATTCTCGCCTCTTATTCAACCTATGGAAAAGATCGCGTCACGGGCGTTCTTGAATCTGTTCTCGTTCGCGCCGTTTCGCGAAGAGGTCTTGCGTCGATAAGGTACGCCGCGGTCGCGTGCGCGCTTGCGTTTGCCATTGCGGTGATGTTCGGTGCGATTGAAGTGATCGCAAAAATCTTCTTAGGCTCGTTTTTAGATTTGGAGTACTCGCTTTCTTCGTTTTACGCGCTTTTGGTCGAAGCGTTGGTTTTTTCAGCGTTGGTTTTCCTGTTCTCTCACGTTGTAAAATCAACTGGAGCTTTGATTGGCTTGTCGATAGTGCTTTGGGCGGTTTTTGAGTTCTTCTGGGGGCTCATCTCTCTACTCGTTTCACAAGCGCTCGGGTACACCATAGGCTCAGCGGGTTTCTTTCATGTGATTGTTGTGATGAGCTACTTTAACCCAGCGGACTACTACGGACTTGTTGCTACGTATTTGACAAAAACGCTTGTTGCGGGTCCCTTTTCAGCAAACGGCGCACTCGGTAATCTTGGAGTAACACCGCTCACGCTTGCACTCGATGCGATTTTGTGGCTTGCCACACCGCTTGTAGCGTATTTCTACCTTGCAACAAGGAGGGACTGAGGTGTTTTGCATAGAAGTGGAAAACGTTTCAAAGAGCTATGGGCAAAAGCTTGCTCTAAACTCCGTGAGCTTTAGAATCCCCTGTGGGGAAAAGTGGTGTCTACTTGGCCCTAATGGTGCTGGCAAAACCACTACGCTCAAGCTTCTTGTTGGCTTGCTCAAACCAGACAGCGGAATAATCAGAGTAGGCGGGTACGACCCAACTTCTCAAGAAGCGCGAGCGCTTTTGGGCTACTTACCCGAAGACGCCACGCCTTACCTCACGCTTTCTGTCAGGGAAAACTTGGAGTACATCGGCGCGCTCAGGCAAGTTGAAAATCTTACTCACAGAGTGGACGAAATCATAGACTATTTAGGCCTAAATGAATTCGAAAAATCCAAAGTGGGCACGCTTTCACGTGGTAACAGGCAAAAGCTTGCGATAGCGCTTGCGGTGTTACACAGACCAAAAATTTTGTTGCTCGATGAACCCTTGAACTACTTGGACATTCCCACGCAAGAAAGAGTTGTTTCGCTTTTTCGCTCAATGCAAGACACTACTTTTTTGGTTTCGACGCACATCATGTCGATAGCTCAAAGGCTCACGAACAGTGCGATTGTGCTAGTACAAGGCAGGGTTGTCTGGAGCGGTTCGATCCCTGAGCTAAGGGCGATGGGTTCGGAAGACGAACCCATAGAAAGCGTGGTCGCAAGGCTCATGACGGGTGGTTGACTTGCCGCTTTTTCGCGTTCTTAGGTTTGTGCTTGTAACAAGGTTTTCAAGGCCTCTTTTGGTGTTTATGCTCGCTTTTCTTGTTTACGGAATTGTTTTGGGAAGTTTTTTAAAGATCACTAGCGGCTTAGAGTACTACTTTATAGGTTTAATCGCCTTTACAAGCTCGATTTCCGCGCTTGTTGGTGGTCTTGCGGTTTTAAAGTCCGACCTTGACTATTTACTCGTTTTGCCGCTAGATAGAAAGGAGCTTACGCTTTCGCTTTATCTTTCACAGTTTCTCGCTTCTTCGGGTTTCCTTGTGATTTTTGTTGCGCCTTATATCAAAAGCTACTTTGCACACTATTATTTGGGGTATGAGCTTTCCATTTTGTTTTTGGTTTGTGTTGCGCTACTTGCTACCTCTCTTACCGTGGTCGTTCATCCGCTCGACATAAAGCAAAGAGCTCTAGTTGCGCTTGTAATAGGCGTGTGGTTTATCTCTCCGACGCTCGGTTTTGAAGTTTCGCCCACCGCCCTGCTTAAGGGTTACACGCTTTTTGGTGTTTCCACACTTGTGCCGCTCACACTTGTGGTGACCTCACTTGCGGTGAGAGAGCTTTTACACGCGGACATCGCGGTTTTTCGAACACTTGGAAGACGCGCTTCAACGAGTTTTGGCTACCAAGCGTCTTTTTTGAATAAGAGCCCAATTCGCGCGATATACGCGCACTACCTTTCTCTTCTTGAACTTGCGGGAAGAGTGAACGTAAGCGGAAACGTGAGCTACACCTCGGCCAGAGTAAGGCTTCGGTACGCGTTGGCCGCTACAACCGCGCTTTCACTGATTTACTTGTTCTTTTCCTTGAAAGCACGTAACGATTCGGTTTTGTTCGCTTTGACCACTGGATCAAGCTTTTTACCTCTTTTTGTGGCTCAAAGCGGGCTTTCGAACGAAAGGGCGTGGCTTGCGTTCGTCGCGCTCAAACCGTCAACCTATTTGAGACACTTTTTGCTCGCAAAAAGCGTGTCCACGTTTGCGCTCGTGTTTCCGTTTGTTGTTGTAAACGTTTTGCTATACTTTTTAGGGTTTAAAAACGCGCTTAACACCGCGCTGTTTTTCGCTTTTTGCATTCCTTGGATTGTGGTCCCATCGATTTACCTTTCGGCAAGGTTTAACCCAGTTCAAGTAAAAGACACGAGCGTCAACCCATCTCAGTTCAATCTAAAGCAGCTTGTATCCGCAATACCCGTTTACGCGGTGATTCTTCTTGGGGTGAGTTCTGTAATTAGTTTATACATAGCGTTGGGCGTTTCCGTAGCGGTTTTGGTGATAAGCGCATTTTTGATCTTTAATGAACGCACACTCGAAGCCTTGGTTTACAGACTAAGCGAAGCGGGATTTGTTTGAGGATTTAGATAACTGGTTTGTCATCGCACAGCGCGTAAGTGTTTTATCCACATATTTGGAAAACCAAAACGCTTAAACTTGAGCGTTTAATTGAGTATTAAGTGGACGCTGGAATTTTTCTAGCCGCGTTGGGAATCACTCTTTTAGAGATGGTCGAAGCGGCCTCGGTTGCGCTTGCCCTCTACGTCGCAAGTGGAAGAGCGTTAGCTTTTTTGTTTGTCACACTTGGCGTTCTTGTTGTCATAATTCCCACTTTCTTTGTTGGTAGGCTGATTGCGCTTCTTCCAACCTTTGCCGTCAGGTTGGTTGCGGCCACTCTTCTTCTTTATTTTGGGCTCAAACTTTCAAAAAGTGCAAGAAAGAGTGTTTTAAGATCTAGGAATAAAGCTGCACAAAAAGAGGAGTTTGAAAAGGGAGCTTTGAGCACTGGCTTTTCTGTGGGTGCTGTCGAAGCTTTGGAGTGCGCGATCGTGCTTTTGGCGCTCATACCTAATAGCTATGATTCAGCGCTCTACGGGTTTTTTACGGGCATTGCGGTTGTGGTTGTATTCACTTACCTTCTTAAATCCCATGTTCGGAGAATTAAACAAGCAAACATGAAGGTTGTCGTTGCCGCCTTACTCCTTTCATTCTCGGCTTTTTGGTACGCGGAAACTCTTTTACCAGTGAATGATTTGGTTTTGCCTCCTCTTTTTGCGCTTTTGCGGCTGGCATTTACTTTTACGCAAACGGCGGTAATTACGAAATTATAAACTCACAATAGAAAAGCTAAGTGAGCCAGATAAAGCTTCCAAGTTTCTGTGCTTGGTTTACCCTCAGAGTGGTTGGAGGCTTTTAAACACGAGGGAAGCTGGTCTTAGGAAGAACAAAAAGAGGAAAGCTCGTCTCTACCTGAGCAAAATCGGCTTCTTTCTTTGACTTTAATTCTACACAGGGATCTTCCTTTGAGCCGCGTGTCCCAAGTGTGCGTGAAGGCTTACCCCTCTGGCAAAATCTACGTGGTCTTCTTGGAGGAGGAACCCAAGAGCCAAGAGCTGTCTTCGAAGGAGCCCAAAAAAGTTGTGGGTGTTGACCTGGGTCTCACAAGGCTTGCCTCTCTTCGACGGCCGCTTCCTAGAAAACCCAAAACCGCTTGAGCGCTCTTTGAATAGGATTAGGGTGCTACAGAGGACACTATCAAGAAAAAGGTTTCTCTCAAAGAACTGGATTAAAACTAAGATAAGACTCGCTAAACAGCACGAGCGTGTTAAGCATTTTAGGCGCGACTCTTTAAACTCGGGGTTCTACTCGCACAGGAGTACGACCTCTTAGTGCTAGAGGATTTAAACGTCCAAGACTTAATCCAAAGTGGAACAAATAAGAGGAGAAGGCTTTACGACTCCTCGTTCTCGGAGCTCAGAGCTGTGTTGGAGTGGCAGTTTTTTAAACGTGGGAAAACTGTGCTCGCACTCCCAGCGCACAACAGCTCGCGCGAGTGTTTTCTCTGCAGAGGAATCAACCAGAATTTAACTTTGAAAGAATCTTTAACTGCCCCCACTGTGGTTTCGCGCTCGACCGTGACCTTAACGCTTGCTTGGTTCTCTTAAGAAGAGGTGGGAGCCACCCGGGTAGCCTAGAAAGCTCCGCCCAACACCTCCTCTACCCTCTCTTGGGTTGGCAAGGAGGCATGGTGGGGCGATGATTCAGGAAGCTTCCGCTCTTGAGAGCGGGGGTAGCTCACAGCAAGTAGTTTTGCATGAAAACCTATAATCGTTTTACAAAAATTATTATGCGAACTCATTTGAGTGCATCTATCAAAAAACGGTTCTGGAACTACTGGACAAGGATGAAGAATTCCGACTGGCCGTAATTGCAAAGCTTGGTTTGATAGACAGGCTAAACCATTTGCAACAAACTGTGGACAACTTAGTGGAAGAAGTTAAGGCTTTGAGAGAAGGCCAAGAAAAGCTAATTGCAGAACAGCAGAAGATGAATAAAGCGATTAGAGATATAGGTACAACGCTTGAAAGGCTTACCTTAAGCCTCGAAGAAGAAGCCGCAGAGGTTGTGGCGTATCACATTCGTAGCAAACTTGGTATTAGCGTGCAATTCTCGCGCATTTTCGTCGACTCTAAGGAAGTAGATCTTTATGCTTCAGAAGATGATTTCTGGGTCATAGTGGAGATCGCTACAAGGCTTGGCGTTAAACTCATTGAAGAAGTCGATGAAAAAGTTAACCTCATAAAACGACTAAGACCAGAGCTTGTCAGAAAACGACTAATCAAGGCTGTTTACACAATCGTGCCATTAAAAGACGCAATTGAAGAAGCCAAAAACAAGGGTGTATGGGTGCTCACGTGGAAAGAAGAGTTGACCCCACTGATCGTTCGCCCAACCAATTCTTAGTTAAACCTCTGTTGGTGCGCTTTTAAAAGTGTAAAGCTTTTGTAGATCGGTCTTTTGTGCGTCGGTGCATTCATCATTGCACTAATGCATAGGTGAGTATCAACATGCCTTGTGTTGTTGTAATCGCACACTACCTCGCTCAGTGGCGCTAATGTGTAGCCCTGATTCAGTACACTTACGTTTGAAAATTTTTGTAAATGTTTAGGAAATTTAAACCAACGAGGGTTAAAAAGTGTGCGGACAATGCGCTTGTGAAACACCAAGCTGGAATCTTTTGAATATTTTGTGGTCGCAAAGCAAGTGAAACTTTTAGAATGACCTATGAAAAGCGTCCGTTCTGTAAAAAGTGGATAAAAAACGCGAAACTTATGGGACAACTCGCATATAAAAAGTGGCGGTGATGAGCGGCAAGTGATGATTTGTGATTTTTGACCTGCCGGCTGAGCCTTTTTTCTAAAAAACAAATTGCTTAAAATTTTTAATTTTGTAAGAAGTGAAATTCTTATGGAAATCTCGACACAAGAAACTCAGTTTAAGGGTTCTGATGGACAAGCGCTCGACGCCTTTCTCGCATATCCAAAAGACCAAGAAAAACACCCAGGTGTGATCGTCATTCATGAAATATGGGGTCTCAACGATCAAATAAGAGGCGTAGCAAAAAGAATTGCTGGAGAAGGCTTTGTAACGGTGGCACCACAGCTTTTTACAAGGTATAAGCACGTTCTTACAGAAAGAAACATTGAAAGCGCCATGAGAAGAATTTGGTCGATTCCACCTTCAAAAAGAAACGACCAAGAAACCATAAAAAAGGCTATGGAGGGAATGACGGAAAATGAAAGGAAAGTTGTGGAGCTTCTTTTCTCACAAAGACAAAAGCTACAGGAAACAATGGTGAAGGATTTGCTCGCTTGTAAAGACTTTTTGAACTCTTTTGAACGTGTAAAAAAAGACGTGCTTGGAGTAACAGGATTTTGCATGGGTGGCGGTTTGGCTTTTCAGCTTGCGACGATATGGCCCTTTAAAGCGACGGTGGTGTTCTACGGTTCAAATCCAACACCATTAGAGTCTATCGCGAACATCTCTGGCGAGCTTATGTGCCTTTATGCAGGCGAAGACGAAGGAATAAACGCTGGGATTCCTATAGCGGTGGAAGCTTTGCTAAAACACAAAAAGAGTTTCGAAATCAAGGTGTACAAAGGCGCTCAGCACGCGTTCTTTAATGAGACAAGGCCTTCTTACAATGAAGAAGCCGCAAAAGATGCGTGGGAGAGGTTAAAAAGCTTCTTTAAGAGGCACTTGGTATGACAGACTTGATATGGAGTTGCTTTGTCAATTGGGCTGAAACGCTCGAAAAACAGGAGAAGCGAACAACAAAGTCAAAAACGTTACCAAAAAGTAAAAATAGCCACCGCAAAATCAAATCCTTGTGAAAACTTTAGCTTTTGCGTTTGTTGTTTTTGCGTTTGCGTTAATGGAAGCTCCTATCGTTTTTGGTACATTTTCTTTTTTGCCTTTTTTTGGTTTTACGTCCGCGCAAAGCATTAGCGTGACGATAACTCTCAACCCTTCGCCAACCTCAATTCCCGTGAACTCAAGCAACTACTTTACAATTTCTTATACGCAGAGTGGCACCCCAAAAAGCGTTCAATACACAGGGTCGCCCGTCACGATACAAGCAGACGCAAACTCGGTCGTGACGATTTCGGCGACAAGCTCACAGTCTGGAACCTCTGAAGAGTGGTGTTTTTCCATATCTAGTATGTAACAAAGTGAGCTTCACCGTTTCGTCCTCTACTTCACAAGTTTCTTACTACTACTATGACCTTCTTTTGGTGTTAAGTATTCGGTAAGCGGTGGAGGAACGGGCTACTCCCCTCCCCCTCTAGGCTATACCACGGCCCCTCCTCAGGCTTCTCCAAGCTACCAAACGCAAAGCGTCACACTCACGCTTTCGACAACTCCTACACAAATATGGGCGCTCAGAGGAACACAAATACTCGTTCCTCAAGTTCTCCAGGGTTCTAGTTCAAGCCAAAGGTGGGCCACAAACGTCACAAGTTGGACTGTTGGTGTTTCAAAACCAGCTCCTAGCAACATAGTTTACTACAATCAGTATCTCACACAGATTGTCCCAAGTGTCTCCACCGGCTTTCTTTCTCAGAGCAACTTGGCTACAGTGCTTTACACCGAGTTTGGAGGAATTGAGAGCTCTCAGCTTAGCTCGCAGGCTTATCTATGGGTTGACGCTGGTGGGGTTTTGGGTTGGGTCGTAGCCACAACTGGTGGTAACTCACGCGTTCAGTACAGCGCAACACCCTTTACCTACGGCTTAGTGGGCTACTGGCCAATTTCAGAGGGTGTTGGCACGACGATCTTTGATTTAAGCGGGAAAGGCAACAACGCTCAAGCGGCAAACTCCCCTGTTTGGGTTCAGAGCTCGTCGTACTTGCTGGGCACATGTCTTGTTTTAAATGGAGTAAACCAGTATGTCTCAGCTACGTCAACAGGCATTCCAGTGGGCTCTTCGCCTTTTACCAAGATTGTTTGGGTTTACTTACCAAATGGGTTGAACTCTCAAGAAGAAAATCGAGAGATTTTGTGTTGGGGTGGCACTTCTTATACTGGGGCCTCAAACTGTCTTGCCACTGGAAGCGCGCCAAACCAGCTTGTCAACTCGTTTGGGTTAGGCGAATCGCTCAGCTGGACGTCTACGCATTTAGTGAACGGTTGGAACATGAGTGTCGTGACCTATAACGGAAGCGTGGCGCAGGCTTATGTGAACGGAGTGCTAGAAGCATCGGCCAAGCTTTTGCCTTTTGTGCAAAGCTCCCAGGTTTACATTGGTGGAGGATTCCCAGGCTACAACTACTTTGACCATATCATTCAGGAAGTGAGAATCTACAACTACGCTTGGTCACCAATGCAAGTGTCAATTTACTACTCTTTTATTACGTCATCATCGAATTCTCAAAAACTAGAGCAGATCGTGACTTATCCAAGCGAAAGCTTTGGCTTAAAGTACTTTGAGCAGTACTCAGAGTCCGCGTGGTACACCGTTTTAGGAGGAGGCACTCCACCCCCACCTACGCTAACGTTTTACTCACTAGGCTTGCGTTTTTCCACAACGCTCTCGCTTAAGCCACAAACGCTTTGGATTGACGCTTTGACAAACTACTACGTTACAAATCCGCTTTCTGCTACAAGTAGCGAAAGATGGGTGACAAACCAAACGAACTACCAAGCATCTTTAAGTGGTGTGATTCACCTGTTTTACTTCAATCAGTTTCTTTTAAACGTGAAATACCAAGTGATCGGTGGGGGCTTGGGTTTCACTTCGCCAGTGTTTGTGTACACAAGCTTAGGTAAGAATGTGTCAGTAACGCTTTCTAACATGTCGATTTCGGTATGGGCTGATAACGGAACTAAGTGGAGCGTAAACGCTGAGCTACTCGGTTCGGGCGTGACGCAAAGATGGTATGGTCGCTTTACACCCTTTGGCTTGTCACGTCTTATATCAATCTTACGTTTGTGTACTACCACCAGTTTAGCGTGACTTTTGAATACTCCATTCAAGGAGGAGGAAGTGCGTACTCACCTCCACAGGTTAGTTACTTCTCTTTTGGCGTCTTGAACAAAACGCCCACTGGTGTGAGCGTGTGGGTGGACACGCTCTCGCTCTTTTCTTTCACAAATCCGCTCGCTGGCTCTACTTTTAAAGAAAGGTGGCTCACTCTCACACCAAATGGAACCGCAAGCTCGGCGGGTGTTGTTAGCGTTTTGTACTACCACCAGTTTTTGCTAAACGTTTCTTACTCGGTTGTCGGAGGTGGGATGCCTCCCACCCCTCTTTTAAACGTCACACAGTTTGGCTCTGTTGTGAGTTATCCATTAAAAGGCGCAGTTTCACTTTGGGTGGACAGTGGTGGATCCTACTCCGTGCAAAGCGTGCTAATGTATTCCAAAAACGAAAGATGGATTAGTCTTGAAGTAACTACTGGGAAAGTGTACTCTCCACTAAGCGTTTCGCTCGTGTACTACCACCAGTATTTCGTGTCTATTTCGCAAAACGCGCAAGGAGGAAGCGTTTCACCCACAAGTGGGTGGTACAACGCAAGCTCAAGTGTGACAATTAGTGCGACCGCATTCAAAGGCTGGCAGTTTGAGGGCTGGCTTGGAAGTGGCGCGTCATCCTACACAGGAAACGCGAGCACCCAAGTTGTAACGATTACTTCCATAAATGAAGAGGCGTGTTCTACCCCGGTTTGAATGTCACAGTGCAAACCGGTGGTTCCGTGGAATACTCGTTTTCAGGAAAGAGCGGAAGTTTAGCTAGCGGAAATCACGTGATTTACGTTCCACCTGGAACTACCGTTCAACTTACCGAAAAGCCGATACCGATTTTGTTCGTCTCGCGGGGTTTTGAAGTCTCAGGTGGATTCCTTCCGTCAAACGCAAGCGTTTTGGTGGATGCACCGTTGAGCATTAAGGCCTTGTTCTCTGTGAACTACGTTTCTGTGGGTGCCATAACACTAGCAATCGCAATTGTGATAGCGGTTGTTGCGCTTTTAAGAATTAGAAAAGCACAAGCTTAATTTTACCTATTTGCGTTCTCAAATTGATGAGGAAAGTAGTGGTGATAGGCGCGGGGCACAATGGTTTGGTGGCCGCCTATAACCTAAGACGCCGCGGGTTTTGCGTGAGCGTTTTAGAGGCTTCGAACAAGATTGGCGGAATGGCTGACACAAGCGAAATTTTTGGCGTAAAAGTCAGCCGAGCGTCTTATGTGTTAGGCGTCATGCCAAAGCCACTCGTCGAGCTTTTCGAAATTCCAGTGATAGAGCAAGACCCTTACGAGGTGATAGTGTACGAAGGAAAGCCAATCGCGCTTTGGAAAGAGAAACAAAGGCGGAGAAAGGAGTTTGAGAAAGCTGGAATTGAGCGCTATAGCGAGTTTGAACAAACCCTTTTAAACTTTAAAGAAGTGCTTAAAAAATTCACTTTTGTCACAAAACCACCAAGTCGTGAAGAAGTTCTGGAAGAGGCAAAGAAAGTTGGCGCTGAAGATTTTTTGCTAAAAAGTTGTGAGGCGCTTCTTTCGCGTTATCTGCCTAAAGAGCTACACTACTCGTTTTACTATCCTGGAATGAACAACTCTTCTGCTTATCTTGTCGCGTACTTTTTTGCCGAATGGCAGGTGGTAAAAGGCGGAATGGGCGCTGTCGCACAAAGCGTTTTCAAGAAAGCGCTTGAAATCGGTGTTGAAGTGAGGCTTAACACAAAGGTCGAAAGGATTCTTATAAGCAAAGACCGTGTTTTAGGAGTTGAAGCTGATGGCAAAAAATTCGAAGCGGACATCGTTCTTTCAACCGCAAGCCCAGTTGCTACAGCAAGCCTTCTTTGCCACGCGCCAAACTTTCGTTTTGAAGCGGGAAAATCCAACTGGAGAAAACACAACGTGATTTTGAAAAGCTATCCAAAGCCGCCTGATGTGATTAAAGGCTACTTAAACTCGCTCATCGACTTAGAATCAATGGGAGCGGGAGAAATCGTTTTTCCCTCGCTTTGCGATGACACACTAGGTGGAAAGGTGCTAAACGTGATGGGAGAGCTTGAGCCACTTTTTGAGCTCTTTCCTGACTTAAAAGATTGCATAAAGGTCGTGGACACACTCACTCCAAAGCTTGCAGAAAAGCTCTATAATTTGCCTGGTGGTAACGTGAATCATCTACCGATGAAGGAACCTTATCTTTTTGATGAAAGGCCAAAAAAGGGCATGGGCTATAGAACACCGATCAAAGGGCTATACATGGGTGGTGCGGGCACATACCCTGGCGGCCAAGTTAGTGGAGTTCCGGGTTACAACGCCTCAAACGCGGTGATAGAAGACTTTGAGCAAGGGGAGCTTTGATGCGCTTTGTAAACCTAGTTCACCCTGGAACTTGTGAGGCGGTGGAACAAGTCAAGCACTGGCTTTTTTCAAACGATTATGAGGTGCTTTTTCTCGACCTTCCACAGGTTTACGATCCAAGCGACCTTTCGCTTTCACGTGGCCTTAAAGTGTACCAACCTTTGCTACAAGCGCTTCGCGTGTTAGCTTCTAAAGGAATAAGTGTGTACTTCTACCTTTCGCCAAGATATCAAGCGGTTGCGAAAGAAGTCGCGCTTGAGTTCGCGGCTCTAACTCTTCGCGCGCGGCTTGGAAGGATAGAGCCTGAACAGTGGAAAGAAGTGGCAAAAAAAGAGGTCAAAGCTTTTATACAAAGCCTAGACGAGCACACAAGGTACATCGCAACTCGGGCAAAAAGCGTGAACGTTTGCGTGAATTTACCAGCTGAAGTAAAAGAGGAGTTTTTGCTTGCGGGGCACAAAGTTGAAGAAATTGTGGTCGACGTACCGTGCAAACCTATGGACATATTTTGGCAAAAGGTGAAAGAGGAAGAGCTTTACGGGAAAAAATTTTCACAAGAAGAAGCAAAAAAGCTCATCGAACAGCACGTGGAGTTCGTGGGGTTAATTCTTGAAAAGGACTTTGACGAGGCGTACAAAATCTGGAAGCAAAGAGTTAAGTGTAACCAGTAAAGAACTGTTCAAGCGTCTTTGTGGACAGCCTTTCTCTGAGAAAGCGGCTACTTCTGTACCAGCTCTTTTTGTGAGTCTCCATATTCGAAATCGCTTCCTCAAAGGCCTCTTTCAACGAAGAAAAGGTTTTTACGTTTTGAAAGCACCTTCTCACACCCTCTCTAACTCTCCACACGCCAAGAGGCGCAAGCCAGCCTTTCGTAACTTCCATAAAAACGATCACTTCAGCCTGTCTTTTCATCCCAAGGAGCGCTTCCACAACCGCAAGTCTTGCGGCGTAATAAGCGCCACCAAGCCCCGATGCGTAGCTCGACCTTCCCCATCCGTCTTCGCTGTCAGAGGGTATCGTGTTTGAGCCATCGTCCAACACTCCCACAAACGGAAGCCAGCTTTCTAGCATTTCATAGCGCCAGCGAAACGGGGAAAGAATCACGGCAAACCTGTTTCCCAGCGCTTCGAATTTTCCAACAAGAAAGCGATCAAGGGTCTTAAACTCCTTTAATTTTTTTATTCCAGCTTTTGAAAGCGTGTCGTCTATTGCGGTGATGCTCCAGCGCGTGGGAACGAGCGACCTTTTTACTCCAAGAAGCGCAGAGGAAAGAAGCCTAGTTAGATACACTTCGTCAAAACCGCTCTCCCAAAGCGTGACCAAGCCTTCCACAGCTTTAAGCTGTCTATCGGACACAACCCTTTCAACAGCTTTTGGCACCTTCGGATTTTCTACGTAAAGCACTCTTTCCACTTTTGCGCTCGGCCCTAAGGGAGGTGTGTAAAAGCTAAAGCTTGGCGCGCCACTAGGAGGTTTGCTGAGTAAAAGCTCCAAATCCACGGGCTTTACGCTCATCGCCGCTTCCTGCATCGCAACGCCCACCCTTGTTTCGTCCGCTCGTCTTACGAACATCCTTTTGACGCTTCTTATCAAAGACACGCGCATCGAAATGAGTTTTGAGAAGTCCAATTCAAGCCACTGAGAAGGTTTTTCGAATAGTTCGGTGTCACTTCTTCCATTTGGAAGAAGTGGGCCTGCGTAAACACAAGGGTAACCAGCTTCACCAACAAAAGTTGACGGAGGGGATGAGCCAAAAAGCGTTTTTGTGGGAAGAGTTGCCACCTGTAAACTTCTTTTTGCTTCTTCAATTAGCGGACAAGGTGCCATTCCGCAAAGGTGCTTTACTCCTTTACAGTTTGCGCACAACCACGGGTTTTTCCTTACGCTTTCTGGTAGCACCATTAAGCAATTGAATTGCGAATAAGATTAAGCTTTCGCTTGAGCTCGAATAAGCCTATGGGTTTCAGCTTGTGTCACAAAGCTCTTTACACGGAAATACCAAAAAGGTTGGCAAAGCTTGCGTCTATCACACTGAGCATCATCCAGACGCTTGCGGGGAAATTTGCTCCGCTGTGACAACTGGTGAAAGAATATAGGAACCATTACCCTCTTGAATTATGTGCGGTCCTATGATCAGCGCAAGAGCGCTCACTTCGCCTCCTGAAACGCGCAAACCGCCCTTTACGATCGGTATCTTCAAAACACCGCTAGGCAAGCTCACACTCACATTCACGCCGCCTATACTTGCGGTGACGCGTGTCACCACAAGTCTCACTTCGGTGTAGTTACCAATAGGAATGTTCGCCGACGCCAAAAAGGAAAGGTTTTGTGTGAGCTCAACCGTTTTTGTGGTGTTGGAGAGAGTGATCCAACCCTTTGTGGTTGAGTGAAGCATGATAGAGCTAATCGTAAGGTAAATCGGGTCTGCGTTTCCTGTGGTCACGTACACTCTTAATGTGCCGTATTCAAAGTGTAAATAAGCGAAAACACCCGTAGCTGCTATTGCGAGAACAACTATAATCGCAATGATTAACGCGCCTTTCATTTCGCTTTTTTAAAAACAAACACAAAAATAAAATTTATCACAGAGATTGTTTCTCTTTTATATCCCCTTTTCACTTTTGAGTTGATGAACGAAGTTATTGCGATAGATGGCGTTTACCATACGTACGACGGAAAAAAGTACGTGCTTTCAGACGTTTGTTTTTCTGTGAAAAAAGGGGAGGTGTTCGGTTTACTAGGTAGAAACGGGGCGGGAAAAACGACACTAATCAAAATTCTCACCACTCTACTTAAACCAACCAAAGGCACAGTGAATGTTTTAGGCTTTGACGCGCTTAAGGAAGGCGCGAAAATAAGAAAAAGGATTGGTGTGGTTCAACAAGATGAATCGTTCGACTTTACCACAGTTGAAGGAAATTTCGATTTGTACGGCATTCTTTGGGGAGTAAAAAGAAGCGAAAGAGTAAAAAGAAGAGAAGAGCTGATTTCAACGTTTGCGCTTGAAGAAATAAGAAAAAAGCGCTCGTTTGACCTTTCTGGTGGCCAAAGAAGAAGGGTTCAAGTGGCGCGAGAGTTCATGCACGACATGCACATACTTTTTCTCGACGAACCAACGGTCGGGTTGGACATAATGATGAGGAAGAGCGTTTTGGATTTCGTAAAACAAAAAGTGAAAGAGGGGTTGACGGTAGTTTTTACAAAAATTGGAGGTTAAGGGGGCGGAAAGCCTCGCCTCTCTAAGGCGGGGATGGATAGCCCCCTTATATTTAAATATGAGTTCTTCTATTTTTCTCTTAGTGACGCTAATGACGCTCCTCCCCAGCTCGATTGAGGGCTTAATGGGACTGTGGGAGGAGCATCTACCATCTCTTTTCCCTCTTAAAGGGACTAGACGTAATTTGGATGATAGTCCCCTCTTTTCATGTGGGGGGAGCTCTGGCGCCCCCTACTGCCCCTCAAATGAGAAATGTAATCCCGAATCGATGAGGGGAACGATGATCCCCCTGGGAGGGAACCCTCGCCCTTCCAGGGCGGGGAGACGTCAGAACACACAACCTGGAAGAAGCGGACTACCTTTGTGACAGAATTGCGCTTATCGATCAAGGAAGAATAGTCGCGCTCGACACAGT
>NEXD01000018.1 GCA_003019595.1 Candidatus Marsarchaeota G1 archaeon BE_D
TGGTGCACATCTTAAGCGAATCGCTGAGGAGAGTATGCCGTCGAATGAGCTCCTTGTATAGCTCTAGTCGCTATCCCTTGTGTCCACATCCACCGCAACCTACACTTGGTGGCGTTCATCATGAGCTTAGTCTCGGCAACGGCGACAAGCTTCACTCATGGGAAGCTTTTATGAAGACCGCAGTCCTCACCCACTCGAGGCCACATGAATGGGACACACCCATCTGCTGCGCTATCTCCCGTGATGGGACACCAACCATGATGAGCAGGATGGTCCTCGCCTTTTCGATTATTGCGCTTGAATACGCTTACGGATCGCTTTCACTGTTCAACTTATCCGCATGTTAGTGAGGGGCAATCCGCACCTTAACCCCGAAATCCTTATTTGTCCAATATCTCCAAAATGAAATCAAAAGCTTAAATAGAGCAAAAACAATGCTGTTTGTAGCCTATCCGTAAGGGTTTGAAACCTCATAATTGTGAACTGTAAGTAACGTGTAAAAAGGTAAGGGATGGACTCTTTTCCGTTGTTACCTTTTGTTGACCTTTACTACCGTTTAAGATATCGCATCCTGTCCTCCTTGTAACCCCTCTTCATTATCTCAACTTCCTCCCACTGGTTACCCTCAACCACAATATTCCTATTCTCCGCATAATATTTGCTCACAATCAATATTTTTCTGGCATATACGAATTGAACTTTCAGAGATGACTTATTTCGATACTTCTTACGAGATTTGTAGCTTAGTAACGATACTAGAGATGCATTAACGGGAGTTAATTACGTTTTATATGCTATAACTAATGGTATAACTCCTACTAGTGAAAGAGTTCCAATAGTTAGATAAGTGAAGGCGTATCCATAAACACTAATTAAGTATCCTACCAACGGGGGAACTAGTATATACATAATCCTAATTATAAGTGAAAAGGATGAGAGTACGGTAGCTCTGTAATCGCTCGGTATTATTTCATTTTCCCATGAAATAGTATTTGAGGAACGTATAGGGTAGATTAACGATAAGGCTAACAGAAATACTAATACTAACATTAATTCACCAAATGAGAGTAGGGTTACGAAAAGTGAAAGCAACCCTGCTGAAATTACGGCTATCAACTTGTGACTCATCCTCTTTAGCAACTTCTCGTTTATGTAGCCTCCCAAAGCTACTGTTAAAAAATACGCAGATAAGATAAACCCCCAATATTCCTGCGATAGTCCCAATACATTTACTACATACGGCGATATAAACTGCATCCAAGCCACCAGCGGAAAAACGGTGAAGATTGAAGAAATCAGCAGTAATGGTAGTGGTTTATTAACCCATATACACTTAATACCTTCTTTTAAGACTTTTCGGGTGGGTAATGTAGCCGTCTTTCCACCCTTGTTATCATCAGTAAGTAGTGCAATAGGCATAGTTATTAAAATTACAAAACCGGCTATGAGAATAGGCAAACTCAAACTGCGAAATAAGAGAACTAAAACGCTGGCAAACGCGTTTCCCGAAAACCCAGCAATTCCGTTCATAACTTGCTGTCTTGAAAAAATTTTAGGTATTCTTTCGCGTGAATTTAAGGAATCAACTATCCATGCTTCTAACGTATTTGAGTAGATGCCTAATCCTGCACCCATGATTCCATAACATAAAAACACAAAAGAGGAGGATGAGAAAGACAAACCAACTAGTCCTAAACCGTAAATCAAAGTACCTATTGAGAAAATTTTGAGCCTCCCGTATTTATCTGCTAATGCGGAAGAAGGTATGTCTATGGAAAGTGTTAAAAGCATATAAATTGAGGTAACCAATCCTATTTCCGTAAACGACAATCCTAAGCTGTAAAACCATAGTATTAAATAAGCTCCCATAAGTTGTAATGAAAATGAAATTATAAAGGAAATTGAAAGAAATGTAAATTCATAATTTTTTGACATATCTACACTATAAGTTAGAAAATTTTAAGCTTTTTATTTGTGATATGATTCAGTCGGGTAAGGTGTACGTGGTAGTAAACGAATTACTTTCATTTTTTGCGCTTAATGGAACTGATGATGTTCGCCTTCATAAAGAAAGCTGTCCGGGTAAGGCTTAAAGTGGTGGGTTCCACTGTGTATCACAAAATCGTGAAACCCACCGCTGATATCTTTATTTTAGAAATTTAAGAGGAACAAAAAATGTTTGAGGTAAAGTAGTGGTGTTGCTTAACACTTTTCTAGCCTCAGACCTCTACTTCTTTAGGTTACTTTCACAACCTGTTTCGAAGTCAAGCATTGGGGGTGGATTTCGTTGAAGAGAAGCTTCGACCCTTGTGGATAATCATCGCGGTTATGAAACGGTGGTAAAGTGTGATGGTACAACATTGTTTGGAGTTGATGCGAAGACGAGGAAACTCATTTGGTTTGGTGTCTCAATTGCACACAACGCAAAACGCACTTTGAAGGTTGAGATTTGAGCGACCCACGTGATCCTTACACCGCGGAACACGGTAACGAGAGTGGGAAGAGATGGTTCAAAGCCACGCGCACCTTTGGTCTATAGAGCCTTTGGACACCTCAAGAAGATTTTACAACAAAGCCTGAAGCTCTTTAATCCTCTTGGAGACTTCATAGAGCTTTTATGCACTAGTACACAAACTGAAGACGATACAAATGTTAGGATTATCAGCACAGATCAAACTATGTGCAAAATGCTATTTTCTTATAAATATTGATCGTAACACGCCACTTTTATGATGTGTCGAACATCGAATTTCTCAAATGACAGGAAAAACGCCACAATTTGATAAAAAAGATGAACCACAGCGTTAAGGGGTATAACAGAGATTTCAGATTGTAAATTCGACACAACCAAAAAGTGAGTTTGATATAACGCGAAAAGTATTTAGTCTTAGATTGGTCTAATAGAGGGGTGGGAGAGATGTCGGAAAAACCTGAGATCAAAAAGGTGGAAGTGAAAGAGCCTATACTCGGTTACACGCAAGAGTTTTTGATAGCACCAATTGATTCCCTTAAGGTGATCGAAGTCCAGAGAAAGCCTTCAGAGTATCACGTAAAAAGACTTGTGAAATCCATGAGGAAAATTGGTTTCGTCGTGCCTTTGATCGTAATTCGAAACAGCGAAGGTGGATACACCGTGATCGACGGGCAGCACAGATTGCTCGCCGCAAAACAGCTTGGGGTAAAGGAGTTACCGTGCATCGTGATCCCACCCAAGTATTCGTACGACCTAATGGAGCTTAATGTCGAAAAACAGATGTCACTCAGAGAAAAATCATACGTTTCGCTCAACGTTTACAGAGAATATCTTAGCGAAAACAGCGAGCTTTACGAAAACGACACACGAGTGATGGACTCGATCGAATCGGCGCATTTTGTGACACTAGGCATGGCTTACGAAAAAGACGAAAGGCTGTTTGGTTCAGCGTATGAATCAATTTTAAGAAGAGTAGACTTCTTCCTTCCGCTACCGCTAAAGACCGCCTCACAAGCAAGAGAAAAGAGGGCGCAGCTACTACTTGAAATCGACACGCTAGTAAGGCGTGCTGTTGAAAAGGTGGAGGAGCTAGGTGTTTCGCATCCGTTTTTGCACAGAGAAGTGGTTTCCTACTGCAATCCACTAGGTAGAAAGAGAAAGGTGGTCGAAACATTTGACAAAGTTTTTGAAGCGCTCAAGCAAAACGTCGAAGAGCTCATAGAAAATCCAGAAAAGATTAGGGAGCACAAGATGGGCGGTGCTGAATCTTATCCGCAGGTTGAGTATCCACAGGAAAGCGCATAAGCATTAAAGCCGATGATAAAAGGGGGCCTATTGCAAAAGTAAGAAACGGATAAAACGTGTCAGCACCAAAACGATCAAGCGTGTATCCTATTGCCGCGGGTGACAAAAGACTTCCGATCTGCGACACAGTGTTCATAAAACCAACCGCTGAGCCTCTTTGCGAAGGTTCAACCAACTCTAAGATATGAGTGTCCAAGCCGCTTTTCCAAAAGAATGCAAAAAAACCCAAAAATGGTGCGAGAATCAGCAATTCTTGCGAATTTTTTGAAAGCCAAAGAGCAAGAGAAGAAGCGCCAAAAGCAAGCATTCCAAACGTTTCGATCAAACCTCTCCTTTTTTGCTTGTCAGAGAAGTATCCACCGACGACTTGGCCCAAAATCGCAAAGCACGCAAGCAAAATGTAAAGAATTTGCGCTTCCTTTATTCCGACAATTCTAAAGCAAATTGTGTAAAACCATGCGGAAAGCGCGATCACCCCCCACATTCCACCAAGCCTTAGTGTAACCGCAAGGATTAGCCTTCTATTTGTGAGTGTGAGCGAGAGTGCGCTTTTTGCGCGCTTATTGGGTTTTGTGTTCGGCGCAAAAACTGAATAAACCACAAAAACCGAAAAAGAAAACGCGCCCAAACCGTAGTAAATGAACCTCCAGTTTAAGGCGTAAAGCGCAAAAGGAAAGAGTGTTGCCGTGGCCACCATCGCAAACGGCGAAACGCTTTCAAGCGCGCCAACACCAGTTGCTCTTGATGACGCGCTGAGTTTTTCAGCCGCAGTCTTCATTGAGGAAGGAAAGATTGGACCTGCGACCACTCCTGATAACAAAAACGCTAAAAGCAATTCAAAAAAAATTGCGCGAAAAACCTATCCAAAAGCTTAGCAACCCAAGCAAAAACAAAGAAGCAAGCGTCACAGGTTTGGTTCCATATCTATCCACAAGAAAACCAGAAGGAATTCCAGTGATCACGTAACCTATATAAAAGAACGATGCGACCACACCTGCTTGGAAGCGTGAAAGCGAAAGCTCAAAAGACGCTTGAGGAAGCGCAACCCCCCAGCTGTATCTTAAAGACAGCTGTATCATGTTGCAAACCCATAGCAAAGCGATCAAAGAGCGAACGCTCAACAAATACTCTTGCCCACTCTCTTTAAAGTTTACCATCAAACACGCTTACTTAATAGTTTATTTAAGTTTCAAGGGTTTTGAAAGCGTTTTTAAGAGAATAGAGCTAAATTTTTGCGTGAGAATTATAATTGAAATGTCCACAATTATTTTATCGGTTTTGTTAGGAGGCGTTGCGGTCAGTGCGATTGCGGTAAGCCACGTGTTGCCACACACAGTCCCACCTGGTTTAAACGTGGCCTTAAGACACGTGCCCGTTTGGACTCACGCACATCAAGTTTTGCTTAGCCACCTTTCGCGTTACGCAAAAAGTGGCGCAATAGGCTCAGGAATCGGTGTGACACTTGGTGCCCTGCTAAAACTAATAAAGCGCTGAATCACTTCCAAACCTGCCTTAGCACGCGTAGCGTGTTCTCACCGACCACTTTTTTTATCTCTTGGTCTGAATACCCGTTGTGAACAAGCCAGCGAATTATGTTGGGATACTCAGAGGGATTTTCCAAACCCTTTACATAAGGCACAGTTTCGTATGGTTCTCCTTCTTCTTTCCAAGCGACAGAAGACTCTTTTTCAAAGAATTTGTGCAATCCGACATGATCACCAAAGGTGGTGTCTGGACCAAAAGTCACATGGTCAATTCCGATGAGCTTTTCTAAGTAAACAAAGTGGTCCATCACGCTCTCTAGCGAGTGTTTTGGGTGTTGCTTTGACATCGTCGTGTGCGGCGCGGCTTCTATTCCTATCACCCCTCCTTTTTGCGCTAATGCGTGTAACACTTCATCCGGTTTCATCCTTTTTGAGTTCCAAACAGAGCGCGCGCCAGCGTGAGTTATCACGATAGGAACCTTGCTAGCTTGTATCGCGTCTAGAGAAGTTTGGTCTCCTGCGTGCGCTATGTCGATGAGCATCCCAAGCTTGTTCATCCTTTCGACCACTTGGTAGCCAAATTCGGTCAAACCACCGTCTCTCTTTTCTCTCAACCCACCGCCTATTGCGTTTGAATCACTGTAAACCAGTCCCATACAGCGCACGCCCAAACCGTAAAGCACGTCAATTCTGTCTAGCTCATTTTCGATCGGCATCGCGCCTTCTATATGGGGAATAAACGCGACCTTTCCTTCTTTGTGAGCTCGAAGAATGTCTTCAACTTTTTGGCCAAGAATCACAAAGTCTTGGTGTGCTATATCACAAAACCTCATTCCTAGTTCGTAAATCACGGAATCCCATTTCCAAGGATAGCGTGAAGTTATCATGTCCATGCCATCGAAAAGCCCATCAAACACCGCATCAAGCCCAGACACGCTCAGACCTTCGAAACCCGTAAAAGGCCTGTTTTGCCTGATCCACTCATAAAGCTCTGAGAAGTCTTCAGGCATTACATCTGTATGGTCATGAAGAGATATTATAACGCTCTTTTCGAGAAGCTCCATCACCTTTTCTTCTTCAGTTTTTGAAATAGGGTACACGTAAGGCTCTACTCTACCTATTTCCTTTACTAATTTGAAAACTTTGTAATCTTTTCCAGGTTCTAGGAAACTAAAAGACTTATATCCATTGTACTTTTTGTTCCAACCCATTTTAATGCTTTACCACAACTCTCTATAAAAGCATTTTCGAATTTTTGTATTAAAAATTGGCACAACAATTGGTTATGATTTAATTATTTTAAAAACATTCAAAAATCATTCAGTAATTTTGGTAAAGTTTAAATAATGCGTTAAGTTGTTCGTTGAAAATGCATAGAAAAATCTTTACCATCTTCATTTTGTGCGTATTTGTTCTCATTTCTTTTAAGGGTGTTAATGTTAATGCTCAAAATGTGGGTAGCACATTTATTTTGGGGTACGCAGGCACAAGCTTTAACACTTTTAACCAATTTAATAACCCTTTAGGACCATCGCCTATGATCGCTCTTGCGATATACGACACGTTGATTCATTACGACTCAAACTACGACCCAGTCGTCCCAGACCTCGCGTACAAGTGGTACGTTTACCCGAACAACTCTGCGGCAGTATTCTATTTGGTGAAAAACGCAACCTGGTCGGACGGCTATCCTGTGACCGCGCAAGACGTGGTTTACAGCTTTGAAGTCGCAAACAACAGCGCGTCAACTTATGAACCAAATGTAGCTGGAATTACGTCTGTTCAAGCGATTGGAAATTACACGGTTGTGTTTCATTATAAACCAACGCTTCTTTTTTTGGCAGAGGCTGCCGCAGTTATTCCAATCGTGCCAAAGCACGTTTGGGAGAAGTACGTGCCAAATCCTTCTAACGCAACTCAACTCACAAACTACCAGGACTACCCTGTTGTTTCAAGCGGACCTTTCGAAGTGACAAACTACGTTCAGGGGCAGTACATAGAGCTCACAGCGAACACTCACTACTTCTACAAATCCAGGATACCACACGTTCAACACATAATAATACAGTTCTTTAAAGATGCGAATAGCATGGTCGCAGCGCTCGAAGCCGGTCAAATCGACGCCGCCGCCCCGTATATTACACCAGTTCAAGCGGAAGCGCTAAAAAGCTATCCTGATATCACCGTGTTTAATGGGCCAGGTCTACAGATTTGGTACATAGGAATAAATGTGAATCCAAATGGTCACGGCAACCCAACGCTCAGAGATCTAAGGGTGAGAGAAGCGCTCGCGCACGCAATCAACTACACAGAGCTTACCCAGCTTATCTGGGGTAACTTTGCAACACCCGCCGCTGGTCTTATACCCAAAGGGTGGAAGTATTACGACCCGAACCTCAAACCGTACACCTTTAACCTCACACTCGCAAATCAAATTTTGAACGAAGCGGGTTACAAAATGGGAGCAAACGGGGTTCGTGTGAGCCCTAACGGCACACCCCTCTCTTACACGCTTTACGTAGTGAGCTATGCACCAGAAGAAATAAGAGCGGCACAACTCATTGCAAACTGGTGGAGCCAAATCGGAGTTCAAGCCAAAGTTGAAGCGGTTGACACTGGAACGCTTGCGAGTATAATCTGGCCAAACTTCACTCAGGACTTCGACCTTTGGGACTGGATATACACTTCTCCAGCTCTTCCTACACTTTTACAAGTAATGACAACACAAGCTATACAAACAGAAGCTTCCGATAGTGGCTTTTCCAATTCAACCTATGATGAAATTTACAACCAAATGGTGACCACGACGAATCAAACTCAGCTTACAGAAGATGCTTACAAACTCCAAGAAATACTTTACCAACAAATTCCTTATATCGATTTATACTATGTCGATGCCGTTCAAGCCTACAATTCAGCAGCTTTCAAAGGGTATGTGACAAACATGACTGGTGGTCCGTTTAGCGACAATAATTGGATAACCTTTGTGACGCTAACTCCAACTCAAAGCTACTCTAGCACACAAACGAGCCCTACTACACAAACTGCAAATGTTTCAAGTAGCTTCATTATTGGCGATTTGGTGATACCCGTCGCGGTAGTGATAGCTATTTTGCTCACAATTTTGTTAGTACGAAAGTATCGCGTTAAGACTTAAAAGATTCGGAAATTAAAAAAGTGGACGAATGAGTCAAGAGAATCGAAAATCTTGGTTTTACAACTTTGTTTTGTGCGTTTTGGGGTTGTTCACTCTAAGCTGGTTTAGGTTCACTCCAATAATCGACAGAGACATGACGCTTGGCACAACTCTCTCCAAAACCTCGTTAAGCTATGTTTGGCAAAGCCTGGTTTTCGAGATAAGCGGTTTTTATCCAAACGTTTACCCTGGCGAACCGCAAACACCCACATCTCTTTTTCAAAGCGCTATCGTGAACCTTTCCCACACCGTGTTTCCGCTTTGGTTTTCGCAGTGGATTTACGTCTACGTGTGCGCCGTGATCGCGCTTTTTGGCGTTTTTCGTCTTGTTCGTTTCGTTTTTTCAAAGATTTCGCATCTACCTTCTTGGGTAGGCGTTCTTTCATCCTTTTTGTACTTTTACGGTCCTTTTTACGAGTTTGTGATTGGAGATGGCGCTTTTGCGGTGTTGGGTTTTTACGCGTGCTACCCTTGGCTTGTTTACTTCTCGATAAGACTTCTTGAGGCGCGTGATCGCGTTGAGTACGCAAGCGCTCTTTTGGGTTTTCTTGTGTGCGGAATACCTTCGGCACCTGCTTTCACCTATTACTACTTGATCACAGGCTTTGCTTCGATAATTGTCGCTGTGGTGCTTTGGTCGGTTTTTATGGTAAAGGGTTTTACGCAAAAGCTTTTAGGTGTCCTCAAATTTTTTGTCGGTTTTTTTGTGTTTTTGAGTAGCATATCGTACATTTTGGTGAACGACGTATCGAGTGGTCCTACGCTTGCGCAAGCGAGCTCTGGTCTTCCCTCCCTTCTCTTCGGTCTTTTGAAAGATTCAAAAGAGCTAAATTATGTGAAAGAGCTTACGATGAACTACTGGCCTGCACCCGCCGCTCTCACAGTGAACAGTTTTGGTGTGCCTAGCTCACTCACAAATGCTCTATGGGGCGCTTCGCTTTTTTCCGCTAGCTTTTTGGTTCTCATCAGCCGAAAAGAAGTGTTAAAGCCGATTTTTCCGTTTGTATTCGTTTTGCTTTTGTACGTAGCGATTGGCGCTGGGCTTAATCCCCCCTTTGGCGCAGTTTTGAAATTCTTTTACCTAAGATTTTGGCCTGTGCGCGCTGTGACAGAGCTTTTCACGTCGCTTGATTTTGTGATACAGCTTTGCATTTCACTCATTTTGGGTTTCTCTTTGGCAAGTTTGAGCGTAAAAAAACCATTGAAAACAGCGCTAGCGCTTGTTTTCTTGGTGTGCGTTGCAGCGCTAAGCGCGCCTTTTGCGCTAGGAACGCCTCTACCCATAACGCGCGTTGTCGCGTCACCCCCTCCTAGTTTTGTCGAAAGCGTTTACAGCGTGAGCGCAAGGGTTCACATTCCGCAGTCTTTTTACCAAATGGTGGAGTACGTGAACTCGCTTCCTCAAAAAGGCGCGGTGCTTCTTCTTCCGATTGCGGGCAATTTCAGGACGACATACTGGTACATTTCTGTCGACGCCCTTTCCTCGGTGCTGAACAAGCCTGTGGTGGGTGGTGGTTACGTTTCAACGCAACAAACGTCTGCGCTGATAAATCTTTTGACGGGTTGGGAACAAGGTTACACGCTCAACATCACGCGTCTTTTGGCGCTTATGGGTGTGGGATACATAATCGTTGAAGGAGATGCGTCTTCCGCTCCTAGTTACACACCACAACCGCCTTTTGACTTAAAGCAGATTTTGAGCAAGCTCAACAAGACTCAAGGTGTCAGCCTACTTGCGGTGTTCTCACCTTACTATGTTTACAGCGTATCTTGGGACTCTGGCAACGCTTCAAGCGGTATATACTGGCCCTCAAAACCTTACGGTTATGGGTTTGCGCTTTCTGGTTTTGTAAAGGGTAAAAACCCAGCACCTTGGTCGCCCTTTATGGTGGAGTTCAATTTGTCATCGCAAAGCGTTCAAGGAAGCGGTTGCGCTCTTAGCGATGGCGGTTTAACGCTTTTTTCCCAATCTTATTTCGGCAAAGCGAACACCACAATGTGTTTAATTCCTCTTAACAAAACTTTTAGTGAGCCTTTTTACCTTTCTTTTGGCTACACGGTCACCCCTGGTGCGGAGCTTGCGGTTTCTTTGGAAAATAAAACGGAAGCAAGTGGGATTTTGGTTTCAGGCGCTCACTCGTCGCTTGGAGGAAGCGTTACTGGTTCAGGCTTTCAAGTTTTTCAATTCGCCCCAGGTTTTTACAAGTATGTTTCGGTGATCGCTTATCCGATAAACCTTTCTGAGCAAACCACCACTCTTGCGCGTGTCGACTGGCTATATATTTCGTATGCAGCCTTTCCCACACAGCTACTTTTGCCTTCAAGCTTTGTTGACGCACCTCTTTACGCTACGGGAAACATTTCAGTGAACACAATCGTGTTACCAAAGGTGCGAAGCTGGATATGCGGTGCGCTTAGCTGCACCGTAAAGCTTCAAGCGACACAACCCTTTGTTTTCGTGTGGTACACCGCTTACTCTGAAAACGCGCGCTTACGTGTCAACGGAAAACTCGATGATTCGCACTTTGCGGTTTTGGGCTCGTTTAACGGTTGGTTTATCGACTCCAAAGGAAACCTCACCCTTTCGGTGTCTTTTGCAAATCCGCTTTTACCATGGGAGATGCTTTCACTCTTTACCTTCGTTTTCGCTTTCTTTACTTTTGTTTTCGCTTTGATTGTTCGGAAGCGCCCATTTTTCACCCCATTTTCTCAACTCCTCAAGCACTGGCTTTAACTCCTCACCTTTTTGAGTGAGCGCATACTGAACTCGAAAAGGCTGGTAGCTCACTATTCTTCTTTCCACAATTCCCACATTCTGTAGCTGTTTTAGCGTGAGCGAAAGCTCTTTCGAGTTGCTGCTTCTAATTCTTTTTAGTAGCTCGTTAAACCCCATTGGCGACTCAGAAAGGTACCTAATCACGATGAGCTTCCACTTGCTACCTATGAGCTCTATCGAATTGACTATGGGACACACTTCTTCTTTAACGCTTTTTGTGGCCACTTTGCATCTAGTAGTATATTTACCACTAAATAGCAAAAAACTTTTCGATTTAAATTTTCTATCATATTCGAAACAAAATGGACGTAACATCACTCGGATTACTGATTTATCGCGTGTTTTTTGCGGCTTTGCTCATACCGCACGCAATTCCAAAGTTTTCAAGTAAGAGTAGGTCGCAGTTGAAGCAAGCGATGTCGCAAATGGGTTTGGGCGCTTTGCTCGACATTGGAGGCTTAGTGGAAACGCTCGGTGGCATCGCAATTCTTCTAGGCTTTCTCTGGATCGTCGCAAGCTGGATTCTTGTGATTTTCGGAATAGGCGTCACGATAATCGCACGAGCGAAATTCAAAAAGCCCTTTCTCACACTCACACAACCTGGTTTTGACTTCGAGCTCTTCTATTTAGCAAGCGCGATTCTTTTTGTGTTCACAGGTCCTGGTGTGTTCTCCTTAGACCACTTGCTTTCAATCCCCTCAACCGTTTGGAGCGTTTAGTAAACAATATATTATTTAAGGCGCTTTCGAAAACGCAATGAGCTCAAAGATAACCTACGTCACGCTTTTTGCGGACGAATCCATACACCCAAGCTACGAAAAAGCGCTTTCTGAGGTTGAAAGGGAGATAGGCCAAACACACCCGATGTACATAGGAGGAAAAGAGGTGAATGCGAGCGCAACGTTTACAAAAACAAGCCCTATCGACACATCTATTGTGATAGGAAAGTTTCAAAAAGGAGGAGCGGAGCACGCCTTGCAAGCGCTAAACGTCGCAAAAAGCGCTTTCAAAGAGTGGGGCGCGCTAGACTACAAAGAAAGAGCAAAAATAATGAGGAAAGTTGCGGACAAGCTTGAGCAAAACAGGTTCAGACTTTCCGCGATCATAACGCTTGAGGCTGGAAAGAACAGACTTGAAGCTTTGGCGGAAGTTTACGAAGCGATAGAGGCAATGCGCTACTACGCGAATCTAATAGAAAAAGAGGAGGGATACGTAAAAAGGATGAGCCCAGGTGCGCCAGGCGAAGAAACGTACAGCGTCGCAAGACCTTACGGGGTTTGGGCGGTCATTTCTCCGTTCAACTTTCCGTTGATGCTCGGTAACGGAATGGCGCAGGGTGCGCTGATCACGGGTAACACAGTTGTGTGGAAGCCTACTAGCGAAGCGCCGCTCACCGCGTTAGAGGCTTACAAAATTTACAGCGAAGCCGGTTTGCCAGACGGAGTGCTCAACGTGGTCACAGGACCTGGAGAAGCCTTTGAAGAGGTGTTTGTGAAAGGCGCTGACGGAATAGCGTTCACGGGATCTAAAGACGTCGGAATGAATCTTTATCGAAAGCTTGCGACTCTCTCTCCTTACCCCAAACCCATTGTTCTTGAAATGGGAAGCAAGAATCCTGTGATCGTCACAAAAAACGCGAAGATTGACAAAGCGGTCGAAGGTGTTGTAAGAGCTGCTTTTGGGTATTCTGGTCAAAAGTGCTCCGCTACTTCGCGCGTTTACGTGCAAAACGAAATAAGGAAGGAGTTTGTGGACGCGCTCGTGAAAAGGACGTCCTCTTTGGTGGTAGGAGACCCGAGAAAGAGAGAAACCTTCATGGGTCCTGTGATAAACAGAAACGCGCTTGAAAACTACGAAAAGTATGTGTCTGACGCCGCAAACGCTGGTAAAATACTAATCGGTGGAAAGGTTTTGAAACAACTCGAAAGGGGTTACTACGTTGAGCCCACGATAGTTGAAGGATTGCCTGAACAACACTACCTCTTTAAGAAGGAGCTTTTCCTGCCAATTCTACTTGTTGCGGGTTTTGAAACGCTTGATGAGGCGATAAACAAGGCGAACGACACCGAGTACGGACTTACCGCGGGAATAATGTCTGAAGACCCAGAAGAAGTTCGGCAGTTCATGGAAAATATACAGTTTGGCGTGGTTTACGCAAATAGAAGAGGTGGGGCGACCACGGGCGCTTGGCCCGGTGCTCAAACGTTTGTGGGATGGAAGGCTAGTGGGGCTACAGGAAGAGGCGTGGGTGGTCCTTACTACTTACTCAACTACTTAAGGGAGCAAGCAAGAACGTACGTTCACGAGTGAGCTTTTAGTAGCCTAAAGTACGCCGTCCTAAGAAGCCTTTCTGGGGCTTTTCCGTTCCAGTTGAAAGTCGTCATGTACTCTTTTCCAACTTCTTTGTCAAGCTTTTCACAATGGGAAAGCTCCAAAACTTTGCCCACGGTCACCCTTTTCAAAAGCGGCGTGCCTTTTAGCGTGGAGTAGCGTAGTGCGAGTAAGTCGGCAAGCATCGTAAGCGCAGTTCGCAGAGGAGGGATTGTCGAGTCGCTTCTTTTTTCGTTCCACTCTGCGTAAAACACGCTTAACACGAATCCGAGTTTTTTTGCCCAAACCAATAGCTCCGTGTCAAACCCGAAGCCGTCTGTTCGAATAAGCGGAAGAATGGTGTTTATCGCGCGTCTTGAAAGAACTTTGAAACCAGCTTGGTGGTCTCTTACATGTGTGTGAAACATCAGGTTGACAAGCGCGTTGTACGCGGTGGAAAGAGTGATTCTCAGCGCTCCGTGTTGCCTTTTGCTTCTTACGCAAAACAAAACATCCGCTTTGTGAGAGCGCGCACTCACAAGCGCGTTCGCGACGTCTTTTGGGGAAATTGGGGTGTCAGCGTCTAAAAGGCAAGAAAACCTTCCATTTGTAAGCGGAAGAACGGACTTGAGCGTTCCACCCTTTCCAAGCCACGTTGTCAATTGAAAGCATCTAAAGCCATATGGAATTAGCGTGCGAAGCGCATCAATTGTTTCGCAAACATCGGTTGCCGCAACAAACTCGATTTTATCGTGTGGTAATAACCTCTGAAGTTCTGTCATAAATTTACAAAGTCTTTGTGTAAAACCGGGGTCTTCCCTTCCAACAGGAAAAACAATGGAAAACTCTGGTGTCACACTTTTCAACGCAGGCTCGCCCTTTAAGCGCACGCGTTGGTTGCTTTTCGTGCGGAAAGTTAATAAGCTTTTTTGTAAACGCGCGTCACATTTTTAAGACAAATCGCAAATTCTTGATGCGCGCCCAGTAAAAAAGCTTATTTTTTGTATAAAGTAAGTGGCAAAGTAATGGAGCGAAAAGTTACACTCGTTTTGCTTCTTATCATCCTCACACTTACACTCGTTTCTGTCGCCAAACCCACAAGCGCTTCAAGCGTTTCAAGGGTTGCCGCTGGAGAAAGCTTTTATCTTACAAGCGCACACGTTTACACGCAAAGCGTTGTTGGCTCGGCGTTCATCAAGAATCTTTCGGTTTCTTCTACTCTTTGGTACACCAATGGTAGCGTGGCACAGGGAAAAGCAGTAGCGCTTCAGCTTTCAGCGGTTTTGACGTCACCCGTTGGAGTTTTTTGGGCGGTTTTTGACGCCGTTTTCGATCAAAGCGCTTTGAGTTTCGTTGACTCTGTTTGGAACGAAACTTCAGATTGCAGTGGACCGGGCGCGCTAGACTATTTGACGAGCGTTCAAGGCAAAGGTTCTGTGGTCACTTCATTTCCAGGGTGTTTTGGGACTCATTACCAGTATTCTTCTTCCATTATTCCCTTTACGCTTCCTATCAACGTCACACTCGAAATAAATGTGACGCAAGCAAAAAGCGGTGCACTCTCTTTACTCTTTGCGTACAGAGTGAACGGCGGCTTTAACGTGAATGACCTTGTGACGATTTATCCGGGGCGTTCTCCTGTGAGCTCGTCTTTTGTGGTTGGTGGATACACCCCGTTAGGCTTTAGCAAAGACCTTGAGCTTGTGCTTTGCGCACCAGATGCGGGTGAAACTGTGGTGGTAAACCAGATAAACGCACAGATTTCCCTCGCCTATCTAGAAGGAGCAAGCTACGTCAAACCAGCGGTTGCGCTCAGCTATTCTCTTGATTCGCTTGCTGGCTCTGAAAACGTTTCATCTTACGCGAACATCTCTAACTTGGAAAATCCACAAGTGGAACTTTCTCAAGGCTCTCTTGTGCAAGCAATGCTATGGCCAGTGCAAATTTCTGGGGAGGTGCAAGCGTATCAAAGTAGCGCGCTTTCGCCTATTCAAGTGGAAATCACACTTCTTTATTTCGATTTGAAAAGCGCAAACTACACGCCTCTTCCCAATTCCTTGGTGAACGTCACAGTGAACGAAACGGTGATGCGACTACCACTAACTCAGGGTTTTACAAGCTTTCAATTTTATCCGGCTTCAGAAGGTGTGTACGTAGTAAAGGTGAGCTACCCCACTTCGTTCGTGATCAGAAACGCCACAATCACCTCTTTGTTACGTGTGTCATCGCTTTCCTTTGAGGTAGAAGGTAATGTGAGCGTTCCGTTAAACTTGACTCTTACAACACCAACAGGCTCTGGCACAAGCCAAGTTTACTTGGGTAAAAAACTTTTCATTCTTGTCCCTCCGCAAGGTGTTGTTTTGAGCGTGCCAGAGTTTTTAGAAAGAAATTCGAGTGAAAGCTATAGCTTTGTTGGGTGGTACAGCTCACACGGTTTGCTTTCAACCTCTACGAGTCTAAGCCTTAATTCTGTGCAACAAATTACAGCGCTATACGCACTCACTTATCTGGTCACTATAAACAACCCTTACACAGGTAGCGTGTCTATGTGGGTAAAACCTGGTGGCAATGTGACGCTACGAGCTCCGCTTTACGTTTATGTCAACGCGAATCTTGTAAGAGAGGTGTTTGTGGGTTGGAGTAACGGTGATAGGGGTAACACCACAATCACCGTTAATGCTCCGCTAAACGTGAGCGCGATTTACCAAACTCAGTACAAAGTGTACATAGCGCTCCCAAATAGCGTCGTGATAAACGATTACTACCCTAATGGCTCTGTGATAAGCTACACCGCACCTTCTACGCTTGGTGGCACGTTCTTACACCCCAACGTTTTTCAGGGATGGACTGGCACTTTTGAATCAACAAGCAGGAGCTTAAAGATAGTCGTGACAAAACCCATTGTGATAACAGCGGTGTACACGGTGAGCGACGCACCAATTAGCGATATCGAAGCTTTTATAGCGCTTGTGATCGGCGCTCTCTTTGCTTATTTTGCGCAAAAAAAGAAGTGGTGAGCTTTTGCTCACAAAGGGTTTGCGCAACTCGTGATGTATTAGGTATTGGTGTGATCTCCAAACGTGGAAAAACATCATCGCAATACCGCCAAGCTTGTTGCACCGAGTCGTTAACCCTTTAAGCGCTTTCGCATTTCAAAATTATGGTTGAAAGGCTTCTCGTCACAGGCGGTAACGGTTTTCTCGGCTCTTATCTTGTTGAAAAGGCTCTTAACCAAGGTTTTGAGGTGGTCGTTGTCGACGACTTGTCCACTTCAAGCTGTATAAACGTGCCTAAGGATGCCAAATTCGTAAGATGCAAAGTTGAAGAGTTTTCGGATGACACGCGATACGACTTCGTTGCGCATTTTGCAGCAAGACCTTCACCAGAAGATTACATGAAACACCCAGTCGAAACGATGCTTTCTAACTCTTTGGGAACGCTTCGAACTTTGGAGATAGCGAAACGCTCGAACGCAGTTTACCTCTACGCTTCTAGTTCAGAGGTGTACGGAGATGCGAGCGTGATACCCACTCCTGAAGATTACTTTGGTTATGTGAATCCGGTGGGCGTGCGCTCTTGCTACGACGAAGGGAAGCGTTTTTCTGAAGCGCTTTGTATGGCGTACCACAGACAGTTTGGTTTGGACGTGAGAATTGAAAGGCCGTTTAACGTTTACGGTCCAAGAATGAGGGCAGATGGTGTTTACGGTCGCGTAATTCCGCGTTTTCTTTCGCAAGCGCTAGCTGGAAAAGAACTCACGGTGCACGGTGACGGAAACCAAACGCGCTCCTTTTTGTTTGTACACGACTGGCTTGAGGCCACTTGGACACTTCTTACAAAACCAGGCCTTTCAGCGCAAGTGGTAAACATAGGCAGTCCAAACGAAGTGAAAATTTTAGAGCTCGCAAAACTTGTGATAAAAGTCACAAAAAGCTCATCAAAAATAGTGTTTCTTCCTCCACGACCTGAAGACCCAAGAAGAAGGGCCGCGGACATCACGCGGGCGCGCTCACTTCTTTCTTGGGAGCCACGCACAAGTCTAGAGGAAGGGTTAAAAACAACCGCGGAATGGCTTAGTAGAGCAAGTTGAAAATTGGCGTTGTAGGATTGGGTTATGTTGGTTCGGTTTTGGCCGCTGTTCTTGCGTCTCAAGGACACGAAGTATTTGGAGTTGACGTTGACAAGTCAAAAGTCCACGCCTTTTCTCAAGGCCGCTCGCCGCTGTTTGAGCCAGGGCTAGACGAGCTTCTTAGCGAAAACTTGTCCCGTCTTAGCTTTTCCACTTCATACGATGTTCTTCGTGGATGTGAGGTTGTGTTTCTTGCTGTGCCAACACCCACTGTGAACTCAGAGATCAATTTAAACTACGTTTTTGATGCAGCACAAAGCGTGGCAAAGGTCACGCGAGAGTGTGTTCTTGCGATAAAAAGCACGGTGATTCCTGGAACCGCAAGAAGGCTTAAGAAGCTCACTGGCTTAAAAGTCGCCTCAAACCCGGAGTTTACACGAGAAGGTAGTGCGGTAAAAGACACTCTTTTTCCAGACAGGGTTGTGATAGGTTACGAAGAAAAAGCGGAGCTTGATCTTCTTCACAAGGTTTGGAGCTTTGTTCGCGCGCCCATAATCCAAACAACTTACGAAAACGCGGAGCTAATAAAGTACGCAAGCAACGCTTTTCTTGCGGTCAAGCTTTCGTTTATCAACGAAATTGCGAATCTCTGCGAAAAAATCCCTACGGCAGACGTTGACGTCGTCGCACGCGGAATGGGGCTTGACAAAAGAATAGGTAGCGAATACCTTAAAGCGGGTTTGGGATGGGGCGGCTCTTGTCTTCCGAAAGACACATCGGCGCTTTTGAGCTTTGCAAGCTCTTTGGGTGTGGAACTCAAAGTTTTGAGAGCCGCTGTTGAGACAAACAGGGAAAGGATAGAGCACGTGCTTTGCTTACTCAAAAAGCTTCAAAAAAAGAGCGTGTGCGTTTTGGGGCTTGCTTTTAAGCAGAACACCGACGATTTGAGGGAGTCACAGTCGCTCAAGCTAGTGGCGCGTCTTATAGAAGAAGACTTCAAAGTGAGAGTCTACGACCCGGCCATTAAAAGCGCGCCAAGCGTTTTACCAGCTGGTGTGCTTTGCGCTTCTATTAAAGATTGTGTAGAAGAGTGTGAAGTGATCGTGATCGCTACAGAGTGGGAGGAGTTTTCAAAGCTTGAGTTACCCGAAAAGCTTGTGATAGACGCAAGAAGAGTCATCGAGCCTACTAGGCACAACGTACGGGCGATCGGAAGATGGCAAGAATAAGAAAAGCGGTAATTCCTGCGGCGGGTTTGGGCACAAGGCTTTACCCGCTTACGCGCGTGCAACCCAAAGAAATGCTACCCATAGTGGATAGACCTGTGATTCACTACGTGGTAAAGCTTGCGGTTGACGCTGGGCTTGACCAGATTCTAATGATTGTTGGTGCGACAAAAAACGCGATCATCGACTACTTTGACAAAAGCAAGCTCGACGAAAAGTTTGAAGATAACGAACTAAAGGCTTTTCCAGACATTTACTTTGTAAGGCAAAAAGAGCTTAAAGGGCTTGCGGATGCGGTGAGGTACGCCGAAGGATTTGTCGGAAATGAACCGTTTGTTCTTCTTTTGGGTGATACGCTTTATGTGTCTGAAGGAGAAAACGTTGTGTCTCAGCTTCTCAGAGTTTACGAAGAAATGCGTTCAACGCTTGTGATGGTCGAAGAAGTGGAGTGGGAAGAGGTTTCGCGCTACGGCGTGATCAAGGGTAAGAAGTTACGAGAAAACCTTTGGAAAGTGGAGCACATGGTGGAAAAACCAAGACGTGAAGACGCTCCTTCAAACTTGGCGATAACCGGCGCTTACATACTTACACCGAAAATCTTTAGATACATTGAAAGAATCTCGCCTGGCGCAGGTGGCGAGTATCAGCTCACGGATGCGCTTGCGCTACAGTGTAAAGACGAAACCGTTTTGGCGTACAAGTTTCAAGGAAAAAGGTATGACACCGGCACACTTGAAGGATGGCTTAAAACATTTGTAGAATTTGCAAAAAGAGATAAAAGATTTTCTACTCTTTTTGGTTATTAGTCTAAAAAAGTTAATATACAAGTTGTAACATTCACTAGGTATGTCAAAGACCTCTACTACAGGGGAGGTCAGGCTAAGAAAAGCTCTTCGCTCATACGACGTTTTCTTTTTGAGCGTAACGGGGATGGTTGGCTCAGGCTGGCTTTTTGCGGAGTTTGGCTCTTTGCCTTATGCGGGCCCTGCGTCGATTCTTTCTTGGGTGGTCGCTGGCGTTTTCTTCTTTGTGATAGGCTTGTGTTTTGCCGAGCTTGGCGGAATTCTTCCGTTTACAGGCTCTCTTGTCCGCTATAACCACTACTCGCACGGTGCGCTCAGCAATTTTCTTTTGGGCTGGGCTTATATTATAGCCGCTGCGACAACACCCCCGCTTGAGGCGGAAGCGATTCTCACGTATGCGCATTCTTATATTCCAGGCGTTTACAACGCTACGACGGGTGTTCTAACACCTCTTGGTATTGTTTTGGCTCTTGCTTTGATGGCGGTGTTTACAGTGATTCAGTATATCGGTGTAAACGTGTACGGAACGGTTAACACAGTCGTCACTGCTTGGAAGCTTATCATCCCTATTTTGACCGCCATTTTGCTTCTGCTTTTCACTTTTCATCCTTCAAACTTTTCGCTTAAAGGGGGTTTCTTGCCTTTTGGTCCTGCCTCAATCTTTGTGGCACTTGTTCCGAGCGGAATTGCGTTTGCAGTCGAAGGATTTAGACAAGGTTTGGAGTATTCTGGTGAAACCAGAAACCCACAAAGAGATGTGCCTTTGGGTCTTGTGATGGCCATGATCGTGGTAATCGCGCTTTATATTGTTTTACAAATATCGATGATTGGCGCGCTAAACTGGAGTAATCTCAAGCTTACCCCTGGTGATTGGGGAAATCTCAGTAACTCTTCTTGGGCGGCTTCACCGTTTTACCACGCGCTCATTTCTTACGCAAACCCAGTTCTTTCGGCTTTTGCGATAGTAATTCTTATTGATGCAGCTGTTTCGCCTGCAGCCACACTTGGTGTGTACGTTGGCACAACCGCGCGAAGCCTTTACGGATTTTCAAGGCTCAAGTACTTTCCCAAAATTTTCGGAAATCTCAATCCTCGCTTTCAAACGCCCACGTTTTCGCTGATTCTCACGTTCATAATAGGGGCGATTTTTCTCATACCTTTCCCAAGCTGGTATTCGCTTGTCGGAATTTCCGCATCGTTTACGGTTTACAACTATCTTGCGGCGGGAATCACCAACCACGTGTTTAGGCGTGTTGCGCCAAACCTCAAAAGGCCGTTTGACCCAAAGCTTCGCCTTCCGCTTTACTTTATCGGTTTTCTTGTGGGTTCGCTCATAATTTACTGGTCTGGCTGGTCGATCGTAAACCCGATGTTTGTGACAGTTGCCGCGGCGCTTCCCCTTTTTGTCGTTGGGTACAATTCAAAGCTTTCGCTTAAGCGCTCAACGCTTGTCGCTTTTGTTGCGGCTTACTGGGTTTCGATAGCGATAATTGGTGTTTTTGACTTTTTGAACTTGGCACCTTTCCCCTATTACTGGGCAGCTTACTCTCTTTTGCTAATACTCTCAACCTACTTCCTTTATTCTAAAACAAAACTTTCGGAGATTAAGGCCGCGTCTTGGATCGTGGCCTACAATATTATAGTGGGTGTGATTTCGTATTACGGTTCACTCGGAATTGGTGCTATTTCATTTCCGTATGACTACTTGATTTTTATTGTGTTGAACGCGCCGATTTACGCGCTTGCGGTTTTACTAGGGTATAGGACACAAGAAATCGCAGAAATAGAGGAAAAAGGGATACCAGTTGAGTAAAAGTCGGAAAAACTCTTTACGCGAGCGCGTCTCTAATAAACTCGTCAAAGTTCCAAACTTGGTCTTCGTTTTCTGGCATAGGTCCTGGAACGTAAAAGCTTGAATCTGTGCCTCTGTGTGTGAGCTCGCACACCCGCCAGTCTTGCTGGTTGATTTCATCCCAAATTTGAATGGCGTCGTCAGGAGTAAAATCGGGCTTTGACATTTCCTCTTTGTCAAAGTAAAAGTCGCACTCAACGATCGTTTCGTCTTTGTTTTTCGGCCAAAGCGTGTGAATCATAAGATAGTCAGGGTGAAGGCTAAAGAAAACGTTTGGAACAAGCAAGTAGTAGTAAATTCTTTTTAAATCTTCTTTTCTTGTTCCCTTAAGCGGTTTTCTTTTTGTTGTGCCTGTGACAGTCATTGAAGTGTAACCATCGGCAAAAATCATAAAGCCACCGGAAAACAGCCTTTTTTCCGCCCAGCTTAGGTATTCGGTTCTACTAGAGCCAGTAAAGGGTGTGATTTTGTTTAGTTTGGGGTGAACAGGAGGACAGTGGTAGCACTCTGAATAGTTTTCGACCACGATTTTCCAGTTTGCCTTTACATCGTAAACGATCCTTTTTGCGCGCCTAAGCTGTTTGAAATCAAGGTGAGTCCACATGTTTACAAACTCTGAAAACACTTGCGTGAATCGCTTTGCGAATCTGTCCATGTTCACAAAAACGAATCCTTGCCAAGTGTCAACCGCAAGCTCAAAAAGCCCGAGCGAATCTTTGTCAAGCCTTTCAAACTTGTGGCTTTCTGGTACACCCACAAGTCTGCCATCCAAATCGTAGCTCCATGCGTGGTAAGGACACTGAATCACGCTACCCACAGAACCACTTCCTTCAAGTAACTGTGAGCCGCGGTGGCGGCAAACGTTGTGAAACGCCTTTATTCTTCCATCACGCGTGCGAACAAGAAAGAAAGATTCTCCAGCGATGTTTCTCACGATGTAATCGCCGGTATTGGCGAGCTCTTCTTCTCTCGCACAAAGTAACCACATTTTTTTGAAGAACAACTCTTTTTCTTTTTCAAAGATTTGATCGTCATGGTAGTAGTTTTTGGGTAGGCCTATTCTCTCTTGTAAAACCTGCATTTTTTCCCTTATTTAGTATGATATAGCGGTATATCAACTTTTACGTGAAAAAGCCTCGAGTTTTAGAGACGGGGAGAAGTGAGCTGTCAGCCGGGGATAACTTCATCACAGCTCAGAGAGCCAAGTTTTCTTCATCCAGACGGGTTTAACATCGCTTTAAGAAGCTTTAAGCTTTTACTAAGATTTAATACTCGGTTTTGCGTTTAAAGCGGAAATTGCTCGTACAAGAAAGCTTAGAAAGAGCGCACAAAGATGAGTTCAACGCGGTTGTGACGATAAACGAGTTTGCCCAAAAGCAAGCACAGGAGCTTTCTTCAAAGGGTGTAGAGCCCTTTCCTTTTGCGGTAAAGGACGTGATTTACACGAAAGGAATACGAACAACCATGGGCTCAAGGCTTTTTCAAGATTTTGTTCCGAGCTTTGACGCAACAGTTGTCGCGACTCTTAAGCGCGCAGGTGGAGTTTTAATCGGCAAAACCAACACGCACGAACTTGCGTCGGGCGCGACCACAACTTCTTCGATCTTTGGCCCAACGAAAAACCCTTTGGACGCTTCAAGGATTGCGGGTGGAAGTAGCGGGGGTTCTGCAGCGGCAGTTTCTTCAGGGATTGTCGAATTCGCTTTGGGAACTGACACTGCGGGTTCCGTAAGAATCCCAGCGGCTTTGTGTGGTGTTTACGGTCTTAAGCCGACAAACGGTTTACTCAGTAACAAAGGAGTGTTTCCGCTTGCGCCAACGTTTGACACCGTAGGCTTCATTTCTTCTGATTTAAACTGGCTAAAAAGGCTTAAGAAGCTACTTCCCGCTTTTTCCAAACTCTCTTCAACGCCTAGAAAACCGAAAATTGCCGTTCCTAGCTGGGTTTACTGGTGGGACAAAGCGCCCGCAAGCTATTCCAAAACCGTTGAAGAAGTTGTTTTAAGCTTTGAAAAGCTACTAGACGCGCGTTCTATCGAGTGGTCAAAGGTGGAAATGCCATTGCAGAGGCGCTTGTGTGGAGTAGATTTGGCGCAATCAGATACGCAGAGGCCACGCACGTTCACCTTGAACGAAAACAAAGGTGGTCTGAGTGCTTTCCCGATGTAAGAAGACTTTTGGAGCGCGGATTAACCGTTCTCGCAACCGAATACTTGGACGCTCTTTTTGCAAGAAAAAGAGTTTACTCCGAATTTAAAAGAGTGATAACGCAGTTTGATGTCTTGGCAACTCCTACTGTGAGCATTCCAGCACCAAAGATCGAAGAAGTTTTGGGAAATGAAGATGGCGACGTGAGAAGCGTGTTGACGCACAACACAGTTTACGCTTCTTATATTGGCGTTCCAGCACTGAGCATTCCTACGCTAAAAGTGGAAGGTTTACCAGTTGGTGTTCAGCTTATCGCGGACAAATTTGACGAGCTTAAGCTCTTAGAAATCGCAAGCTTATTTTAAAACGATTTTGGGGTTAAAAAAGTTTACAAACAACGAATAGACGTAAGTGGAGAAGATGTGAAGTGTAAACTAAAAAAGCTTTTAAGCGTGATAAAGCGTGGTTTGACACGCACTTTTCAATTTTTTGAATATGAACGATTTCCATTCAGAATCGAAGTAAAAGTTTTGTGTCTCTTTGAGTTTACAAAAAGGATGCTCCCAAGGCTTTTGTTGGTCGTTTTGCTCGTGTTTTCTTTTGGCTTCCCGCAACAAGCAACACCAATAGACCACGTTATCATAATCATCGAAGAGAATCACTCTTTTGACAACCTTTTCGGCACTTACCCCTTTGGCTGGCCTCCGATAATCACGAACACCACTTTGTCTGTGATGTGGCCAGACGGGCTTTACCAAAATTACACACAACTTAAGTCTTCAAAAAACGGTGAGCTTTACTGGATTTCAATTCCAAACGTTCCTGCTGACCCAACGCACGGTTATTCTCACCCTTATTACGCAAACGCCTCATCGACACAAGACCCAGTGGAAGGATGGAGCGTTTACCACGCCGATTACTCGTCACAGGGCTTTGTTTACTACTCGGGGATCCAATCTTTGGCTTACTTTTCCTACCAACAGCTCGCACCACTATGGGATTATGCCGAGGAGTACGTTTTAGCGGACAACTATTTTGCACCAGTTTTGGGGCTAACAGAACCAAACAGGGTGGCTTATCTCACAGGCTTTCCGCCAAGCTTTCAGGACAACTACGAAACAAACGTGATTCCGTTCAATAAAACGATAATGTACCAACTTTCACAGAACAACATAAGCTGGGGTTATTACGTTTACGGTTATCAAGGAGGTGTTCCTTGGCCTCTCACCGCATTTCAAGGTGCACAAAACTACGAAAAAAACTTTCACTCATTAGCGGATTTCTATAAAGAGCTAAACGGCAGCCTTCCACAAGTAAGCTGGGTGATGTTTCTTGGAGGTAGCACAAACGAGTACGACTTGCACCCTCCGTACAACGTGACGCAAGGTGTCATCACGCTTGTGAACGTGATCAACGCGGTGATGAAAAGCAAATACGCAAACTCTTGCGTGATTTTTGTAACGTTTGATGAAGGCGGAGGGTATTTCGACCATGTGAGCCCACCAACGTTAGACGGGTACACGCTTGGACAAAGAATTCCTCTACTTGTGATTTCCCCCTACGCAAAAGAAGGATGGGTGGACAACTACAGCTTAAGCGCTTACTCTTTGATTTCCTTTATCGAGTACAACTGGCACCTTCCACCTCTTACACCTTGGGTGAAAAACAGCGATCTAAAAGGGCTTCTTGCGGCTTTTGAGTTTTCAGAGCCGCCAAGAAACCCAATAGTGATTCACAACTGGAACTATCCCATTCCTTTGCAGTACCCTGTGCACTACGGTTTTATCGCGCGTGTGCAAACTCAAGTAAACACTAAGAAGGGTGCACCAAATTACCTTCTTCTTGCTCTTTTGATCGTTTTAGCACTACTTTTATTTAGAAAACGTAAGACCTAGCACACAAGAATTTTCAGCGTTAAAGCTTTTACGGTTTTATCTGTTGAATTTTTCTTTTGAGTATGTTTTCTATTTTTGAAATGCTATGCCTTTCATGCGGCAAAACAAGACTTACGACCATCCCGCTTTTTCCCATCCTTCCCGTTCTACCACTTCTGTGAACATAAGTGAGAGGTTCACGCGGAACGTCGTAGTTCACAACGAGTTTAATCGAGTCGATGTCAAGGCCACGGGACGCAACGTCCGTTGCGACGAGCACGTTGATTTTCTCTCTTTTAAAGAGCGAAAGCACCCACTCTCTTTTTGTTTGCGGTAGATCACCGTTGATCCATCCAACCCTAAATCCTTCGCTTCCAAGCTTTCTACCCAATCTTTCGCAACCTCTTTTTGTTGAGGTAAAAACTAGCGCCTTTCCGTTTTTGGATTTTAGCAGATTCACCAATAGTTTGTCTTTCGTGTTGTGTTGAACGTTGAGCGAATAGTGGGCAATGGTGTCAACGTTATATTCGTCTTTTTCCAGCTTGATTGTTTCAAAACTTTTAACGTAGCTTTTTACAAGCGCTTCGACTTCTTTTGTAACGGTGGCCGAAAAGAAGCCTAAAACGCTCGCGTTTTTTGCGCCTTTGATCACTTTTTCCACGTCCTCAACAAATCCCATGTCTAGCAATCTGTCCACTTCGTCTATGATCACCGTTTTGAAAGACTCAAGTTTTAGTTTACCCCTTCTTACGTGATCCAGCGTTCTACCAGGTGTTCCTACAACAATGTGGTTTTTTAAAGTGCTAAATTGAGGTGTGATGGGCACGCCACCAATTATAGTTGCAACTTTCACTTGACCAAGCCTTTCGAACTCCTGTGAAACCTGTTCGGCAAGTTCTCTTGTTGGAGCAAGCACCAAGTGTGGAAAGCTGTTTTCGGAAATCCACTCAAGAATTGGGATGGCAAAAGCCGCGGTCTTTCCAGTTCCTGTTTTTGACTGAACGAGCACGCTTTTTCCTTTTAGTAAAAGTGGTATTACACGGCTCTGAACCTGCGTTGGTCGAACGTAACCCGCGCGAAAAATTCCTCTTAAAACTGACTTATCAAGCCCAAAATCTTCAAACTGTTGCAAACTTAACAAACACAAAACGCGCGCTTTGTATTAAGCGTTTGCAATTCGGAAACGCTTTAATCAAAGCGTGCAAACTGCGATTGATGCACAAACTACCTGACTCGGAGTTTGAGCAAGTTGGATAATTTTATGGAAAAGCAAAGGCTTGATGCGGTTTACATGAGTGGTAGCACCAACCTCAAGTATTTTGTAAGGCTATACTATTTGCCAACAGAAAGACCAGCTGCGGTTGTGGTCACGCGTAAGCGTGACACAGTGTTTCTAGGACCTTTGATCGAGAAAGAGCACATACCATATCAAACAAAGCTCATTTCGAAAATTTTCACGTACCAAGACTATCCCGGTGAAATCCATCCGATGAAGCTTTTTGCGCGCTGGCTTGAAGAGTTAGGACTTTCTGGAAAAAGAATTGGTGTAGACAACCCTTCTTTTTACTCAAGTAGCTGGGGTTACCGTGGGCCTCCTCTTTCCGATTTCATCTTTTCACACCAGAGACCCCGTCCGTAAGGGCGTGGTAGCTAACTATAAATATGAATCGAGGTATAAGAATATTTGGGATGTTCCCTGAAAGCAGAGGTTAAAGTAGCATTACAAGGAAAAATTGCGAACCCTAACAAAGAGAAGAGGCACAAACTGAACGTGGTTCTGGAGAAATACCTGAAAGCTGTGAAATTCTTCGCTTCCTTTAAGATCAAGGATAAGAATATCCTCCAGCGGAAAGGCTACGGGGAAGCTAGGAGGATGTTCGGTCTATCCTCCACACTCACACAGACCGCGAGGGACAAAGCCGTGGAACTAGTCAAAGCGAATGAGGGAAGAGAGTTCCACGTACAACAAGTGTCCGTACGGGTGAACTACCGCGCATTCAAACTTGTGAGAAGG
>NEXD01000019.1 GCA_003019595.1 Candidatus Marsarchaeota G1 archaeon BE_D
TAAGGGGGTGTTTATGCGGCGCCGATTCTGAAGAGTGCAGTGCCGCAAACAGGACATGTTCCCTTAATCGCAGGTCTCTTGTTCTTCAGTGTCACTTTCTGCGGGTTCTTGATCTCCCTTTTTGCCCTGCACTTTACGCAGTATGCCTCAACCATTTGTGGATCAAGCGTGAGAGTGCGCGCTTGCTTATAAGCGTTTCAAAATTTGTGCGTGAACCCCAAATTTTTCATCACATGAAGAGAAAGGGTTTTCACTCGATTTTGAACGTCCTTTCTTTTCCCTTCCACTTGACAGAAAATGGCACACTATTACCAAATCTATCGAAAAAAGCGGCATCCCTTTCCGAGCTAAAAGGAGGACCAACGATGAGAAGCACCTTTCCCGCAAAATTTAGCAGATCCTCATCAGATGGTTTGAGCACCCCTGATGGGTGTGAGTGACCTATTCCGACAAGCCTAAAGTCGGCAACGCCCATAAGAGACCACTGTGAAAAGCCATGGCCCTCCACCCTTTTTGGTGGAAGCACGCTTTCTTCGACAAACACCTCCCCATCTTGTTTTGCTACACCTCTTAGAATCACAATCGCCTCACGTGGGTAGGCGCCCTTGGCATACCCCATAAGAAATCCGAGCGCTTCTTCTTCAATGGTGACGTGACGCGGTGAATAAACCATCCAGTTTAATTGCGCTTTCTTCTTAAAAAGCTTTGACTAACAAAAGAGCTTATAGCACGTTTTGAACTAGCGCAAGTGGTGCGCAATGAGCGTCAACGAAAGAGAATTTTATATTTCAAGGTTGGGAAAGGATTTCGTTTTTCCGGGTTATTCACCGAAATACGCAAGGGACAAGCTGTACAGAATTCGACACGTAAAGTTTGAGGGCGAGCTCGAGTATCACTCAAAGACTCTTAAAGCCGAGTGCACCCTCTCAATCGAGCTAATAGAAGAGTCTACAAGCTCTATAAAGATTGACGGCGTGAACTTCGTGATCCACGGTGTGTGGGTCGATGGAAATTCTTGTGATTTCTATTACGATGGAAAGCAAATCACAATAGAAGCGCCTAAGAAAAAGCAGTTTGAAGTGCGCATCTCTTACTCCGTGACAAACCCACAAAAAGGGCTTTTCATAATAACCCCTGACGAGCACTATCCCAACAAGCCTTATCAGGCTTGGACTCAAGGAGAATCCGAAGACAACAGGTACTGGCTTCCCGTTTACGACTACCCAAACATGAAGTGCACGTCTGAGCTTTCGCTCATCGTGCCTAAGGAGCAGTTTGTTGTGTCAAACGGGGTTCTTGTAAAAGAAGAGGAAGTGGACCAAAAAAGAAAAAGGTATCACTGGTTAATGGATCAACCGCACTCCACGTATCTCATCTCTTTTTGCGCAGGCGAGTTCGATGTTCTAAAAGAGGAATGGGATGGAATCCCGCTACTTTACGTTGTTCCAAAGGGAAGGGCGAGCGACGCACCAAGAAGCTTTTCAAAAACGCGAGACATGATGAGCTTCTTTTCAGAGTTCACAGGTGTTAAGTACCCTTACAAAAAGTACGCGCAAACGTGTGTTTACGACTTTACCTATGGTGGAATGGAGAACATAACAGCGACCACGCTCACCGAGCGCACTTTACACGATGAAATCGCACACTTGGATTTCAGTAGCGACCCGCTCGTCGCTCATGAGCTTGCGCACCAGTGGTTTGGAGACTTGGTCACCTGCCGTGACTGGTCTCATATATGGCTCAACGAAAGCTTTGCCACTTTCTTCCAAGCGCTTTACTTAAGGCGCGACAAAGGAGTTGAAGAGTTTTACTATGACTTGGTCACAAAACTCGACTCGTACTTAGAGGAAGCTTCAAAAAGGTATGTCAGACCAATCTCAACCAAGTTTTACTCGCTTCCAGAAGAAGTTTTCGATAGACACGCTTATGAAAAGGGCTCTCTTGTGCTCAACTCTCTTATGAACCTCGTTGGCGAGCAAAACTTTAAGCGCGCGATAAACAGGTATCTTGAACTGTACAAGTTTTCAAACGCGGAGACCGACGACCTACGAAAGTGCTTTGAAGAGGTAACTGGAAGAAACCTTGAGTGGTTCTTCGATGAAAGGGTGTACAGGGCTGGCCATCCAGAGCTCAGCGTGAGCTACTCTTACGAAGACTCTCAAACTCTCAAAATCACGTTCGAACAAAAGCAAACCGATGTGGGTGTTTTCACCCTACCTCTTAAAGTGAGGGCGGTTTTTGACTCTCGCGACGAATGGTTTTCCTTTGTGGTCGAAGAAAAGAGGCAAACCTTTTTTGTGCGTCTTAGCGAGCGACCCAAATACGTGTGCGTAGACCCTGAGATGAGTGTAGTGGGCGCTCTTAATATAGAAGAGGACTTACGCTCAAAGCTTTTAAAGGCAAAACAAGATCCTCACGTTTACTGTAGAGTGCTTGCGATACGCTCTTTGACGAAACACAAAACGGATGAGGTGGTCGACGCGTTACGCGAAATCGTGCTTTCCAACGCTTTCTGGGGCGTTTGCGCAGAAGCCGCAAGGGCGCTCGGAAACATTGGAGGAGAGCGCGCGCTGAATGCGTTGATAGAAGCTAGTAAACACGCGGATCCTAAGGTTAGACGCGCGGTTGCGCAAGCGCTCGGAGAGTTCAAGCGTGAGAGGAAGGCTTTTGACGCGCTGGTTTCGCTACTAAAATCCGACGTGAGCTATTACGTAAGAGGCGCGGCCGCGCAAAGCCTCGGACAGACAAAGATCGAACAGGCGTACGATTTTCTTGTCGAGGCTTTGCGCTATCCTTCTCACACAGAGGTGATCGCGTCAAGCGCACTTACAGGCTTGGGCGAATTAGCGCTTGAAAAGTGTGTGCCTGTGTTACTCGAAAAAACAAAGCTTGGTGAGCCCGAAATGGTGAGAAGGGCGGCAACGCTCGCTCTCTCAAATTACACAGGAAATCCAAAGGTTGACGAAAGAATTAAGGAGCTTTGTAAGGACAAAGACTACGCAGTAAGGATAAACGCGCTCAAAGTGATAGAAAAGAGCGCAGACAGGAGGTTCTTAGAAGTGGTGGAACAAGTTGCTTCATCGGACACGGACGGTAGGGTTGTAAGGGTTGCGCGCGAAGTCAAAAGAAAGCTAGAGCTTGGCGCACAGGACCAGATCAAGGAGCTTCGGGAAGAGCTTGAAAAAATCTCAAAAGAAAACGCAAAGCTCAGAGAAGAGCTCGAGTCTCTTAAGTCAATCGCTCGCTCTAAACAGCTCTAGCAGTGTGCGCGTGTCGCTAATCACGTTGTCAAGCTTCGCGTACTCGTCTGGGGCGTGTGCGGTGTCGTCGCATGTCATCCAAACGACACACGGAATGTTCAGATTTCTGAAGTATTTTGCAACAGTGCCCCCGCCTATTCCACCTATTCTCGGTTTTACCCCTCTTTTTTCGAGTGCTCGCGTAAGACGCTTGACAAGAGGCGATTCTGGGTCTGTCGGCTTTGATGTGTCTTCACGACTCACCACTTCGAGCGTGCACCTCACACCTTCTTTTTTGGAAAATTCATCGAGAAGACGAGTGACGTCCAGAACAACTTCGTCCACAGCGTGTCTTGGTAGCAACCTGCAGTCAAAGTAGAACTGGTCTACGCCGGGCACGGTGTTTATGTTTGGCACGTTTGGCTCGCGCTTTGTCGGCTCAAACGTTGACACCGGAGGCTCAAAAAGCGCGTCTTCTTCTTTATACTTTTCATGCAGAAATTGGTCTATGAGTAGCGCAAGCTTCATCGCTTTTCTGTTGGCGTTCACCCCTTTGTGTGGGGTGCTTCCGTGAGTCTGTTTTCCTTCGACCTTAACCTTAAACCACAACACGCTCTTTTCCGCAACCTCGACAAGCGAACCGTCGGCGCTTCCCGCATCAGGAATCAAGACCCAATCTGAAGCGTTGAAGACGCCAAGCTTTAAAAGGTGCTGTGCACCGTGTTTGCTTCCCGTTTCTTCGTCAGAGACAAACGCCACCCCTAAGTCAAACTTTGGCTCTTCATCGAGCAAGGCTTTGGCCACGCAAAGCGCTAGCGCAACGCCCTGCCCGTCATCTTCTGCACCCCTTCCGTAAACTCTTCCGTCGACAAACGTTACCTCAAACGGTTTGTAGTGCCAAAGCGATTCGTCACCCGGTGGCACTGTGTCGATGTGCGCCACAATCCAAATAACAGGCCGGCCGTCGTCGAAGAGCTTCGCCACGAGATTAGGCCTCACACCTCCTTTTGCCCTTGGGTCGCTAGAGTCGTACCTTTTTACGCTTTTGAAACCAAGTTGCCTTAGCAAAGACTCAAGATAAAGCGCCTTTTCTAGCTCGCCAGGTCCTCCATTGTCTGGACCTACCGAGTTTATGGGAATCATCTCAGAGTAAACTCTCTTTAAAAAAGCGATGAGCTCATCCAAACGTGTAATCCCCTTTTTACTTGAGATAGTTCAAAAAGGAGTTTCTGAGGTTTACTACCTCTGTTTTCACGGAGTCTGAGTCTCCGAAAACAACCGCTCTGTCAACTATCACCTTGTGCTTTCGACCGACCTTTACAAGCGCTTCCATGAAGTCGTGAATTTCAGGGTTTTCCGAAGAGGTTTCGCACACTATTATCATCATTCTTCTACCGAGCGGATCTCGCGTTTTCATGATTTACACCGCACTACTCGAAATTACACCCACCCGAATATATACGTTTGCTTTAAAAAGCGCACGAAATCACAACCCTTTAACCACTCGGTGTCAAAGTATAGCTTATGAACTCGCGTGACGAAACTCAAGTTCGTGTGCTAGACGAAAACAAGTTTAAAGAAGTTATGAGCCGTTTTGCGACGGGTGTTGCGATCGTCACAACACAAGTCGAAGGCTCGCCTCACGGTTCTACGGTGCAAGCGTTTTGTAGCGTTTCTTTAAATCCACAGCTTGTTCTTGTTTGCTTAAGCTCTAACGGCAGGACCGTGAAAAAGATCGAAAGTAGCGGTCGGTTTGCGGTGAACTTTTTGGGTTTGAGCCAAAAGGAGCTTGCGGAAATCTTTGCAAACCCTTCGCTTTCGCCAGAACAAAGGTTCAAGTTCGTAAGCTATGATCTTGGCGTGACGGGATGTCCTATAATAAGGGGTTCGATTGCGGTGGTTGAGTGCGCGCTGAAAAGCGTTTACACAGAAGGGGACCACAAGCTTCTAATAGGAGAAGTGGTTAGTGGAGGCACACTTTCCGACGAGCAACCGCTGTTGTACTACAAACACTCTTACACCACAGTGAAGTAGCTTTGATCTAGAGCAAACGCTTATAAGACGTGACGCGCTCGATTGCAAGAATAGTGACGATTGTTGGTCAACCGATTCTTGAAGGTCGAAATCTCTCGTATACATACGAAAATGGATACACGGTTTTCACAAAAGTAGACGTGGAAACTTGCGAAAACGAGCTTGTTGCGATAGTTGGACCTTCAGGAATTGGAAAATCGACACTACTCAGAATTCTTGGTGGGTTTATCAAACCCGCAACTGGAGAAGTAAGACTACTCGGAAAAAAGGTCGAACAGCCGACGCCTGAAATAGCGCTGATTCACCAGTCTATCGTCACTTTTCCATGGATGACCGCACTTGAAAACGTGATGTTAGGGCTAAGGTCAAAGAGAAAAACTAGGCAAGAAATGGAAAGCGCGGCAAGGAAAATGCTTGAAGTGGTTGGATTACAGGGTTTTGAAGAGCTTTATCCAAAGGAGATGAGCGGTGGAATGCGCCAAAGGGTTGCGATCGCGCGCGCTCTTGCGGCTGAACCCATCGTGCTTTTGATGGACGAACCCTTTTCTCACTTGGATGAGCTCACCGCCGAAGGTTTAAGACAAGAGATTTACTCGATGCTCTTTAGCACAGAGAGCACTTTGCGCTCAGCGGTTCTCGTTTCTCACAACCTTAACGAGGTGCTTGAGCTTGCGGACAAAGTTTACGTGTTAAACGGCTCACCCGCCACTGTGGTTGGTACGCTTAAAATTGAGCTAGAAAGACCGCGTAATTCCAAAGACCCGAGGTTTGTCGAATACTTGGACCTTTTGTACAAGTATCTCACACCAGTAAGAGGTGTAAAGCAATGAACCAGCTTGCTCTTATCGCCTTGGCAGTTCTTGCGACAACGCTAAGGGTTTTTGTTCTGATCGTTCTTTCAATCGTGAGTGGCTGGTTACTCGGTTATTTGGCGTTCAAAAACGCGCGCTTCGAAAGCTTCTACGTTTCGTTTATTGAAGTTTTGGAGTCAGTACCCGTGATTTCTTTCTTTCCGATTGCGCTCATATTCTTTGTGAATAGAATAGGAGGTGTTTTGGGCGTTGAGCTTGCGGCCGACTTTCTCGTGTTTACCGCAGTGGTGTGGAACATTTGGATCGGAATTTACCAAGCGTACAAGACAATTCCAAAGGAAATGCTTGAAGTGGTGGAAAATTACGGCCTTGGCTTTTTTGGACGTTTGAGCGGCTTGTTCATTCCCTTTTCGATTCCGCGTATCGTTTCAAACCTCTTTCCAAGCGTTGCTGACGGTTTCTTCTATATCACGGTGAGCGAGGTTTTTGCCGTGGGAAGCACGAGTTATTCGGTTTTTGGAATAGGAAGCCTGCTTCAGAATTATTTGAGCGAAAACGAGTGGAAGCTTGTTTACGCGTCGATGCTCGCGATGGCGCTAGTGATCGTCGCCACAGTTTTCGCTTTAAGAGAGTTTAGCGCGCTAGCGGTCGCAAAATACGCGCTTGACACAGACGTGCCAATCATGAGAAGAGGAAGAGTAAGAATAAGATACTCTGTGCTCTTTTCACAGCTTGTTTCAAGAAATCCGCTTCACAAACTTTCAATTTACCAGTGGAGGTCTGTGATCAGAAGAGCGCAGCAGACAAGCTTTGTTCAAACCAAAGCGAAAAACAGGTTTCAAAAAGTCGTAAGGTACGGCGTGTTTTCCGCGCTCATTTCGCTCGTTCTTCTTATCGCTTATGGCGTGATAGAGGTGCTTGTCACAATTCCGCTTGACCAGTGGCACTCGCTTATCGTGTCAACTCCGAGCTTGCTCGTCGACCTTGCGTTCGACTACGCAAGAGTGAGCGTGATCGCGCTCGTTTCACTTGTTATAGCGGTGACGCTTGGGTATTATCTTGCGGTGAACAAAAGCGCTGAAGCGATAGGAATTCCGCTCATTCAGGTTTTGAGCGCGTACCCAGCGCCCTTGTACTTTCCGTTTGTTTTTGCCTTAAGCTTTGAAATTGTGCGTTCGAGCTTGGGTCCTTTGAGCGTTGAGTTTTACGTGGTCCTTTTGGGGTTTGTGAGCACGTTTTACTATGTGTTTTACAGCTTTTGGATGGGTGTAAAGTCTTTGCCACACGAATACTGGGAGATTATGAAAAACCTTAGACTTGGCTTCTTTCAGAGAATACGCAAAATAGTTCTTCCCGCAAGCTTTCCGTATCTTATTTCAGGAATTTCTTCCACGATAAACAGCGCTTGGGGAGGACTCATGCTTGCGGAGTATTGGCCAAACATCGTCGATGGAAAAACTCTCACAGTGAAGCACGGTCTTATGAAGGTGGTGGACTTGTCCACCTACACCGGAAATGTGTCACAGGCGGCTTGGGGTTCTTTCATATTCGGAATTGTGGTCGTGGTATACTCCTTACTGTTCACCAAAAGAATGATGGACATCGCAAGAAAAAGGTATGTCGCAGAAGAAGGAATTTACGCCGCGTAGGTGCAAATCGTGAAAAGAGTCGACGCTTCGACTCACTTGATTGAGCTAAAGCCAGTTGATCGCTTCCAAGGCGTAAACGTTTACTTGGTGAACACACAAAAGGGTTGGATTCTGATCGACTCTGGTTTGAATTGTGAAGAGCACGAAAAACAGCTTGAAAAGGAGTTAAAAACTCTAGCCTTAAGTTTTGGTGACATCGAAGCGGTGTTTCTAACCCACGGACATCCAGACCATGTGGGTTTGGCATCAAGGCTACGTATCAAGGCGTATCTTGAAAGCAAAGACAGGCAAATAGCAAAAAGCTATTCACGCTTTTTGAAAACGAAAATTGAAAGCGTGATTCAAGAGCTAAACGAAGAGCAAGCGCAAAAAGTGAGACACGCGCTTGACAAAATTTTGAATCGAATTCGAGCGTTTGACTCTTTTTACCCGTTTTACGCTTTGAGTAGCAAAATAGCCGAAGAGTACGCGCTCACACTTATTCGAACACCAGGGCACACACCTGGCTCAGTGTGTTACATCAACTCTTACAAGACCGCTTTTGTGGGCGATAGCGTGATCGACACCGCGAGCGTTTTGCTTTTGGATTTAAAGGCATACTTTAATTCATTAAAGACTCTTAGAAGTGTCAACGCTTCGCTTTTCGCACCAGCACACGGAGGCTTGTTGGAGCCCACAAGCGGAGTTCAAATGATGGAGCGTAAGTACCGTAAGCGTTTAAGAGCTTGCGTTCGTGCGCTCGACAAGTCACGCAATCTTTGGAAGGTCGCGGAGTTTGTGTACGGTAAGGAGCTTTTAAACGAAGAGCTTTTGCCACTTATCCTTCTTCAAACAAAAACTTTTTTGACTTTCGCACAAAAAATTAAGATTTGGCGGTGGCCTGCCTTTCTTCAATTAATAGCGAGTATACCAAAGAAGCGATTACACCTCCTATAATGGGTCCAACCCAGTAAACGTACCAATTGGTAAAGTAACCCGAGACGATCTCAGGTCCTATTGCCCTTGCTGGGTTCATCGCAGCTCCGCTCACTGGCGCTCCCACTAGTGCGTCAACTGCGACAGTTAGACCTATTCCAAACCCACCGATTTTTGGGCTTCTTGGGTCAACCGCAGTTCCGAACACCGCAAGTAGCAAGAAGAACGTAAGTATCGCCTCGGTTGCGATTCCCTGTGCCACCCCGACACCAGCGCCAAGTGTCGGCGAACCCCAGTGCACCGCATCCCCCACACTTTTCGGATAAAGCACAAAAAGAAGCAAAGCGCCGATCGTTGCGCCAATCACCTGCGCCACGATGTACAAAACCGTGTCTTTTGCTCGTAGCTTTCTTGCGACAAGAAGTCCCAAGCTCACCGCTGGATTTAGGTTTCCGCCCGAAACGCCCATTGTCGCCGAAACCGCGAGCGAAAGCCCAACACCCGTTGCCAAAGCACCGAAAAGTAAAGCCGTGAGTCCTCCTTGAGAAAGCGCCTGTGTTGCCACAGCAGAGCCAGCGCTTATGAACACAAAAAAGAGTGTGCCCAAAAACTCAGCCAAAACTCTCTTACCTAAGTTCGCCATACCTCAAGTTTTTGTGCCACCCAAATTTGAGAGTTTCAGAGAATGTTGAGCAACTCTTCGATTACGGCCTTGTCCTTTTGCCACTCATCCTTTGTGTGTATCTTGTACTTCTGAACCACTCTCCAGTCATTGTTTTTGGATTGCCAAAGGTAAATCGTAAGTGACTTCTTGCCCCAACCCTCGGTTATCACCGCTGCCTTCCACCACTTATTCGTCTTGTAAATCGTCTTTCCTGCGATTTGCTTTAGATTCTCGTCTACAGGAAACTTTTCTTGTGGTGTACCAGTTTGTTCATCCGGATTTTGGCCACTCATAACAAATTAATACTTTAAGGTGTGCGATAAGCCTTTTCAGGTGGTTCCAATTTAATAGTCGAATGCTCACCAACATCCGCACACTATCGAATCATAAAGCTTATTAACGCGTTAGGGCTACCCTAATAAAGAATGAGGATGAAAAACAAAGAGCTTGTGTTCGCACTTTTGATTTCCACCGCTCTTGCCGTTGCAATTCTTTCTTTGCCTGATGTGTTACAGCCTGTCGCAAAAAGAATTCTTACAGCGTTGGGTTTTCTTTGGCCGGTTGCGATTTTTGCGATTGGTGTGGTTCACGGGCTAAAACCGGATGAACACACATGGCCAATTACAATATCTTACGGATTGATGCAAAAAAACCTAAGGAAAGCGATGCTATCAACCGCGGTTTTTGCGCTCGCTTTGACGCTTGTTTGGAGCGCTTTGAGCGCGCTTACAAGCCAACTTTTTTCCTTCTTTAGAAGTTATTCCTTAGACCCGATTGTGGACGTGGTTGTTGGTGTCACAATGATTGGCGTAGCATCCTATTTGGTTCTCAAAGGAAAAGATCAAACAGAAGCTCATGAGGAGCCTCATGCAGACTACAAACTCATCTGGATACACGGGATAGCCGCCGCATTTGGCGGAGACTTTATCGTGGTTTTGCTTCTCACACTTGCGCTATTTCAGTCTATCGGTGCTAACGCAGGCTTTTTGGTCGGGCTGATTTTCGGTTTAGCCTCATGGATTGCGCAGTCGCTTGTTGTCGCGCTTGTTTACAAAGGGGTAATCAAACTTTCAAAGGACTTTTCGATAATGGTGAAAGCTGGTAGGCTTTCTCTTCTATTTCTTGGAGTGTTCATGATAGGCTTGGGTATTTTGAGTAGTTAGAGTTTTAACGCTTCTCTCAATGAAAACGCCATTTCTTCTGGCAAAATGTCGAGTAGAGGCGTTCCCGTGGTTTTTTCTAAACCCATGCTAAAGCGAACGACCGCCTTATCGCTAAACTGAGGTATCACTTCGAAATGCGCGTGAAAAGAGTGCGCGTTTTTTGGTGAGTTGTGAGCGCAAAGCACGTAGTTCACGCGCGAACTAAAAAGGCGCTCCAGCGCGTTGAGAGAAAGCAAAATCGCTTGAGCGATTTTCTCAAGCGTGTTCTTTTTTACATGCCAAAAAGCTTCGATGTGCTCACTAGCGACAATCATCTGATAAGGCGTACGAGGAGCAAAAGGAACGTATACTCGCACATCGCCCACTTTTGCCACAACCCTTTCGCTTTCGTTTACACTTTCGCAAATTGGGCAGCCATTAGCAAACCCATTTACTTCACTTCTTAGTAAAGGTGGTACAAAAGGTAGCGCGTAGATCTGCGAATGCGGGTGGGTGATCGTCGCACCTCCGGAAACTGGTTTATTTCTGAAATAGTGAACATAGCTAATCTCTGGGTCGCAAAAAAGCTCAAACATTCTTTTGTGCGAAACCGCTATGATCTCGGAAACTGTTTTTGCGTCCATTGATGGAAGGTCGATGTCGTGCGTCAACGACTCTACCACGATCTCCGAAACGCCATAGGCGGGTTTACCACCTTTTGTGATTCGCTCATCGGGCGTTTTGCTCAGCGCAGGGTATTTGTTTTGCACAATCTGAACCTGTTTTTTTGGGTCTATTTCTTGTGAAGGTGGGCAAAAAGGGCACAGCGTAGGCGAAACTGGTCTGTTTGCTCTTGTGGGTGAAACTATAACCACTTCTCCTGTGAGCGCGTCCAGCCTTATTTCTCCCATCTTTTTATTTCCTCCATAAACACCTGAAGAAGCGCTTTGAGCTCTTGTGTGAGCTCCAAACTTTCAAGATTCCTTTCAAACTCTCGCTTTACGCTTTTGCTATAACCAAATTTGCTCAGCTCAAAGGCTTGCATCACCGCTTCAAGTTTGTCCGCAAGATGAACGATTTTCGCTTCTTTAGAAGAGTTTTCTTCAAACTCCTTCCAAGTGTGGTAGTAACGTGAAGCGATTTGAGCTGGAAGAAAGGACAGAACCTTTTTTATCGCTGTTTCTTCCACTCTCTTCTTTACCTCTTTACCGATCGTGTTCGTGGTTTCCAAGTCCCAGTCTCCAACATAGCACTCCGCAAGGTCGTGAATCAACGCCATCCTGAGAACCCTCTCTTTGTCGATTGCGCTGTCGATCAAATCAGAAAGGAGCATCGCAAGTAGCGCTGTTCTAAATGTGTGGTCCGCGACGCTTTCATCTGGTAAATGCCTTACAATCCAACCCGTTCTTTTTACTTTTTTAAGTCTACCAGCCGCATAAAGGAAACTCGCGTACGATTTTCTTTCACGCATTTGAAATTCAAAAAAGGAGATTGGTATGGGCTTAAAGGTATTTCTGAAGCCTTCTATCCGCTTCTTCCCAGTTTACGACATTCCACCATGCGTCCAAGTAAGCGTTTCGGTTGTTTTTGTACTGCAAGTAGTACGCGTGTTCGAACTCGTCCACTATAAGTATCACCGGAAGCTCCACGATATGGTTCATAAAGTGGTTTTCGACTGTTATCGGAACAAGCCTTCCGCTTTCTTTGTCGTAGTAAAGAACGGTCCAGCCAGCGCCCGGTAGAGACTTCATCGTTTCAGCCCAAATTGTTTTGAATTTTTCAAAGCTACCGTACTGCTTGTTTATAAGGTCGGCGAGCGCTCCGCCAGGCGTTCCTCCGCCTTTTGAGCCCACAGGGCCCATGTTGTTCCAAAAGATTGTGTGAAGCTTGTGACCGTTGATGTTGAAAGTAAGGTTTCTCACAACTCCTTGTAAGTCGTATCCTGTGACTTCGCCCTTTATTATTTTTTCAACTTTTTCGATAGTCGCGTTCGCGCCGTTGACGTACCCCTTGTGATGGCCGTTATAGTGAACATCCATGATTTGCTCGCTGATATACGGCTCTAGCGCATTAAGCTTGTACGGAAGTGGCGGTAGCTCGTACTTTTTGAGCTCGATCTTAAAGCTTGACACCTAATTTACCTCCGAAAATATTCCGTACTGCATTACTTAAACTTTTGCCAAATCCAAGGGTTAAACGAAAGCTTCTTCGAGCGCTTTTTTGCAGTCGCATGCTCTTGATTTCAGCTTTGGAAGTGCGTCGTAAAGTATTCTTTTTGCGTTTTCGATGTTTCTTTTTGGGTTTCAACCACCTGCTTTGCGGTAACAGGATGCTCGGCCCATACATCGTAATCGGTGACGAGCGCTATCGTGGAGTAGCACATCCCAAGCTCGCGAGCAAGGTTGATTTCGGGAACGAGCGTCATTCCTATAACATCCGCATTCATTAGCCGCCAGAGCGCTGATTCCGCGCGCGTTGAGAAGCGCGGTCCTTCGATGCACAAATAAGTCCCTGTTTCGTGATGCTTTATTCCTAGCGACTTGGCGCTTTGCGCAAGCACGCCACGCTCTTCTTTGCAAAATGGGTCTGCCATTGAAATGTGAACAACACGTGGTCCGTCGTAAAAAGTGTAGACTCTTTGTTTCGTCATATCGATAAACTGATCGGGAAAAACTATGTCACCAGGCTCGATTTCGGTTTTAAGACTTCCGACAGCGCTAGGCGCGACAATTCTTGTCACACCAAGCGAGTTTAGCGCCCAAATGTTTGCGCGCGAGTTTATTTTGTGTGGCGGAATTGTGTGGTTCCTTCCGTGTCGTGGAATGAAGGCGACTTTCGTGTCTTGAAGCTCACCAACCCAAATGCTGTCACTCGGTGGACCGTAAGGCGTGTGAACTCTTATTTCACGCGTGTTTTTTAAAAGAGAAGGGTCGTAGAAGCCGCTTCCACCGATTATTCCAATTTGCGCTTGTTCTGACACAAAATTCACCTCACAACTTTGAGTAAATTCTGAAGAATTCCGCAGAGTGAAGAATCGCTTTGTAAAAGTTTTCGATCGAAACGTTTTCGTTGGGCGCGTGAGCGTTTGAACTCGTGTCACCAGCGCCTATCGCGCTCACACACTCTTTTATGCCCAAGCCCTTAACGAAAAGTTCCATAGGTTGTGTGCCTACGCTGTTCGGTATAACGCTCGGTTCTACCTTGTAAACGCTTTTTGCCGACTCTATCATCGCTTTTACAACCAACGACAAGGGAGACGTTCTCACAGGGTGTTCCATTCCAAGAACGCTAAGCCTTCCCTTAAAGTTTATCGACTCAAGATGTGTGTTTAATAGACTCAAAACGGTTTCAGGCGACTGGTTTGGCACAAACCTAAAATCCAGTTTGCAAACGCACGCGAAGTAACGATGGTTTTTGCGCCTTTTCCCGCGTACCCGGCGTGTAGGCCATCGATTGTGCAGGTAGGTTCTGTAAGAGGCGCTCTTGCGAGGCTCTTTTTGTCTGAGTGCTTAAGCGCTGACACGCCAAGTACACTCTTTAAAGCTTCTGGGTCTATATCGTAATTTTCGAGTAATCGCTCTTCTTCTTTTGTAAGTGGCGTCATCATAGAAGCCCTTGACAAGAACTTTCCCTTTATCATCGACAAATGTTGACAGCGCTTTTACTAGTTCTCAAGCCGGGTTGTCCACGACTGGTGCGTTAGACGAGTGCAAATCTCGCACCCCAATTTTGTGTTCAAGCTCTATATAAAGAAGACCCTTCACACAAGCACCACCTGTGGCTTACCCTTTGTGTCAAGCGCTAGGCCTTCCATTATCACGGAATCTGCGCTTGTTTTGAGAAAGATAGCGCCACAAGTTGGGACTTCCTCTTCTCCTTCAAAAACTAGTTTCACGGAAAGGCCGATGTGTTTAAGCGCTTTTTTAAACCAAAAACCTTGCGACCAAAGTGCCCTTGTTGTCTGCCGCACCGCGCGCAAAGATCTTTCCTTGAAAAACCGTTGCGGAAAAAGGTGGGTACAACCACTCTTCGAGCGGGTCGACTGGGTGCACGTCGTAGTGGTTGTAAACCATGATTTTCTTTTTCGAACCAGCGCTTTCGGCGTAAACAACATGATGTCTTCCGTCTTTGCTTCAAAACCCATGCTTTCAAGAACGCTTCTCAAAAACTCCGCAGTTTCTCTAATTCCTTCACGGTCGCAGAAATCGACGGTTTCTGAAGAAACTGCTTGTAAAGCGCCAAACTTTCACGTCTTTCGTCTTCACTAAGTGTGTAATTCATAACACTGATTTAGCAAGGGGTGTTTTAAAACCCAAGGAATCAAAAAGTGCGTAAACACTTGGTTGCCTTTGAAAATGCGCACCTTTACGCAAGTTCAACGCTTTTAACTGTGTTTTGTGAATTATTCGTATGCAAAAAGTAGTGGTACGCGCACCCGCGTCTACGGCGAACTTAGGACCTGGTTTTGATTGTTTTGCTTTGGCGCTTGAAAACCCATACGACAAAATCACACTAGAGTGGCAAAAAGATGGTGAGCACCTGAGTGTTCAAGTTAGTGGTGTGGGTGCGCAGAGCATACCAAAAGAAGTCGAAAAAAACTGCGGTGGAGTGGTCGCAAAAGCGTTTATCCAAAGGTTCGATTTAAAAGGTGGTTTTAAAATTTTGATAGAAAAGGGTGTTCCACCAGCACTCGGTTTGGGTAGTAGTGCCGCGACGTGTGCGGGCGTGGCTTTTGCGTTTAACGAGCTTTTTGGTTTGAATCTCAGTAACGAAGAGTTGGTGGAACTTGCGGCTTTGGGAGAAGTTGCGTCAGCGGGAACGCCTCACGCAGACAACGTCTCCGCAAGCTTGCTTGGTGGCTTCACGCTCGTCGTCCGAGAGGAAAAAATCAAGGTGTTGCGCATAAATCCACCGCCAACGCTTCTTTTGTGCGTCATAGTGCCAAAGATTCCCACACCAGAGCGAAAGACAGAAGTGGCGCGTAGAGTGCTTCCTTCTAGCGTGAGTTTAAAGGATATGGTTTGGCAGGTTTCGCACGCGTCGCTTGTTGCTGCTGGCTTTGCGCTTGGTGAAATACAACATATCGCAAGCGGAATGAAAGACATCGTGGTCGAAAAAGCAAGAAGCGCGCTTATTCCAGGTTTTGATCTTGCCAAAGAAGAAGCGTTAAAATCTGGCGCGCTCGCTTTTACTATCAGTGGCGCAGGCCCTTCTGTGATCGCTCTTAGCACAAAAGACAACGCGCAACGCGTTTTGGACTCTTCGATAAATGGCTTTTTGAAAGCTGGTGTTCAAGCCACAGGCTTTGTCACTAAAGCGGGTAAGGGATGCACTTTGCTCGACTCAAAAATCACTCGGGAAGAGTGAAGTTCACCTTTTCGAACATGATGTGTGGCGCTTGAACTGGTGTCTCCACTTCCCACCACTTTACAAGGTGTGTTCGCTTTTCGACAGCTTGGGCACGAGAAAGTAGGTCGAGGATGTTTTCTGAAATCCTCAAGCCCTTTGTTGAACCCACGATCTCACCATTTTTTACGACTAGTGTGACGTCTCTTGTGATCGTCGAAAAGTCGCCGGTCACAAAACTTTGAAAGCGCGTGTACCAGTTGTTTGTCACGATGTAGCCGTCTTTAAGAGAGCGAACAAGCTCGTCGTACTCCGCATCTCCTTTTTCGATCACAAGCGCCCAAGGAGATGGGCTTATCCACCCGGCGTTTCCCGTGGATTTCACACCAAACTTCTTTGCAGTTTTTCTGTTGTGTAGCAAATTTTTGAGCTCACCCCTCTGTATGATCACAGTGCTCTGAGTTTTTGTCCCCTCATCGTCGTAGTGAGGCATTCCAGGAAAACCTTCTCCCACGTCTAGCAAAGTGAATAAAGGAGAAGCAACTCTGTTTTTGTCCTTTAAAAAGCTGTTACCGATCAACACCGAAAAGGCGGACGACGCACTGCCCACGCTGTTGATCAAGTTGCCAACAACCTGCGGTGAGAGAATTGCGCTCTTTGCCCCACGCTCTGGTTTGAGCCTGTTTAAAGCGGGTTTTAAATCCTCCCACACTGAGCGCAAGCTTTCTTCTGGTTTGAGCTTTTTTGGTGCATCCGTGTACTCACAACGCTGTAGCGTTGTGTCTTGATCCGCAAAAGCTCTGTACGTCGCCCAGCATCTCGAATAGCCTTCGTGTATTCTTGCTCCAGCGCTTGTGTAAAGCTTTACTGTGATGTTTTGCGCCCAAACGCTTAGCGTGTTATAGCTCACATACTCTGGTTTGCCAGAGAGCTTTGCGTGTATCCTTTCTGAAAGTTCGGCTATTTCGTTTTCAATCTCTAGGAGCTTGTTTTGCTTTTCGTAAACCTCGCTTGACTCAAGTGGCGTGTAAAGCGGAGAAGGCTCCGCGACCTCAATTCTCTTTTGCGCCTCGTCGACCACTTGAGAGGGATCGCTTGGGAAAGGTTTTGTGTGTTCAAACACCACTTCCTTTGAATCCTTTGCGGCGTAAACCGCAAACCAAACGTCGTCCCAGCTCTTAAAGCTAGAGGCGCTGTCACGCGCAACTGTGTAAAGACAGTTTGTCACCTCAACAAGCTTTAACGCGAAATCGGAAAAGCCCGCTTTTTGCGCAAGCTCAAGCGCCCTTTCCATATCCCTCACCTTCTTCCCACTTTAATTCCTTTAAAAAGAGTGTGCGGACCACCCATCGACACTGGTAAAGGCTGGCCTGGGTCGCCCTTCCCACAGGTGCCACTATAAAGCTCGAAATCTTTGCTTCCTCCCACAAAACTCGAAAGCAACTTAAATGTGGTCACCTCCAAAACCGGCATGAGTAAAGGCTCACTCACTTCCCCGTTTTTGATTTTGTATGCCACAAGTGCTACATAGCGCTGGTTCGTTCTTCTATCGTCTATATTCCACTCTCTAAACGACTTAAAGTAAACACCTTCTTTCGCTTCCTCTATGAGTTCGTCAAACGTTCTATCACCTGGTTCAAAAAACGTGTTCGACATTCTGGGTATTGGTTCTCTGTCGTAAGAAGAACACCTGCTAGAACCGTTGCTCTTTAAACCCAAAACCGCCGCAGGCTCTAAACCCAAAAGAAACTCGTTGATGCGCCCGTTTTCGATTAGCCTTCTTTTTTGCGCGGGAACTCCTTCGTCATCGATAAGATAGTAGCCGTTTGAACGCTCAATAGTTGGGTCGTCGGATATGTTAAGGTTGTGCGCGCCTATTTGCACTCCTATAGATTGAGCGCTCGCGTATGACTCGCCCGCTTGAACTCCCTCCCTACCTAAAACTCTGTCCGCTTCAAGCGGATGACCCACGCTTTCGTGACTCACAAGCCCTGTGAGCTCTGGTGAAAGAACGATGTTTGTCACACCTTCATCCGCTTGTTTACCGTTGAACAAGACGTTTTCAAGCTCGATCGCTTGTTGCTTAATCGACTCAACAAACTTTGCGGCTTGAAAAAGCTCAAACCCTCCCTCTTGCTCCCTTTGATGAAACTTTTGCAACGAAAGCCCATCGTCTCTTTTTAAGGTGAACACTGCGACTTCACCAACCCTTGGTATCGTGTAATTCACGTAGGCTCCTTCAGAGTTGACAAGCGTTCGATGGGATTTTGACCAACTCACAGAAATAAAGCACTGAAGAAGTGTCGCTTTTTTGAGTGAGCTCTTTAATTCTTGATACGCGAGTTTGATCGTTTCTTTTAGGTCGTCAAAATCTGGTTCTTCCACCCTCTTTTTTCTTTTACAAGAAAAGTGGCGTTGGTTTGTGGTAGCGTGACGCTTTTTGGTTTACTCTTTTGGGAGAAAACCTTTGCGTACTTGGTTGCTCTTTGTGCGATCGTGCTCACACTTTCTTTGTCAAGCCTGCTTGTTGACGAAAAAGAAGGAAACCCGTGCACAAAAGCCCTAACGCCAACTCCCGACCAACTCGAAAAAGCGGGCGCTTCAAAACTTCCGTTCACAAACAAAAGAAAACCACTAAACGCCTCTTCAAACCTGACGTCACACGCGCTAGCCCCTGTTTTTTGCGCGACGTCCAAAGCGTAAAAACAAAGCTCGGACACGCCTTTTGCAAGTGTTTAAAACTATATAAGCTTTGTAACTCGCAGGTATTCGTTGACCAAATCTTGGTCGACCACACCACTTGACACAACCGTTGAACCGTCTTGCAAAATCACGTCCATCGCGGTTGCGTGATACGGTATTTCAAACAGCGACAAAACACTTAGATCTGAGCTTTCAAACAGCTTTTGCGCGCTGTGTGGCGTGGTTTTGTACGCCACGACTTGCACAACTCTTCTTGAACCCATTCCGCCAGCTCTTCCACCAGCCACGCCCGTTTCCTCTTGAATTTCCATAACAAAAACGGTGTTTTCAAACGCGCTAAAGTCTGGCTCTTTCTCACAAACAAGAAGCCTTCGACCAGCCGCTTTTATTCTTGAAACGAATTCCGAAACTTCGCTCAATTCTTGGGTAAATCCCAAGCAAAAGTTTTTAAGAGTTTTGAAAGCGCAAGTCTTCTAAAACGCTGTAAAGCACGTCTGCGAGAACTGCGCTCACCATGTTTTCCACGACTATCACTCCCCTAATCGCGACGCACGGGTCGTGTCTGCCTTTCACCACGATCTCCTCTTCTTCTAAAGTTTCAAGATTTACACTCTTTTGAGGCTTTGGAATGCTAGCCGTTGGCTTAAAGCCCACTCTAAGAACAATCGGCATGCCGTTTGTGATGCCACCAAGGATTCCGCCGTTGTTGTTCGTTTGTGTGACGATTTTTCCATCGATTAGCCGAAACTGGTCGTTTGCCTCAGAGCCGTACATTTGCGTTATTCCAAAGCCAGCGCCAAACTCTAGCGCTTTCACAGCGGGTATACTAAAGAGCGCGTGCGCAAGCTTGCTTTCCACGGAATCAAAGATCGGGTCGCCATAGCCCGCTGGAACACCAAGCGCAATCGCTTCGACAACCCCTCCAACCGAATCGCCGTTTTTTCTAGCTTCTAAGACCACTTCTTCCATTCGGGGGCTTGTCTCCAAAATGGGACACCTAACCGCGCTCGCATACGTGTTTTTTCTAATTTCGTCGAGTGTGGGTTCTCTCGGTAGCGTTACGTGCTTTATGCTTTTCATGTACGCGTGAACCTCAACTCCCGCCTGTTCAAGTAGCTGTTTTGCCACCCCTCCTCCCATCACCATTGCCGCGGTCATTCTTCCAGAAAGGAACCCTCCCCCTCTATAGTCAAAGTATCCCTTGTAACGGAGGTGCGCTGTGTAGTCCAAGTGACTCGGCCTTGGTTTTATGCCCACCTCAGAGTAGCTAGAGGACTGCACATCGGTATTTCTCACAAAAAGAGTGAGTGGTCCCCCGTTTGTTCTGCCGTTGTACAAACCGCTCAAAACTTCGATTTTGTCTTCTTCTTTTCTTAAACTTGTGAGCAAGCTTTGACCTGGTTTTCTTCTGTCCATGTCCACTTGTAGCCTTTGTAAATCCAGAGGAAAGCCTGGTGGACAACCGTCTACCACAACACCCACACCACTTCCGTGAGATTCCCCAAATACCGTGAGCCTGAATCTTTCTCCAAGCGTACAAGCCATGCTAACAATTAATGTGCGGAGACTCTAAAGGGTTTTTCGCGTGTACGAGTGTTGGCTTTAACGCTTATATTAGTACAAAATCTATCTTTTTAGAAAGTTTTGAGCGCAAAAGATCGCAAGATCAAGAGTTACTTCGTTTTTCTTTTACTTGAAAGTGAGCGCGCATCTCTGCTAATTAAGAGGCTTTCGCGTAGCGCGCTCACAAGGCTACTTATTGCGCTTGGCGTTCCTGTTTTCGCAGGACTGTGCGTGTTCGCTTTTTACCTTATAGTTGGTTCTTTGCTTGCGGATTTGTCAAGCTCGCAAGTGCGCGCTGCGCAAAGTAGCGTTCCTCTACAGTCCTACGTTTTGATACCTGGTCTTAACCCCTTTGTGCCTTTGCTTTACGGTTTGCTAGCTCTGATCATCGCGGTCACAATCCACGAAGCAGCTCATGGCGTCGTCGCATGGAGAAGCGGTGTAAAAGTGGAAGGCGCAGGAATAATTCTTCTTGGTTTTATTCCAGTGGGCGCTTACGTAAGACCTGCGGAAGAAGAGTACAACTCAAAGAGTTTAAGGCAAAAGCTCAACATAATGAGCGCTGGTGTGACCGCGAACTTAATCGTCGCGCTTGTGTGTCTTGCGCTCTTGGTGTTTTTGATTCTTCCAACGGTGAGCGTCGCACAAGATGCAAGACATGGCGTCGCGGTTTACTATGTGAGCAAAGGCTCTCCAGCAAACCTTGCGGGAATTGTTCCAGGCGACATCATCAAGGCGATCGACGGCTACCAGATTCCAAACATGAGCTACCTAAGCTACTTAGAAGCAAAAGTGTTCAAACCGGGTGAAAACGTGTCCATTTTGCTACAAGGCGGAAAGAGTGTCAACTTGGTTTTTGAGCCAAGCCCGATTAACCACTCAATCGCGATCATGGGAATTATTCCCTTTGACCCGCAGGAGGAGCTTCGCGCGTGGACTCATCCTTCAACACCACTCGTTTACTTTGCACCCGCAAGCTACTACCCATCTCCTTTTAACTCATTAACTCAAAACATCTACACTTCTCCGATACCAGCGTGGCAACAAATCTCCAACCTCTTATTTTGGATTTGGTGGGTGAACGTAAACCTTGCAGTGTTCAACGCTTTGCCTATGTACCTACTTGACGGTGGTCAGTTCGTCAAAGAAGTGTTCACGTCGCTCTTTGGTTCTAAGGCGCGTGCGGAGCGCGCGACTGGCTACGTTTCAGCGCTAGTTCTTGGTCTAATTCTTAGCCTGATTCTCATTCCTAGGTTGTTTGGCTAGCTATTTTATGAATCCGTAACCTTCGTCCAAAACGAGCTCTGCGATGTCCGCGGCGTAATCCGCGATTCTTCCTAAGTGGTACATCAAAAGCGTTTCCGAAGTGTAAACGCTTTGCGAATCAAGCATGCTAAAAACAATGTTGCGTAGCTCTACCCTTCTTTTTGAAACGTTGGTCGCAAGCTCGGCGTCTTTTGAAATAAACGAATCCACAGCGTGTTTGAGTATTTCCGATGTGCTTGAGATTGTTTGAGAGAGCCTTTCGGCTTCGGTTTTCGTGTGGTTTGAGTTGAGCCAAATTTTCACCGCGGCAACGGAGTGATCGACGCACCGCTCAAGAAGCTTAAAAACTGTGAGTGTGTCAAAAGCGTGTGCGGTGTCAAGCCCAAGCTTTGCGAGCTCAGCGGGTTCAACGAGCGCCTGCCTCAGTCTTCTGGAGTACATCAGGTTAAGCCTATCCGCGTCCTCGTCCATTTCGTTGAGCGTGTCAACCGAAAGCGAAGGTTTAGGGGAAAGGCCAAGCTGAAGCGTTGTGATCACAAGAGAGCTCATTCTCTTTAGCCCGTTTTCTATTGAAACCACTTTTGGCTCTGCAGCCAACTCCACTTCTATACTCGTCGAGTTTTCTCGAACTACTTCTAGTCCCATAAGCCTTCTTACACACTTTCTCACAGCAAGTCTTGTTTGCTCCGAAAGCTTTTCCTCTGACGTTATCACGATGTGGTCATATCCGTTGAGGTACGCAGCGGTGAGTAGCTTAAACGCAAGCTCTGGGTCGTCTTTTACGTCGATCTCGATTTTTCTAGGCTTCTTTAAAACTGGTGATATAACAAGAGAGCCGCTTGGAGTTTCAACGACCAAAACCTTTGATCGAGCGCCTATTTTGTGTCTTTGCGCCCAGTCTTTCGGCAAGGACACGATGTAAGTCGAGCCGCCCACAAGCTGAACCGATCTTTCACTCATAAATATATAAACTTGCTTCTTAATAAATAGTTATCCAAAAGCTTTGCAAAGTTCGAAACGCTTTAATTAAGATTCTAATTAGAGAAAAAAGATGCAGGCTTTAAACGAGTTTACACCTCTATGTAAAGTGAGTGAAGTTCCTAAGAATGGTATCAAGGCGTTTAGAATAAACGGGCGCCACTATGTAGTCGTGGAGCACGCTGGAAAGTATGAGTGCCTCGATGGCTTGTGCCCTCACGCTCAAGGGCTTCTCGCCTTTGGTCAGGTTTTCAAAAACTACCTTTACTGCTCCTATCACCAGGCTGTGTTCGACCTTGATTCAGGAAAGCCTCTTCCTGGTTCGCCCACAGACCAAGCTTTAAAAAAGTATGAAGTAAAGGTTGTCGGCGACACAATTTACGCAAAAATTCCTAGGTAATCGAAGTGTCTTTGGAAGAGCTCAAAGCAAAACTAAAAGAAGTGTTTGAGCTTAACACATACGAAACGAGCGTTTACCTTACTCTTCTTAAAAAAGGGATGCGCGCAGACGAAATAAGCAGGAATTCGCGTGTGCCAAGGCCGCGAGTTTACGACACGCTGGAGTCACTCAAATCAAAGGGGTTTGTTTACGAAAAAGACGACGTGTACTATGCGGTTCACCCAGCGCTTGCCTTGAGTTCAAGAGTTGCACTTCTTAAGGCCGAGTTTGAGGAGAAGCAGAGAAAAATGAGTGAGGCTGTGAATGAGATAGTGTCATTTTTAAACCTCACTCAAACAAGCGAGCCCAAAGGTCCATTTGTGTTACACGGAATAGCGTCGATTCTTTCGCTTTTGCTCAAAGTTTTTCCTGAATCGCACAAAATCTTTCTTACGTTGAACAAAGCGCTTGATAGCGAAGCAAGAAGAGTCTTTAGGAGCGTGATTTCAGGTCTTTCGATCAAAGAAAAAAGGAGCTACGCGTCTTAATCCCTTATAACGTCAAACTTGAAGCCGAAGATTTTGAGTTAATAACGCTTTTTGGCGCGCAAGTGAGAACGATTCGAGGTTTTTTGCTCGACATGATGATAACAGACAAAGACGACGTGATAATCGGGCTTCCAGACCCTCTTTCCACAGAGCGACTTCCTGTGGTGGCGGTTTACTTAAAGGACCACTCTTTTGCAAGCTCCCTCTTTCGTTCGATGGAAGAAACGTGGAAGATCGCAGAAGAGCTTTAGCTTCTTTCTACGTGCTCCTTTATTTTTCTTAATGCTTCAGAAAAATTTGTGTCGAACGGTAAGTCATACCCACTAAGCGACGCAAGCTCCTTAAGTATCACGCGCTCTATTGACCTTGCGCCAGAACCGTATATCGAATCGAGAACTTTGCTAAGCTCCTCGGGCTTTTTCCACCAGCTCGAATAGCTTTTACCCATCCTGTTTTCGATATCCTTTATCATAAGTTGCCCAACTACACCAAAGTTTGAGAAAGCGGCTTCGACCGCTTGTTTGAACAACTTGTCAAACTTCATCTCAATCACTTAGCGCGCTTCGTCTCGTGAAAATTTCACACTCGCGTAATAAGCTTTTTCATCGACAAATTTTTGCGCTTGTCACTCTGAGCTTAGTAAGCGTTAATAGTTGGTTCGTTGTAAACTTGTTTATGTGGGACAAATGGACTTTTCACACAGATGAAAAGTTTGAAAGCTCTACGATGATAATTTCACTTTCTACTGGAGTTCCTCAATACTTTTTGTTGTACTCTCAAGCAAGAGAGCTTGCCAAGTTCCTTTTGGAGCGCACAGAAACAAGAAAATTGGCAACGTATTATAGCTCTACAATGGAGGAGTTTGTGCAAGTTGGCGACGACAATTTGGCTATGCTACCCGCCTACGAGGTTCATGAGTTAAAGCTACAGGGAAATCTGAGAGACGGTCGAGTTTTGCTTTTTTCGGGTTATGCGTCTCCAAGAAACGAAGTTTACGAGTTTTGCGAAAGAATCCTTACCACCGCAAAAGAAAGGTGGGGAGTAAAAAGAATTATCTCGATAGGTGCGAGATGGTCGGAAGAACCAACACAACCCGTGGTCGATTCCGTAAAGGTTTACGGCTTTGGCGGAACAAAGGAAGATGTAGCACTTCTTCGGGAGCTTCAAATCCCCGAACACCCGGCTGAGGTGGCGCCTTATTTTGCGAACGTGATAGTCGGGCTTGCTCCGCTTTACGGAATAAAATCGATTAAGCTTTCGGTCGACCATGGCGAAGTAAGACCGCACCCAAAACAGGTCAAGGCTCTCCTTATGACGCTCTCAAAAATCCTTGGGTTTGAGCTCAACCTTAAGGAGCTTGACGAAGAAGCTGAGAAGCTTAAGGCGGAGATCAACCTGCTTACGCGTAGTCTAAACAAAGGCAATAAGCTTTATGATGACTCTTCACTAGTTTGAGTCAAAAATTGTAACCCTAAAATTAGATAAGATATTTAACCTTTTTAAAGCGTAAAACTTTCGGGTGATCTAAAGTGTCGCCCGAAGTTGTGCTTACCGCTGATCGCGGATCGTTCACAGATTACGGTGGCTCTAGTGTGCTTGGATACGTGGCGTGTATGCCAAGCAGGCTTGTTCCCAGATTCTTCATGGACCGCTTCTTCACACCCCCTGTTCAAACCGATGAACAAGGGAAAGCCACGGTCGCACCTTACGCTTTAAGGAAAGTCGAGTCAGTTCTGTTAAAAGCCGGTTTCGATTGCGTTGTCACAACGCCAGAAAAACTTGAGCGTGTCGCAGGAGACCAAACAAAACTAGTGGGAATCACGGTTCACGACCCTTTTGGAATAGACCCTGTGAGCTTCAAGCTTTCGATGCTATTTGGAGGAGGTAAAACGTGGACCGCGAGGTTCTTTGAAGAGCTTGGCGACAAACTGAGAAGGTTAAGGTCAAAGGGGATCAAGGTTATAGCAGGTGGTCCTGGCGCTTGGGAAATTCAGTTCAACAAACCAGATTTCGTCGACACGGTTTTTGTCGGAGAAGCCGAGGTGACTTTACCAGAAATTGTGAAAAAGATGCTCGATGGTGCACCCGTTCCGCAGGTTGTTAGAGGAAGAGACGCAAAAGTGGAAGAAATACCACCAATAGTGAATCCAGCAAGGTTGGGCGAGGTTCAAATCACGCGCGGTTGTCCACGAGGTTGCCAGTTTTGCTCTATAACTCCCGAAACCTTTAGGTCTCTTCCTCTTTCTCTTATCAAAAAAGAAATTGAAGTGAACTTGAAAAGTGGAAACAAGCGTGTCGAGTTCATAACCGACGACATCTTGCTCTACGGCTCTCAGAGGCTAAGGACGAATCATGAGGCAATAGTGAAGCTTTACGAAGAAGTGATGAACATGGGCGTGGACGGAATTTGGTTTCCACACATATCAGCACCAGCGGTACGAGAGTCTCCACAAACAGTAAAGAAGATGGCGGAAATCGCGCGTTACGATTTCGATAGAGCGGTCGCACCAGTTGTAGGACTTGAAAGCGGAAGCTTTAAGATTCTAAAAAAGTACATGTACGCAAAAGCCTTCCCGTGGAAACCAGAAGAGTGGTGGGACATAATAATCGACGCGACAGCCATAATGAACGACGCGCTGATCTTTCCTTGTTACACCATGACAATAGGCTACCCAGACGAAACCACGGAAGACGTCGCGCAAAGCATAGAACTTGTTCAAAGAGTGATAGACCACGGTTTTACCGCTTGGATCTTTCCGCTGCCTGTGATTCCAATAGGCACTACAAGAATCAGGGACAACCCCTTCCCAGTACTCGAAAGGATGCCAGAAAACTACTGGGACTTGCTCTACATATCATGGAAGTACAACTTTGACACAACAAGAAAGCTCATACCAGTTCTCACACACAACATCAAACGCGCGCTTTACAAAAAATTCGTGCAGTTCATGATAGACCGCGTGTTCACGAGTATCGAAGGCGTGTTTCAATCGCTCAAAGAGACGCACGGAAAAAAAGCCTATGAGTTTGCCGCGATCAACTTGGATTCTGCGCTTGGAACGATAAAGTCGGTGTATTGGCTTATGCGGCTTGCGTTCAAACCGCTATGACGTGATTGCGACATCCACCTCTTTAGCGCCCAAAAGTTCAAACATTTTGTTCACTTCAATTTTGAACAAGGCGTTTTCACAGCCTGCCGCAGCCCAGACATACGCAAACCTTTTTAAAGAGCTATCCAGTAAAACCTTAACTTCTTCTTTGTGAGGAAAAGGTGGAACCCCTCCAACTTTGTAGCCTGTGAATTTGTACACTTCTTCTGGTGTGGCGATTCTCACTCTTTCGCCCACGATTTGGGATAATTTGTTTGTGTCAACTCTTTTGTCACCAGAAATCACAACCACATACACTCTTTCACCCAAAAAAACTATGGATTTTGCGATTTGTGAAACGCTA
>NEXD01000020.1 GCA_003019595.1 Candidatus Marsarchaeota G1 archaeon BE_D
CAAAAGACGAAGAGCACACCAGACGGTAGCTTTATTTACCCTCTTAATCCGCTTTCTACACTTTTGGGTGCTGGTGCCACTTTTGTAGCGCGTGGTTTTAGCGGTGATCCGAAACACCTCTCTTTTCTTATACAAGAGGCGATAAAGCACAGAGGGTTTGCGCTCGTTGACGCGATAAGCCCGTGTGTCACGTGGCACGACATTTACGACGAAGTAAGACAAAGAATGTACAAGCTCGAAGACTCAGGTCATGACCCATCGGACCTTCTTTCGGCGATCAAAAGGGCAAACGAAATCGAAAAGATTCCTTTAGGCATCTTTTACAGAACAGAGGAAAGACCTTCATTCGAAGAGCTAGTTTCTCAAGAAATAGGTAGGGAGCCTCCAGTGCAGGCGGTAAAAAGGCTGAGCGAGCAACAAATAAAAAGCGTCATGGCTCAGTTTTACTGATGTGGTCGGAAGTAAACTACCCCGCCCTTACGGACGGAGTCTCTGGTGTTTAAAGATGAAAATAAGACTTTCCAAGCTGAACGAGTACGCTAGTGTAAGCCGTGGTGCTTACACGATTGTGGAATCGGAAAATCAAATCGTGATACACTTTAACTCGGTGCTTGAAGACGTAAAAGAACACTATCAAAGCGCAACGATCAGAATATACGCAAGAAAACAAAAAGAATACGCGGAAATATACGATGCGGAAATAGATTACGGCGAAAACAGGGTGAAAAAACTGAGCCTAGAATCTCTTTATCCTTGGCTTATCACCGTGGACGAAGAAGCGTGGCAACTGTGAATCGCCCGTATCCCTCCTCATCGATTCGTGAAAAACACTATGCGCTTTAAGAGTGCCACTAAGTTGGGAGCAGAAAATCTTGCATCATTTCTGCGCTTTCAATTCGTTCAGTCGTAGAGTAATTTATCAATCAAAAACCTGTGCCTTTTCTATTATCATCCACTTTTTACAAAAGCTACGTTTTAACTTTTTTAAATAGTTTGCAAATTCACTCTCCAATTGTGCACATAAGTTTGGTGAGATTCCACGACAAGTCCTTGGAAAATTCGTAGCGAAAGCGTTATTTTACAAGCTAGAGTGTACTAACGTGTGCATAGCTACGTTACGCTGGAGAAGTTACGCGACATGGCTTGTAGAATTGGAAACTTAATAAACCACGCAGGTATTAAGTTGCTTGAAGTTGAGCGACCCGATAACGCTTGTTAAAAAAGAGATTCTTGAAAAGTTACCCAAGGAGCTAGCACTCACCATCGACGATTTCGAAATTCCGCCAAGCGACAACTTTGGCGACATATCCTTACCGCTTCACTCTGTTGCAAAAAGGCTAGGAAAAAAGCCAGAGGAGTTGTCTCAAAGCGTGTTAAAAGCTGTGAGCGATTGGGGCGAATACACACAAAAAGTTGAAAGCGTCGGTGGATACCTGAATTTCTTTCTTGACACGCGCTCTCTCGCTCGCCTTACTTGGCACACCATAAAATCTTCTCCATCTAGTTACGGAAAAACCGAATTGCCATTTGAGCGCGTCATCGTAGAACACACAAGCGCAAACCCCATTCACCCGCTTCACATAGGCGCTGCAAGAAACGCGGTTTACGGTGACACTGTGGCAAGAGTTCTTCAAGCGTGCGGTAAGAGTGTTCAAACAAGATTCTATGTGGATGACACGGGAAGGCAGACCGCAATTGCCGCCCTTGGGTTTAAGCTTGCGGGCGAGAGCCTTTTAAAAGCAAAACCAGACGAATACGTTGGACAACTGTACGTTTACTCTAACGCGCTTGTGCGAATACACGAGCTAAAAAAGGAGCTCAACGCCACAAAAGATGAAGAAGAAGTAGCGCGTTTGAGGGGCGAACTTGACGATTGGTTGGGCGTGATTTACGAACAATCACAAAAGTCTCCAGAGCTTTACGATCTACTCACAAAAAAGTTTTCTGAAATCGAAGATCCCTCAAGTGAAGTTGCAAAAATAATAAGACTTTATGAAGAAGGCGACGCTGCTACGGTAAAGCTTGTAAGAAGAATGGTCGAGCTTTGCCTGCAAGGTTTTGTGCAAACCTTAAGAAGAGCCAACATATTTCACGACGTGTTTGATTACGAAAGTGAGCTTGTTTGGAATGGTAGCGTCGAAAGAATTCTTGATGAAGTAAGGGCGTCACGTTACGCAAAGTACGAAGGAAACGCGCTGGTTTTCGATATAGACAGGGCGGCCTCAGAGCTGGGTTTAAAAAAGATCTTGGGCATTCCTGAGAATCACAAAATACCAGAACTTCCGCTTACAAGGTCGGATGGCACAACGCTTTACGTCACACGAGATATGGCGTATTCGTTAAAAAAACTCAGTGACGCTGACACCGTTTACAACGTGATAGGAGTTGAACAGTCTCTCGCCCAGCTACAGCTTAAAATCGCGCTGTTCGCACTTGGATACAAGAAAATTCTCAACCAGCACCACTTGGCGTACGAATTGGTTGAGCTTCCAGGTTACAGAATGTCCGGCAGGCGTGGTCGTTACGTCACCTTCGACTCAATTTTGGACGAAGCGAAGTTAAGAGCGGAAGAGGAAGTGTCAAAAAGGAATCCTGAGCTTAAACCAGAAGAGCGAGCGGAAATAGCAGAAAAGATAGCGGTCGCAGCAGTCAGGTTTGCGCTGACATCTGTAGGCGCCACAAAAAAGATAATCTTCTCATGGGATAGAGTGCTAGACTTCGAAAAAAACAGCGGCCCATACGCGCTTTACACTTATGCGAGAGCTAATAACATTATAAGAAAAGCAGCGGTGAATCCCTTTTTGCTCGAACCAGAGTTTTCAAAACTTGAATCACAAACAGAGCACAAAATCGTTTTTGCGTGCTCCAGGCTTCCTGAGGTAATCAGGGCTACCGCAAAAAACATCAAACCCGAAATACTCACGGAGTACACTCTACGACTTTGTGACCTTTTTAACTCCTACTACGCAAGCACGCCCGTTTTGGGCGCGCATGACGAAGACACAAAAAACGCAAGGCTCGCACTTGTGACAATGGTGCGAACCTGTCTTGGGTTTGCGTTTGGCGTTTTAGGAGTTGAAGCGTTAGAGAGGATGTAAAATGGACGAGGTAGATTTGTCACAGATAGAAAAAGAGCTACTCACTGCAGGAAGAGCGGCTTCTAAAGCGCTCATAAAAGCTCAAGAAATAGTGCACGAAGGAATGCCGCTACTTGAGTTGGTCGAAAAGGTTGAGGCCGAAATAAAAGCCTGTGGGTGTGAGCCTTCTTTTCCGCTGAACGTTTCGATAAACCATATAGCGGCTCACGACACTGTGTCTTTGCTCGACCCACCACAAACAATTCCCAAATTCGCGGTGGTCAAGATCGACGCGGGCGCGCACCACAACGGGTACATTTCTGATACCGCAATAACCGTAAGCTTCAATCGCGAGGCCGAAAAAATAGTAGAGGCTTCGCGCAAAGCTCTTGAAAACGCGATATCCAACCTAAAAGTGAACATGACGGTATCACAGCTTAGTGCGCACATCGAAAGCACAATAAGAAGTTATTCGGTAAACCCTATTTATGATTTGACGGGTCACACCATCGAAAGATACAACCTACACGCAGGCGTGAGCATCCCTAATGTTTCAAACAGGCTCGGTTTTAAGTTGTCTCCCGGTGTGGTTTTTGCGATCGAACCATTCACCACAACCGGTTCAGGTGAAATAGCGGAAGACACAACAGGAAAAATTTTCAGAGGAATTAAAAGAGTAAGGTCGCCCATTCGATTCGATGAGAGGGTAATGGATTACGCGCTACGCGAAAGAAAGGGACTGCCGTTTAGCGACAGGTGGCTTTCAAACATCGGCCAAGCGCAAGAAGTGGTCTCGTCAATAAGAAGACTTGTGAGATTCGGCGCGCTCTACGAATACAAGGTGCTACTTGAAAGGTCAAAGGGTCTTGTCGCACAGTTTGAACACACGATTTTTATGTCGCACGACGGCCCGATCGTGACCACACTAAGGGAATGATTTGCGTTTTGTAGCTGGCGACACATTTTATTAAAATTCAGAGTAATAGGCGAGCTTTTGAGCCAAGACTGCGCTTTGTGTGGAGGCTCACATTTCCATAGCGCTTAAATCATTCCGATGCGAGTGTATTTTGTGTGACAAAGCCAAGGCTGGGGGTCAAACTTTTTGAATTCTAAAACATTACTTGTGCTCTTGTTTCTTACGCTTCTTTTTCTTGCGTTTTCAGACGTCGCGTCCGCATCGACCCCTACTCTAGTTTTGTCTAGACAAAGCGCTATCGCTGGCCAAACCACGCTTACGGTTTACGGCTATGGTTTTGCTCCAAACTCTGTTGTGACCATTTATCTTTACCAAAATGGCACAAGAATTAGCCAACCTTACTGGAGCGTGACCACAAATTCGAACGGCGATTTCGTGGCTTCGATTTCCATACCTAGCTATCTTGCGACAAGCGAGTACACGATTAGTGCGACAGACCAATTGGGAAACACAGCGAGTGCGACTTTAAGAGTGTCACAACCACAGCAGGGCAGTCAGTACAGCTTGCTTTTTAATTTGGGATATTTGGTGTTCTTTATAATACTTCTTTTCTTCCAGCCTCAGATTCAGACATTCATGTATCGCTCGCAGATAGAAAGAGCGGTGAGCACTCTTGATTCTATTGAAAAAGAAGCGGTGGACATGGTAAAGAGTGCCGCGATTCAAGGTGGAGCTTCACAACAAGAAGTGGACAAGCTGATACAGGATGCGCTCGAAACGTTTACGATTGAACCAGTTGAACGCGATCCAGTCGGTGTGCTTTCGCGCTTGGACCATATTCTCAACATTCGAAATATAAGAAGTAAAGGACTTGCGAAAAGAATCGCTCCAAACTATAACGGCGCTCAGCTCAGCAACTTTGAAGTGAGCCTAGAGGCGGCTTGGGCAACTCACTTTATTGCAAAGGTTGTCAAACACTTTTACTTGGTGGCTCGAAAAACCAACAACTTTTACCTGTTTTTGCAGCTTAGCATGCAGGTGCCCATGATACTCGAAATTGCGAAGATTTACAAACGCGCAACAAAACACTTTCTTCTAGGTGTGCCAATTGGCGATTCAATAGGACCGCTGGTCGCGCTCAATCTTTTGAACGGCGCTTCAATGCAAGAAATAGAGGAAGAAACGGAATACGGTGAAACTCAGCTAGATGGTAGAAAGGTGATCGTAGTAAAGGCAAAAGGACCTGGCGCAACGGTTGGAAAACCTGGAAAAGCAATAGCGAAATTAGTGGAAATGAACTCAGGCAAAGTGAGCCTTATTATCACGATAGACGCCGCGCTAAAACTTGAAGGAGAAAAAGTTGGGTCTGTTGCAGAGGGTGTGGGGGCTGCGATAGGCGACCCAGGACCTGAAAAGTACGCGATAGAAGAAGTCGCCACCAAATACAAGATTCCACTTGATGCGATTATAATCAAGCAAAGCGAGGAGGATGCGATAACAGCGATGAAAAAAGAGATCGCAGATTCTGTCCCTTCTGTTGTGGAACGCGTAAAAAGAAAAATTTTGGAACAAACCTCACCTGGAGATATAGTGATCGTCGCTGGTATAGGAAACACCTCTGGCGTGCCTTAATTTTTCGAAACGCTTATACCTTTTTTGACACTTAAAAAATTGTCTCGTCGGCCATAGGAGACAGGGAAACACCCGGACTCATTCCGAACCCGGAAGTTAAGCCTGTCTCCGTTACGTGCTCCGTAAGGCCGCAAGGCCTTGCAGGGCACGTAAGCCGACGAGGCCTAAAAAACTACGATTGTGCCACTGACGCGTATCTAAAAATCTCACGCTCTGAATATTACAATGAAATTCTAAACAACCTAAAAATTCGTGAACTCTCGTTAATAAAAACAGCGTGTGTAAAGCACAACGGCTATCGAGTTTTTGATCTTCCGTAAGCGCCAAGAGCCCGGTTTTCTTTCAATGAAAAATTAAAGAGTTGTAACAGAAACGTTTAAAAACTTTTTCGAAAATAAACAAACGGGGGGCGTAGCTCAGCACGGTAGAGCGGCGGGCTCCAGAACTTTACAATTATTGTGACCCTTTTATGGGAATGATATAGTTTTGGAGCGCCTACTGGGCGAGACCCGACGGTCGGGGGTTCAAATCCCCTCGCCCCCATAGCCGATACATCTGTGCATTGATGTGAGGTGAGTAGGACCATAGACACTGTGATCCGCCACATCTCAAAAGGTGAGGTTTTAAAGAGTTTATAAACAGAAGGGAAAGTGATTGCGCTGGCTGGGGCTGATCGGCGGGTCGACGATAGACACCGTCCCTCGATTTGGAAACCTGGCGTCGCAGAGCACCTTCCTCGTCTTGGTGATCAAACCAATGGGTGCGCTCAGGCGAGAAGAAGTGGTCGAGGCTATAAAGAGTAGCGTGAAGTCTGTAACTGCAAGAGGACGGTTCGCAAACAGCGGGTACCGAACGATCAAAGCGCTGAACCAGCTTACTTTACGTGAAGCAAGGCTTTACCACAGGACGATGCGCTGATCAAGAGGCTGATCGTCGTTCAGTTTTTCTTCAAGGAGAAGGTGAGCTACGCCCTCCTGTAGGGAGGAGTTGTAGGAAGGGACAGTGAGGACGGCCTTACTGAGCTTTTGAAACTGCCACTCCAAGATTTTTCTTAGCTCTGAAAACGAGGAGTCGTAGAGCCTCATCCTTGTCTTTTTTTGTTCCACTTTGGATCAAACCCTCGACGTCTAAGAGGTCGTACTCTTACGCTAATAGAGCACCGAGTTTGTAGAAGAGGTCACCCTGAAGTTTCCGAAGTGCTCGTACTCCTTAGCAAGCTTTACCTTAAACCAGTTTTTGGAAGGTTTCTTCTTCCTAGAGAGGCTCCTCTGCAGTGCTCTGAGCTTTTCGAGTGCCCAAGAGGTTTCGGGTTATCAAGAAAGCGTCCATCGGGAAGGGTGACGAGAATCGAAAGCCGCACATCCACGCTTATCGCTCTTTCGGGCTTCTGTTGTGTTGGTTGCCCGGGTTGCTCCTCCCTTGATTCGTTAGTAACACCATAAAGATTTTTCCAGATGGGTAAAGCTTCACGCACACTTGGGGCACGCGCTACAAAGGAAGCTTCGTGTGAAGAATCAGAGTGAAAAAGCCTATTTTACTCAGGTAAAGATGAGGCTTCTCTTTGTTTTTACCCTTTCCTACTTTCCTGATATTCCGACCTCAATGTTACACTAAACATAAAAACAATGGATAAAATAAGTTTTCGAGCGAAAAACCGCTGTCCTTCATTGTAGATCACAGCCGAGTAGCACCCGTAAAAGGGGTGTAACCTGTAAGACCTCTGGGAACCATCGCCACTCAGAGCGGTGAGGAGGCCGGTTTTCACCAGATTTTCTTTACTCAGACGTCTTCTTCCGATAAACTAAACAGGCTTCTGCCTCAAAGCGGTTCAGGGACTAGCTCGATTTCAAGGTGAAGGCTCTTGTCCCGCTTTCGGCGTAGAAACCCGAACATCAGCCCTCAGACTAAGCATTAAAAATTTAAACTGTGGAGCACGGAAAGTCTCACGATGCTCGCCGAAACAAGCTTTGGGGTGTCTTCAGTCAATCTCGCGGTTTAATTCGTCCGCGGCTTTTTCTATGTGCACCTGCGCACTTAGTCGAGCCGTTTGTGGTGCGTGATCTTCGCTATCTTTACATGCGTATGCGCTTCGAGTACAGCATGAGATGGGTCGGTGGAAAAAAGTGTATCCAACTGGGGATGGGGTGCTCCCCAAGAATGATGGAACCGCGTGGTGCTACTCCCTTATGGGCAGGTGCGTCCTGACAGGGGCGGAGCTGAAGGGGACCAGTGAACTCATGAGTGCATGAAGTCATGAAACCCCAAGCTCTACGTGTACGACGGGCATGTCGACACATAACTTGTAGAGTGAAACCCTTCTAAGTTGTGGTGTAAGCTCCTCTATTCTTGGCTTCATTCACTAGCTCTATGAACTTCCGTATTTTCGCCCCTTCTACGTTAGCACGGCCTGCGAGCTTTTCCACCTTCTCCCAGTTAACAAGTTGGCTTATTTCGGCAAACCTTCTCACGCCTTCTTCTCTTGGTGCATCGCTTCTCGAAGCCTCCATTACGGCGTACGCCTCAAGTGTAAAACTCCAGTATTTAACCCCGTCTCTTTCCACATAGAGCAACTCGTCGGGGAACATTATGAATGGAGAGCACTCACTTGGCAGAGCGAAGACCTCGACTGCTACCCCCCCTCGATGTGAAGATGTGGTATACCGCGTGGTCTATCTTCCGTGAGATCACTTCGAGCCTTGCTTCGCTCTCACCAAAGGCGCGCCTATACGCTTCAATAAAAATTGTTGGTGAAACGGGTTGCGGTATGAGGAGGTCAATATCCTTGCTCTCAAAGGCCACTCCGACTACCGCGTAAATTATCTGCGAGTCATAAAGCGCCACGGGAGTCTCTTTCTGGATTTCGGGGTATACTCTTTTGAGAACAGGTATCCAAACTGTTGGGTCAAACCTCATCTTTCATCCCACAGCCACGGGAGGCCGAGTCCTTTCACCACGTATCTCACAAGCCTTTCATCGGGTATAACAGAGGACACTAGCTCGCTCTTTCTGGCCTCGTAGTCGGGGAGGGGTAGGAGGTTCTGCGCTTCCTCACAGCTTGGGCGGTTCACCCAGCTTCTTACAAGCTTAGGACACTCTGAGAGAACCCATTTAATATGGGAGAACAGCTCCCTGAGCAGCGGTTGCGCCCGCTCGGGTGTGGGGGGCTTGACCCATCTTAGATAGTCGAGCAGGACGGCTAGCGCCCCCGCATCCTTCGACCGAAGGGCTTCAACCACGAGCTCCTCCCACTCATCCTGCGACTCAACGTTGTAAAGCCTGTCCAGCACAAACTAGTCACCGCACCCTAAATTAAAAAGCTCACGATCTCAAACAGATCCTGTTCAGATAAGACTTAAGCGGTGGGTTCCACGGAATTTGGTGAGCAAACCGTAGCGCCCACCACTGATATTTTTATGTTCTTCAAAAATTTAGACTTTAAGGAACAAGTTCGAGCTCAAGGTTTTGTCAGTCTCAACGCTTTTGGCTTAAGCTTGAAAAACCTTAAGCTTCTTTCAGAGTTTCGAAGTCGAGTGTGGAGGAGTGGACTCAGTTGAGGCGAAGCTGGACTTCGACCCCTCGTAAATATTCAATAATAGCGGTGGACGTTTTGTGAAGTGTGTCGGTCGACCGCTTTGTGTTTGGGTTGCAGTTGACGCTTACACAAGGCAGTTTGGTGTTTCGCTCACAAGTACAACACAAAACGCGCTATCCTGCGTAGACTGAAAAGTGCTTCGGTGATTCTCACACACCGAGGAGCTTGGTACCGAGAGTGAAAAGAGCATCAAAAACCACACATACCAAACGTTCGAATTAAGAAATTTTGTCGAGTCTCCGGTATCTTTCAAGGATCGGACAAAAGTGTTGTATAACATCTGAAGAAACCGCTGTTCACACCACTTCTCGACTTTTTGAAGCTTTCTATTAACTGGTACATAAGAGGCGACGCGCATGAAGTGCTTATCTGGACAGGATTCCGATTTCAGCACACAGCTTTTAAGTGCGTTACGTAACACACTGGTCACGGGAAGCCTTTGAGGTACTTTCGACTCGTCGCCTGCTTGATTCAGTCAGTAGGAAGGCGCAGCAGATTTACTTCTCGCTTGCTGGATTTAGCTGTTTTCATATACATGCTACCTAACCAGCTACCAGCAAAAATAACGATTTTTTATGTGCGCGTTTCTCCTTTCTAACGGGCTAGAAAAACTTTGCGTGTTTTCCCGCTGTTTTTCTCCTTTTGTCCCTCACTCTTTTTTTAAAAAAATTGGCTGGTGCTCTGGAAACTATAAGCTTCTTTGTTTTACATTTGAATTTTTCTGACTCAACAAAAGTTTGAACATATATAAACATTATCACAATTAATGTCAAGTTCTCTTCAACCCCTTTGATTTCTAAAACTTCCACTAGAAAATGAGCAAAATCATGTAAAAATTAAAATTCTGAGAACTGATACTTAAGAAAATAGAGTAGAGGCGTAGGTTCGACACTTTTTCTCAAAAGCGCGATAAGAGGCGCGCTGTTTGGATCGTTCCATCTGTCAAAATTCCACATTGAGCAAAACCGACTTTTCGGCTGTGATCCTCATAAGGTTTGTAAAAATGAAAAATTCCAGGCCAGTTGATAACCATGTTGAAAAAGCAAGGTGTAATCATCACACAACCAAAGCGTACCACATTAAAAGTTTTTAGTGCGGTGTGCTCACTCTTCCTCCTCTTCTGTTTCGCCTAGTGGGCGTGTTTTTAAAGCGAGAAGTATTCGCTCCCATATTCCCATCAATGCGTCCATGATTGGCGAAAGCCTTTCTTCAATGCTAAAAACAAAAAGCGCGCAAAAGCTACCAAGTAACCAGCCAGCGACGACATCAACAGGCCAGTGCGCTCCTACATAAATTCTTGAAAAACTAACAGCAAGCGCTTCAAGCGTCAAAGGCACCCAAAACTTTCTAGAAAGAGTCAGCGCGACCATCACCGCACCAGTTCCGACGATAAGCGCGTGGCCAGAAGGATAGCTGTGACCTTTTTCGGTTGGAGTAAGTGGCATTAAAGAAAGCACTTGAAAGGGTCTTGGTTCGCCCATCAAAAATTTTGACAATTCGCCAGCGATTATCGCGACGATGAACGCCGAGGCTAAAAGAAAAGCCGCACGTTTGTGCTTTCTTTCTCCTAACACCCAAAGAAGAAAAGTAAGGGGTATCCAAACGTACTCTCGACCATAAAGCGAAAGCACAACCATCAACGGATTAACAAAGCTTGCGTGATGGTTGAAAACATAAAGAAAAAGCGTTCTGTTTAAGTAAAAGTTCTCACCAAATATTTTGACTAATACGCTCAAAACTATAAAAAGCGCACCAAGAAAAACAACTGTCTCCTTTCTTACAAGCGCTCGTAACATGATGAGCACTAACCATTTTAATCAATCCACATTTAAAAAGCTTTTAGAAACCCAGTTTGTGAGCGCATCATTTAGTAGCCGCTTTTCCACGTTCCTTTGACAACCCAAACCGGTTCTTCTGGGTCAAAAGCTTCTTGACCTTCAACTCTCAGTTCCTCAAGCATCTTTTCGTTCACATCGACACCAATTCCTGGTTTTTTGCTCACTTGGGAGTGGCCGTTTACCACAGGCGTCGAATCGTAGATCAGCTCTCGCTTCCAAGATGGAAAGTAATCGTAGAAGCTTTCTTGAATCAAAAAGTTTGGAATCGAAGCGTCAAGTTGTAACGTCACAGCGTTTTGAATCGGACCAAAAGCGTTGTGGAAGGCCATTTCAATTCCGTACGCTTCAGTTATTGCACAAACTTTCTTTGCTTCGGTAACGCCTCCTATGTTTGTCACGTCTGCTTGGAAAAAGTCCACAAGGTGCTTTTCGGCAAGCGTCACCAACTGCTGTTTCGTTATAACCCTTTCGCCGAGCGCCACTCGAACCTTTGTGCTTTTTCTGTATTTTTCCAATCCTTTAGTGTTTTCTGGATGAACTGGTTCTTCGACAAAAAGCGGCTCAAATCGCTCAAGCTCTTTTGCGAGCGCAATCGCCGAATTTGGGTTGAACCTACCGTGATGCTCTATCAAAAGCTCAACGTCCTCTCCTACAGCATTTCTCACAGCCTCTATTCTTTTTAAAGCGGTTTTGATACCACTACGGTCAATCCAGTCGAAATACGCGCCGAAAGGGTCAAACTTTAAGGCTCGATACCCCTTTGCGACAACCACTTTCGCCTTTTCCGCCCATTGCTCCTCCTCAACACAAGCGCTGTACCAGCCATTCGCGTAAAGCTTGATTTTGTCCCTGAACACTCCTCCTAAAAGCTGGTGTAAAGCTGCTCCGAAGTGTTTGCCAGCCAAATCCCAACAGGCGATGTCAAAAGCGCTAAGCGCCGTGGTCGATTCGAACGATTCACAAAGGTAAAAATCGTGCTTGTACCACTCCCATCTGTTCTTTTCAAAATCAAGTGGGTCTTTTCCCTTGTACACCCTTCCCACTTCGCGTAGCGCTTCGATCACTGGTCTTACACGTAAAGTTGGTACCGCTTCGCCATATCCGACCAAACCGTCTGAAGTTGTGACTTTCAAAATGATCGCAGATGACGCCCAGGTTTGACCGCTTGCTACGCCTTGCCCAAGCTGAAATATTTCATACTCCGAAATTTTCATGTTTGTGATTACTGCACTCTTTTGAATAAACCTTTTTATTCAAAGAGCAGGCTTCCCTGTTCTAGCATGCTCTTTAATGCCTGTACGAGCTGTTTGCGTTTTTCCACCCTCAACTCAGCCTCCTTCCATCTTTGTTTTTCCAAAGGCCTTGTTGGTTGGTAAGGCGGAACGGGAGCTGGTTTGCCGTTTTGGTCTATGTGAACAAAGGTGTAGTAACAAGTGGCCGCGTGGTGTCTGTTACCGCTAAAAGGGTCTTCGCAGAACACCTTTGCCCCAAGTTCAAGCGAACTTCGGCCAACGTAGTTCAGTGCGACTGTTATGTCTATCACGTTTCCAACTCTGATTGGGTGGTAAAAGCTCATATCGTCCACTGCGCCTGTGACAACCGTTCCGCTACAATACTTTGTGGCAAGCGCTCCTGTGAATTCATCAAGAAGCTTAAGAAGCTTTCCACCAAACATCATGTTCCCGTAAATCGTGTCGTCTGACATGACTATTCTTGAAAAGCTCATTTTAAAAGGTGTGTCGGTGGGATAAGCGCTAAGGTCTTTGCTTCTTTCTCTTCTATCGCTCAGCCTCTTTCTTCTTTCTTCCCATCTTTTTTGCGCAGAAAGGTAAACGCTCTTTTCTTCTTCCTTGGGCGAAATTTGCGCGTTAACAGGCCTAGGCTCTCCGTATTCGTCAACCGCAACAAAAGCCATGTGCGACAGCGTGGTCACAGAAGTTTGATGCGTCATCGTGTTTTCCGATTTTGCGCGCACGCCAACTTCGAGCGAACTTCGTCCTATGTATTCAACCCAAGCTTTTATGGACACCATATCGCCCACGTGAATCGGATGAATAAAGAACACGCTATCAAGCGAGCCGAGAAGAACATTTCCGCGTGTAACTCTTGTCGCAGCGAGCGTTGCGGTGGACACCATCCAATTCATAAGATTTCCACCGTGTAAAATTCCCAAGGGATTTGTGTCCGCCGGATTCACAAAGTACAGGCTTTCGACAAGCGTTTCCGATATTGAAAATTCTGAAACCATGCCTCACACATGTTTTTTGGTAATATTAGATTAATGCGTTCCTGGCGGAAAAACTATTTCACGCGCCGACCAGTAGTTTTGTTCGTCGTACCTAATCAGATCGGGGTTGTGACCACGAACCACACTTGAGTAGTACGAAAAAAGGTAAAGAGGGATGATCGCGATGAAAGGTGTGATATCTTCAGGCACTTCTGGAATTTCGATATAGTAATCAGAAAGAACGTCGTCTCCCTTAGTGATTATCGAAAAGGTGCTAGCGCCCACGCGTTTTGCGGCGCGTAGCAAATCACAAGCACGGCTGTGAAATCTGTCTTTTGGTGATATCACGATTAAAAGTGTGTTTTTGTCAAAAGACACAAAAGGACCGTGAATCGCTTGCTCAAGCTCAAAACCTTGTGCAGCTATAAAGCTTGATTCCATGAGCTTTAACGCTGTTTCGTGTGCCGTGAATTCGTTTGCTCCTCCACCCACAACCACCATTCTTGTGAACTCGCGAAAGTTGAGCGCAATCTCTTCACACTTTTTTGGAAGGATCACAGATGACGCAAGCTTTGGCAAATTCCTTAGTTCTTCGAGTTTAGTTACATGAGCATTAACGAAGTGCAAACCTAATAGGTAGGCGGCTAGTGCGCTTGCCACATACGCTTTCGTGTGGCACCTCGAAAGATCAGGTTGTCCACCAACTACAAACGTGTTGTCACAAACAGTGTGAATTGGTCTTTCTTTAAAATGCGTCACTCCAATTGTGGCAGAGCCATTTGCTCGCGCGATGCGCAACGCATCAACCGTTGTCTTTGTTATGCCACTGTGCGAGATGCCAAGCGTGACGCAAGACGAATCCACAATCCAAGGAGCTCCAACAAGCTCTAAGGCCTGAACGGAAGACGCGGGAAAAGATTTCGACGCAAAGCACGTAAGCCAAGCCCCCAAGGCCGCAGCGTGGTAAGCGGTTCCACAGCCAGTGAACACCATTCTTTTTCTTTGTGGTATAGCCACACTTTCGAGCGCATCTAGCGTAAAACCAAGAGCATCAGGTATCCTCATGATCATCTCATAAGTCAAAAAAGGGTGCGAGCTCCGTTCCGCTTTGGGTTGAGTGCTCACAGTTGTGTATTTCAGAAGGGCTACTTAAGGGTAGCAGTTTGTTGACACTTAAAGCGCAAACGCTTGGAAATTGTATAAACTCTACGCCAAAAATTGAAAATGGCTACAAAAGTTGAGGAGTACTGGAAAAGCTTATTTACCGATACAAGTATTCGCAGGTATGTTAGGTGGTTTACAAATCAGTCGAAGTGCTTGACACAACTTTAAGAGACGGAGCGCAGGGTGTTGGCGTTTCGTTTACACTCAACGACAAACTAAGAATTGCCGAGCTTCTGGATATTCTTGGTGTGGACTATATAGAAGGTGGATGGCCCAGCTCAAACCCAAAAGACAAAGAGTTCTTTAAAAAGGCAAAAGAGCTTTCGCTATCTCATAGCAAGCTTGCCGCTTTTGGAAGCACTCGCAAGAAAGGTGTAAAGCCACACGAAGACCAAAACCTTCAAGCGATCATCGAAAGCGATGTGGAAGTAGGGGTGATTTTCGGAAAGTGCTGGACGCTACACGTTGAACGCGTGCTCAACGTTTCAAAAGAAGAAAACTTGGAAATGATTCGAGATAGCGTGGAGTATTTAAGAGCACACGGCTTAAAGGTGATCTTTGACGCGGAACACTTTTACCAAGGACACTTACACGACCCCGAGTACGCGCTTAGCGCTCTTAAAGCGGCGTACGACGCAGGCGCGCACACAATCGTTCTTGCGGACACAAATGGCGCTATGCTTCCACACCAAGTTTACGAAATAACAAAAAAAGTGGTGCAAAGTTTGAACGCGCGTATAGGTCTACACATGCACAACGATTCAGGGTGCGCCGTGGCAAACACGCTTATAGGGGTTGTGGCAGGTGCAACTCACATCCAAGGAACGATCAACGGCTTAGGAGAAAGAACGGGAAACGCTGACCTTGTTCAAATCCTTCCATCACTTTTACTAAAACTAAGGCTCACCGCGCTAAAAGGGGAAGAAAGCCTAAAAACGCTTAAGTTCGTTTCCAAGGCTGTTTACCAAATTCTTGGTGAAACACCCAATCCGAAGCAACCGTATGTCGGTGAAGACGCTTTTTCACACAAGGCTGGAGTTCACGCAGATGCGGTGTTAAAGTGTCCAAGCGCTTATGAACACATCGAACCTTCGCTAGTGGGTAATACCAGAAAAATAGTGATTTCTGAGTTGAGCGGCGGCTCAAACCTGATCGATTATGTCGAAAGGCTACTTGGCGCAAAGATTCACAAGCGTGATGAACGAGTGATGAACGCACTTTCAAAAATCAAACAAAAGGAGAAAGAGGGGTATAGCTACGACAACGCCACCGTTTCCGCGATTTTGATTCTTCTTAAAGAGCTAGGGCTCTACAAAAACTTGATAAAACTGGAACACTGGAATGTTGTCACGAATTCTGAGCGCTCGGTTGCGGTGGTAAAAGCGAACAGTTTTCTAGAAGCCGCAGAAGACGTGGGCCCAGTGGCCGCGATAGACAAGGCTTTAAGGAAGGCGCTACTCAACGAATTTCCGTTTTTGAGCATGGTTTTTCTCACAGACTACAAAGTGAACCTGCCAGGCGAGAGAAAAAGCACAGAAAGCGTGGTCAGAGTGAATGCCGAGTTCAGCGATGGGAAAAGCTCTTGGAGAACCGTGGGCGTTTCCGCAAACATAGTCGACGCTTCTATTCAAGCGCTTCTAGACGGCTACGACTTTTACGTTCAAGCCAAAGCGCTTGCACTAGAACGCTTTTAGTCCCTCGACTTTTCTTTCTGTGTATTCACCAAATTTGGCAAGCTCGAAAGCTCCACGCGAAGCGTCGTAAGTCGCAACGCTCGCCCTCTCAAGCACCTTCGTCGCAAGCTGTTTTAAACCAAGCCTTTCGAATTCTTGATTCACTTCTCCCACTTCAACCCTGATTTCCGGACGTGTGGCTATTATGGAACAACAATCCTTGTACTTTTCTATGGAGAATTCGTACGTGCCAATTTCCTTTGCAAGGTCAATTATTTCCTGTTTGTCATAAGTAAGAAGTGGGCGAAGAACTGGAAGGGAAGAGCCTTCGTCCATTGCGGCGATGTTTGGCAAAGTCTGAGAAGCCACTTGCCCCAAGTTGTCTCCAGTGGATATACCGAGCGCGTAAAACTTCTTTGCTACCTCTTCGGCAACAACCCGCATAAAAAGTCTGAACATAACAGGCTCGTGCGTTCTTTGCTTACTCGTTAAAAGCTCGTAATCAGCAAAGGGCACAAGAACGAGTTTTACTGTAGACGGAGAATACGAAGAAAGCACCTTTATTATTTTGCCGACTTTGGATTGTAAAACAAGTTCTGCGCTTGGCAAAGCGTAGAAGTGAAGGTAAATGGGCTCACACCCTCTTTTCATGAGTAACCACGCGGCAACGGGTGAGTCTATTCCACCAGAAAACAGGTGAACCACGCGTCCGCTTACGCCGACAGGAAGGCCACCGGGTCCTTTCTTTTTTTGCGTGTAGAGTAGCGCCATGCCGTTTACGATGTCCACATAAACACGAACACACGGGTTTGTCAAGTCAACCCTGTAACCTGTGTTTTTCACGATGTGCTCTCCAATGATCGACGCGATTTGCATAGAGTTGTAAGGGAAGCTCTTTTGCGCACGCCTTGCGGACACACCAAAAGTTTTGCGTTCTTTGCAATCTGAGTCTAACACGAGTTTTGTCGCAACTTCGCTCATTCTCTGTAACTCTAGCTCTACCGGAACTACTTCAGTGAACCAAGCAACACCGAACACCTTTTGGATTCTCGATTCTATGTTTGTGTCACCTTTAACTTCAACCAAGAGCCTTCCTTCGAGTTTTTTTACGGAAACTCCTTCAACGTCACTTAACGCAAACTCAAGGTTTTTTCGGAGAGTGTCGATATAAAAGGGCTTGTTTCTTCCTTTTAGCGCGATTTCCGCATAATGAACCACATAATACTTTGACATTCTTTAATCCTGTTTCAAACAATCTTGCTATACACTAGTATTAAGCTTTCGTCGAAGCGCTTAAGCGCGTGTGTACAGATCCTCTTTTGTGGCAAAAATAGTTGACCTTACTCTTCCAATTGAAAACGGCATGCCATTTTATCCAGGAGACCCTAAACCCGAAGTGACGCAGTACAAGTGGATCGCGCGCGACGGTGTGAACATAAAAGTTTTGCACATCGGAACTCACTCAGGGACGCATATCGACGCGCCTGCGCATTTTATAGATGGTGCAAACACCATAGACAAACTTGACGTGCTAGCCGTATCAGGAAAGGCCGTAACGCTAAAAGCGAAAGTGGAAAACGGTGTTGTAAAGAGCTTAGAGGGGCTTAGCAAAAAAGCCGAGATTCTTCTTGTTTACACCGGCGCAAACAGAAGATGGGGTTCAAACTGGAGCCCTAGTGACATCGTGACGCTTTCACTAGAAGTGTGCCGCGCGATTTGTTCGCTCGGGTTTAAGGCTGTGGGGGTAGACTCACCAAGCGTCGGAAATTCGGTAATTCACAAAGAAATTTTCAACTCAGGTGCGCTCATCATCGAAAACATTTCAGATGAACTCCGAAATCTTGTGAACAGGGTGTTCGAGTTTCACTGCTATCCGATTTTGATAAAAGACGGAGACGGTGCACCCGCTAGAGCGTTCGCGATTCTTTAAAAAGATATAACAAAGAGAGAAGTCGTTTCCCCATTAGTCAAAGATATGTTTGTCCCGTACACCATTGTTTGATTCACCCATTTATAACCAGTCCACACCCCGCCTGAATAGCTCTGTAAAACCGACATTATTGAGGTGATTCGATGAACGATTGTAAGATACTTTTTTGCGAATTGACATGTGTGAGCGTTTGACGCCAAGACTCTCCAAACGATCACATAGTCAGCAAGCTTGTATGATTGGTAAACGCCATTAAACGCTTTGTCAACAAAACCCTTACCATTCCACATCTTTGATAGATTTTCGAACAACACTTCGGCTTGTGAGTAGTTGCCAAGATGCACTTCTAAAAGTGTTCTATAAGCCAGTTGGTCGGCATATGAATAATAGTCAAAGGAGGGGTTTGGCCGAAAAATCGTGGCCATTAGAGTGTAACCATCTAACGATCCAATTCTGTGATCGACACCGCTCATCGGAATGGTGGTAGTAGGATAGACTCCCAAAACTTCAAACACGGGATTCCAGTATTTGAAAAGGCCTCCATAAGCTTTTGAAGCGTTCAAAATTTTCTGAGTGATTGAGAGCGCAAGCCCAAAACGGGTGAGATTGTAAAGTTTGATTAGAGCAAAATAGTCGAGCGCTTGGTCATCTGCCAAGTAAATCACGTGGGAATTGGGATATTCTTTTTCTAAACCGCTTGGAGTTTGCAAAGCCAGATAGTAAAAAGCAACGCTTGTTAAGTTTAGTGAAAAACTTGTGTCTTTTGAAATTTCGCTCTTCGTAAGACACATTTCTTGGTTATTCAAAGCGTTGTACGACAAGAAAGCAACGGCGAATAGAATCACTATGAGTAACAACGCTAAACGCGCTTTCATAGGCTTCTTGACCTTCTTTGGAAAAAGGTGATTAATAACCGTTATCAATAGGCTCAATCGGTTAATAGCCATCACATCGAAAAGCGATTTTTGACATTAAATATTGATTTTCCAAAAAGGTTATTGAGCTGAACATTAACCGCTTATGTATACACCCATTAGGGGTACGTAACCCGTGTTGCCATTGGTTAGATAATAGCTTACAACCCCAACATAGTCATACAGATAAACCGTGGAGCCCTGCGACCCATCAAACTGCGCCCAAGCAAGTGAAAAGCTCGCTGAGCCTGCGGTATAAGCACCATCGATAGATATGGCTGTTGCTACCGCAACTGGAATGTCCACACCAGCGGCAACAAGCAGGGCGCCAAGAGGGATACCCACGCTTATCCAGCCGTAGTCGCTTGAAGCCCAAGCCTGAACGAACTGGTTGCTGTAAACTTTGTAATTGGGTGTGGAGTCACCCGTGCCTGTAACACTTTCGAAATAGTTTATTGTGTAGTCACTGCCAAGTTCGTTGTAGTAAAACGGAAAGCCTGAACCCCTCCCTCCTACAATATACCCATCAGACGTGGCAACGTTTACGATACCAGTATCGTACTGGTAGGTGTTGGTCGGCGAATACCCACCAGTGCAGTAACCCAAGTGGATATTGTACAAATTGCACTTATAAAGCTGAAAGAGTTCGCCCACAACTTGGCCCATGATGTATACGTAACTCGCGCCAGGGGAGAACTGGTCTACCGCCTGTCCAAAGACCACTGATGTAGTTGTGGTCCAAGCGGTGCCACCCGCTTCGAATTCTGGACTTGGAATGCTTTCACCGCTCCCGATACCCAAGCCAACATCCCACTCAACATTACTCGCAATACCCAACGCCACGCTCACTTCGCCATACGCTCCTCCGCCTAAGTTGTCTATCCACGCGATTGGGATTTTTCCTGTGCTCGATGAAGGCCACAGATTGGGTGAACCGACGCCCACCCAACACGAGGGTGATATGCCGCAAGGTGCACCGGGGTTTGGCAGGGTGGTTTGGCTTTGGGGGTTAAGGGGTGCTTGGGCGGTTGTCAGCGCTTCCTTTGAGCTTACTACGGGTGGTGCGCTCAGGTTGAATGTTATCGTCTGATAGTAAGCTGGATTTTCTAACAAATCAGGTATGACGAGGTTTACGGATGTTTGCCTAAAGTATACACCATTTTGATTTGTATAGGTTGCGAAAACCAAAATTGTTGGCGAGCTTGCGCTCAAGTTGGCCAAGCCACGTTTACTCACCCACTCCGATAGCACGTTCATAAGACGACTGAGCCTAGAACCGCTAAAGGTTGCTACGCCTAAACTGTTAGTTGAACCGTTAAACAAGGGTAGAAAGCCCTGATTAGCTACAGGTGAGATCATAAAACCTTGTATTGAAACGTTAGCTAGTGGATTACCGTTTTGATCCCTTACCTTAAAGGAGAGAAAGGGTGTGCCGTCAGAGGATATAGCGCTGTGCACGAACAAGAGAAGTGCTAAAATCGCAACAAATATCAAACAAGAAGCTTTAAAGGTTAAAACCTTATTCACGTGTAAGACAGTACAAATATTAATATAAAGCCTACTAGTATGATAAATTATTTCGTATATTCAAAAGTTTTGTAAAATAAACTGCACTATCGTAAATGACTAACTGAACCACTTTTTTGTGACACAGTCCACTTTGACGCATAATGTTCGTAATACGAATTTATGTTGAACAAGGATTCACTCCCTCTAAAGGGTACACGCTTTTCTGTGCTTACGCATATCACCCAACTATATAATGACATCTTTCTAAACATAAGATTTTGATGAAGTTCACCAAGACGCAAATGAGTGAAAGCCATACCCGATGAATCCAACGTGAAAGGTATATCGCGTTAAAATTAATAAAATGCTAAGTAGGATATGTAAGGCTTATACCTGAATACCCGTAACATCCAAAGGCCGCGCAGGATGCATCTACTTTAACCTCCAGAATGGTTAATGAGGTTTTTCATGACATGCGCCTCACTAAGGCGTCGAACACTGCACCAAAGCTCATTATTCTGTTTATGCAATGTCTTCGCATGTGTACCAGTGACACACAATCCGTGAAGCTCATGGGCTTGTCCTTCAATTTAAGAAATGTTTCCCAAACAGCCGAAAACTCTTCTGGCCCGGTGTATCGTTTGCAGATTGTTGGGTGCTGTATTATGTATGAGCCGGTGTTGACGGCAAGGTATGACTTTGTGTCCTCGCAAGCGCGGTTGTTATGGCTTCATCAATTACACACTGATCTCCTCCCCGCTCCTCAAGGGCTAGGGTTGCCTTAGGCGGATCAAAGGTTTGTGGTTTACCGCCTTCATTGCCATAATACGCGTTTAAAACCTTTTTGAAGGTGCGGGGGGCGGGATTTGAACCCGCGTAGCTCTACGCACGGGATGTCCAACCAGCCTGAGACTTATGAGGTCTTAAGTCCCGCGCCTTTTCCAAGCTCGGCCACCCCCGCCTTTGGAAAAATGGTTGGTGAACTAATTTATTTGTTTCGTGTATTAAGCGATTCTCTAGCTTGTGAGATTAAAAGTGAAAAAAGGGCGCAATCGAAAACGCTTATTACACCCCTTTCTTAAAAAAGTGAGGGGAACCAAATCGACCACCCAAGTATGCATTGTCTTGATTGTAAAAGAGAGTTCGAGCTAGACCAGTCTCTTTTACTTTGTCCAGAATGTGGAGGCTTGCTAGAACTAGGGTTTGTCATTAACAACATTCAGCTCACTCAACTAAAGGGTAGGGGCGTTTGGAAGTACGCCCCACTTTTGGCTGGCGATTACCCATTTAAGGTAAGCCTTGGAGAAGGCTCGACACCATTAATACGCTCCCGTGTTTACCCCAATCTGTACTATAAGTTTGAAGGGACAAACCCAACTGGAAGTTTCAAAGACAGAGGAATGTGTGTCGCCGTTAGCTCTGCGCTAAAACTTGGTTACAAATCGGTGATCGTGGCCTCTACAGGAAACACCGCCGCATCAGCCGCGGCTTACTCCGCGCGTGCTGGTTTGCAAGCGTACTTGCTTCTTCCAGCGAACAACGTCGCCAAAGGCAAAATCGCTCAAGCTCTTCTACACGGCGCGAAACTTATTGAAGTCTCAGGTGGCTTTGACAGCGCACTTGAAAACGCGATTCAACTTTACAGAAACAAACGCACGCTTTACCCACTTAACTCTTACAATCCTTGGAGGCTTGAAGGCCAGAAAACCCTTTCTTTCGAAGTTTTTGAAGATATAGGCGTACCAGATTACGTGTTTGTGCCTGTCGGAAACGGCGGTAACATCTACGCAATTTGGAAGGGTTTTAAAGAGCTTGCGATCTCTGGTTTATCGTGTGGTATTCCAAGAATGTTTGGTGTGCAGGCAAAAGACGCCTCTCCGATTGTGCGCGCGATTGAAAACAATTTGAGCGAACTACGCTTTGTTGAAAGTCCACAAACCATAGCTTCAGCAATCAGAATTGGAAAGCCAGTGAACTGGAAAAAAACGATCAAGGCGATAACAGATTCTCACGGTGGCGCGATAAGCGTGAGCGACGAAGAAATACTTAAAGCGCAAGTGGAGCTTGCGCGTGTCGAGGGGGTTGAGGTTGAGCCAGCATCCGCCGCTTCTTTTGCGGGTTATAAAAAACTAATGAACGAAGGAAAAATAGACCAAAATTCAAAAGTGGTTTGTGTGCTCACTGGTCACGCATTGAAAGACCCAGAAACGATTATACAAGAGTCGATCAAAATCGAAAGCCAATTCGCTTCGACTTTCAATTCTCTTGACGAAGTTTTCAAAATGTTTTAGAATACTAACTTTCAATTCCTCATTAAAGGACACTCACTTTACCAAAGGTTTTTAGAACGCTGAAAAGCGGTTTAAGAGAATAGAACGAATTTCTAGAAACGGCTGCTTTAATTCTTTTACGCATGTTTTATCTTGATACAAGTTGCAACGCGTGTCTCAACAAAAGTTTGATTATCTCAACCTAACACTTCGCGGGCTTGTGGTGATTTCAAAAGCGCTCAGAAAGGGTTACGTCACAAACCAAGATGTGCGAAAGCTTTATTCGCTACACAAAAGGTCAAAACGTGGAGAAAACTTTCTGAGAAACATGGTGAGCGAAGGATATCTCAAAAGAGCGGGCTATGACAAGTACGTGCTCACCGAAAAGGCTTACGACGCATTGAACACACTTTATTCAATTTTTGAGACGGGGCAGCGAAACAGAATTCTGGTAGTTGACAACAACGCTAGCTTATAATCCATTTTTTGAATATTTCGAAACACATATTTACCATAACAAATAATACAAATTCATGGTCATCCGCACGGTTAACCCTTACTCAGGCGAAGTTTTGGGCGAGTATCGCGAGCACACTTTAGAAGAAGCAAAGCAAATGGTTTTGGGTGTTCGAAAGGCCCAGCAAGAGTGGAAGGTCAGCTTGGAATATAGAATTCAAACGATAAGAGAGGTGAGAAAAAGGTTTGAAGCTAGGCTTAACGAACTCGCTCAGCTCATGACCAAAGAAATGGGCAAACCCATCTCGCAAAGCGTTTCAGAGATCAAAAAGTGCCTTTGGCTAATGGACTACATGTGCGAGAACACAGAAAGAATGCTATCACCAGAGCACATCAAAACCGAAGCCACAAAAAGCTATGTGAGATTTGACCCGCTTGGCGTGGTGCTTTTGATCATGCCTTGGAACTTTCCGACATGGCAAGTGATCAGGGCAGCGATACCCGCTTTGCTAGCGGGAAACGGAATTGTGTTAAAACACGCTTCCATAGTCACAGGAACAAGCCTTAAACTTCAAGAAATTTTCGATTTGGACGTTTTCAAATCACTCGTTTTAAGAGGAGACGCCGCGCTTTCTCTTATTGAACACGTGGACGGCGTGAGCTTCACCGGTTCCACTTCAGTAGGCTCAAAAATCGCGCAAGCCGCTGGCAAAAACATAAAAAAGATGGTTTTAGAGCTTGGTGGCTCCGATCCTTTCATAGTGTTAAAAAGTGCGGAGCTTGAAAACACGGTGAAAAACGCGGTTTTTGCAAGATTACAAAACAACGGACAAAGCTGTATCGCGTCAAAGAGGTTCATCGTTCACGAAGAGATTTACGACAAGTTTTATGAAATGTACAAAGAAGAGTTACGAAAGGTAAAAATGGGAGACCCACTCAAAGAAGACACGTTTCTAGGTCCGCTTTCAAGCGGTGAACAAAAAGAAACTGTGAATAAGCAGCTTGAAGAGCTTAAAAAACTTGGTTCTGTGGAAAAGCTACAACAATTGGAAGAAGGCAACTTCGTTCCGCCCACAATAGTGAGGACAGATGCAAAATACGACGAAGAAGTTTTCGCACCAGTTGCGATACTCAAAAAATTTAGCACCAATGAAGAGGCAATAAGACTCGCAAACGACACACCTTATGGTTTGGGCGCTTCTATCTGGGGAGCCGCAGAAGAAGCGGAAAAGCTCGTTCCCTACATAGAAGCGGGAATGGTCTTTATCAACAAAATCGTGGCCTCTGACCCAAGGCTTCCTTTTGGCGGAATAAAGAAAAGCGGAATAGGCAGGGAGCTTTCGCGCTATGGACTACTCGAATTCACAAACATTAAGACTGTTTGGGTGAACTAGTTAATCTCAAACAGGCGAACTTCTGGATAACCCTTTGAAAATCTCGGCTCGTAAAGGTAGTCTGTAGTGTATGGCGATAGCCCCTTAAACAGTAAGTAGCCGTCGACGAACCTAAGAGAAAGCCTTGTGTGCGCCATGTACCTAACTTCTTCTGTTATTTCCAAACCAGGCTTTGCAAGAAGTAGCGTGACGTCTTTGTAGTGGCTTGTTTTCAAATACGCCCTCCTGACTAGGTTTACCGACTTTTCCTTACCGTAAATGTGTTCAAGCGTGTCCAAGGAAACAACCTTGAGCACAGGAACACCTCTTTTTTTAAAGCCTTCGTAAACTTCGTTCCACTTTTCCAAATCTCTTTCCATATCCCCTGTGAGTTGAACAAAAAGCTCACTATCTTGTGGCACGTTGTCCATGAAAAGTCTTGTGTTTCTCTCAAACAACTCTTTATTGGGGTAAACGAAAGGTGTAAGGCTTTCTCTAGTAAACTCCAAACTTGGAATTATCAGAACCCCTCTTTCTTGAACCAAGAAGTTTGCTGCGGCTAGCAAAACCACAGAGTAAAACGCGAGTTGAGGCACGTCTCTACCCATCTCCCACAGAACAAGAGAGCCCTTTTGATAGCCTCCGATCACCGCGTCTAGGCTTCTACTTCCTGTTGAGTAATAACCCTTCTTCTTTTCTTGTATAGCACTTCTTGGTTTCAGCTTTTTTGAAAGAGTGGCGTTAAACGGCCTAAAAACTCTCAAGCCCCTTCCTTTTTCAAAAACGAAGAGAAACTTGCTTTCATCGAGTGGAACAGAGCGCATTTTCAAAATTTCAAGAATTCTATAAGACGTGGGTTCGCTCTTTCTACTCATCCTTATTATTCCATCAGCCACGTAAGACACAAAATCGTTCTGATCACCTTCAGTGATTATAAGTGTGGTCACCTTTCTTTTTGAAAAGATTCTTGAAAAAAGGTTGTTGAGTAACGCTCTTCCTTCGGCTTCTGAACCCAAGGCCTGCACCACAGCGCTGTACGAGTCAAACACAAGAATTGAAGGCTCAACGCTGTCCACTCTTTCCAAAACAAGCTCCATAAGAGGTGATACTCCAGCTTGGGTCACGCTGGATAGCTCAACGTAGCTAATTATGTCAGATTCGACGTGCTTTCTTACCTGTGGAAGAAGCGTGGACGCGGCCGCTATAAATTTTTCGCGGTCTTCCAAAAAAGAAACGTAAACCGTTTTAAGCCCGCGCTCGGCGTTCTTTGTGGCCACCTGAGTCACAAAAAGCGTTTTACCAGCACCAGGCTCGCCCCTTACGTTGATCACATAACCACTGGGAAAACCATTCTGCAAACACCGGTCAAGTTCAACAATTCCGCTTGAAATTCTTTCAATTGGCATACGCATTTTAATTTTTTAACTCATATTTAACTATTAAGAGTATGACCCTTCATCACACCTTTGGTGAGGATTCGCTTGAATCTCGAGACAACGCCTCAGGGTGCTACTCTGCCTCGTCCTCTCAGTATTACAGAATGACTCCAAGAAGTTGACCTGAAAAATCTTTTACGTTTTAACGACGCTAGATCGAAAATCTTAGCGTGTGTTAAGGCGAAGTTTGCCGTTCCTTTATCACAAAAAGTATTCTTTGAGCGAGCGTTTTAGAAATACCAGGAATTTTGCACAAAGAGTCCAAGTTCGCTTTTTTCAGACTTTCCAAAGTGGGGTATCTTTCAAGAATTCGTGAAAGCCTTACCCTGCCTATCCCCTTTACTTCTTCAAGAGCGCTCTTTAAAGACTCCTTTCTCCTTTTTTTCCTGTGATGTTTTAGCGCAAATCTGTGCGCTTCGTCCCTTACGTGCTGTAGAATCTGCAAAGCGGGATTTGAGCGAGGAAGTCTGAGCTCTTTGCCTTCGGTGTCGTAAATTATTTCTTCTTTTTTTGCAAGTGATATCACTGGTGTGTCCATGTGCGCCATTAAAAGCGCTTGTTTCGCATAGGAAAGTTGAATTGGACCTCCGTCAATGAGAATCAAATCAGGCTTTGGTAGCTCACCCGATTTTATGTGCCTTGCGTGCCTGAACACCGC
>NEXD01000021.1 GCA_003019595.1 Candidatus Marsarchaeota G1 archaeon BE_D
AAACAGACAAGGCTACGACGTGGGACCTCAGTACAGGTCGGTGATCTTTTACCACAGTGAAGAGCAAAAGACAAAGGCGCTTGAAAAGATACGCAAGCTAGAAGAAGCCAAGGTTTATCCCAAACCAGTGGTCACACAGGTTGAACCTTTTAAAAGCTTTTATCCCGCAGAAGAGTACCACAAAAGGTTCTACTTTAAAAACACGAGCAACCCTTACTGCGTTTTTGTGATCGCGCCGAAAATCGTGAAGCTCAAAAAGCTTTTCCCAAATCTCACACTTGGGATAAAGTTTTAAACTTTTAAACGTAAGATATTTGGGACCTTTCTGAAGGCGCTTTTGATCAGACCTTCTAACCCTACAGGAAGCGCGTACCTCACCAAATTCGGTTTTCTTCCAACACCACTTGGCCTGCTTCAACTTGCGGGTGACATCCTCACAGTTCCGCGAACATGGGTCAAAGTGGTGGATATGGAAGCGGACAAAATGTCGAGTGTAGAAAGTGTTGTGGATGAGGCGTTGCGCTACTCACCCGAGCTTGTGGGTATCACAATACACGCTACAGCGGCGCACGGAACGTCACTCAGAATCGCAAAAACGATCAAAGAGCACCTTCCTGACACGGTGCTTGTCGCAGGAGGTCACCACGCAACCTTTCTACCTTACGACGTTTTGCGCGGTGGCTTTGACATCGTGGTCTTGGGCGAAGGTGATGAGACGATAATCGAAATCACGCGCGCGATAACGGAAGGAAGAGGGTTTGAGGGCATCTCGGGCATCGTGTACAAGACAAAAAGCGGAAAATTTGTGCGAACTAAGCCAAGAGCGCTCATTTTTGACTTGGATAAGCTTCCAATTCCTGCGTATCACTTGGTGGACAAAAGAAACTATACTTTCAAAGTTTTTGGCGAAAACGATAGCGTCGCTTGCGTCGAAACATCACGCGGATGTCCTTATGCGTGTGACTTTTGTAGCGTCACCCCAACGTGGGGCAACAAGTGGCGCAACAAATCCAATAAAAGAATAATCGAGGAACTTGATATAGTAAAGGCGCTCGGGTATGACTGGGTGTTCTTCACTGATGACATCTTTGTGGTTTACCCGAACGTAAAACAAAGAATGCACCTTTTTGACCTGATGATCGAAAAGCGCTACAACTTTAAGTGGATAGCGCAAATGAGGGCTGACGTTACCGCAAAGAATCCTGAGCTTATAAGAAGGGCTGCTGAAGCGGGTTTGCGCGTTGGATTTCTTGGGATTGAATCTGGAAGTCCAGAGATACTCAAAAAAATGCACAAAGGATTGTTCACACCCCTTTCGGTCAAGGCGGTTCGTATGCTGAGCGAAAACGGTGTGGTGGTGCTAATAGGCATGATGCTCGGTGCGCCCTACGAAACGCTACACGACATGATAACCACGCTCAAATTCGCGTGGAAGCTTGCGGATGCGGGTGCGGACGCCGTTCAGTTTTCGCTATACACACCACTTCCAGGAACTAGGATTTTTGACGACGCACTGAGAAACAACAAGCTTTTCACGCTCGACTGGGATCGCTACGACCTTCTCACCCCAGTGATGAAGACAAAGGTCCACCCTGCGATAATCCAGATTCTACAGATGATCGGAAACCACGTGTTCTATATCAAAAAGTATTTGAAAGGCAGGTTTATTGACACAAGCTGGAAGACCACGATAAAGGGGTACAAACGCGACCTCGTCTTTAACGCGCAAAAGTTCATGTTTCGAATGATGCCCTCGTACGTGAGAGAGTTTTTGGAATTTCCAAAACACATAGCGCACACGATCAAGCTTTACAGCGCGTTTTCAAAACTTCCTTTGGTAGACTTGAAAAAAGTGTCAGAGCTTCTCGAGTTCAGCAACAGGATACTGTACCTAGAAGTCGGAGGAAAGAACCCGTACTTTATGATCAAGCAGGAGTCTTAACTAACAATTTTACAAGTAGCAAGCCTAAAAGATAAAGAGAACTAAGGGTGAGCCCTATCACCGTTTCCATGAGCCCTCCAGTTGCGCCGGGCGATATCAAAAGCGCAATAAAGAAGCAAATTAGCACAACCCACCTCCAGTTCCTCTTCCAAGTTTCGTAAGACACGATTCTCAAGTAGCTCAGTGCTAGCATCACCATCGGAATTTCAAACGACGCGCCTAGTGCGAGCATGTAAACGATCACGATTGACACAAAAGTCCTCACGCTCATCGTGGGCTCAACGCCAAGCGCCACCGTTAACAAATAAAGAATCTTGAAAAGCGCAGGAAGGACAACTTCGTACGCGAAAAACACACCTAGCAAAAACAAAAAGATTGAGGGCAAAGCGATAAGCCTGATCACTCTTTTTTCGCGTTTTGTGAGCGCTGGTGAAACGAAAGCCGAAATTTCGTACACCCAAACGGGAATAGAAAAGATTGCGGCAAGCAGAGCGGACACGTAAAGCACCGCAACAAGCGTGTCAAATGAGCCAACGTTAATAAGTGTGAACTCGTTTTGCACAAAATGAGTCCTTATTGAGTAAAAAAGCTGAACGCTTATGCTTTTAAAGAAGCTGGGATAAGGGTAGTATAAAGAGAAATCACCGAAATCGGTTTTTTTAAGCGTAAAGAAGAAGAAAAAACGCAAACTCAGCAAAAAACACGATTACCGCTACAAGAATTCGGCGTGATAGTTCAGCGAAATGAGAGTACAGAGAAGAAAGTGGCGACTTTTCGCTCAAATTGTGACACTTACGCGGATTTTTTCAACTCTTGCTTAAGTCTACTGATTTCCGCTTCAAGCTCGGCTATCTTTTGTTGGTATTTAGAATCATTTTGAGTGTTGTCTTTTGAGGTTTGTTCGGTTTTCTGTTCTTGGTTCATCATCGCTCTTATTTCCTTTTCAACCTCTGCCTGACCTTTTCTGAACTCGCCCATTGCCCTACCCAAACCGCGCGCAAGTTCTGGAATCTTGTTTGCGCCGCCAAACAGCACCAACACAACCGCTATAAATATCAGCCAGTCCCATAAACTGTCTAACATTTTACTTCGTATTTTTGGCCATGCGATGATAATTTAAATTTTATGATTGGTTGTTCTCAATTTGAAGTGAAACTGGGCGCTCGTTTGCACATTTGAGTATAAAATGATGCGTGTGATTCGTGACGACGAATAATTAATGAGTAAAACCACGCCAAGCGTAAAAGAGGTGTAAGAACCAGCGTTTTAGATTTAATTGGTAGTATACGCGCGAATCCACCCGCTCCAACGATACGAGGTCTAGCGCAGTCGTCGCACAGCAGGTGCTTTGCACAAAACTTTACGCTTTTGATATCGTTGACTTTCGCGATTCTTTAAGATCGTAAAATTAGAGCGGCTATCAAAATTTCACATAAGCGCCGCACTAATTCAAAGCGGTTGAGCAAAACTGAGTGTCATTGGCTTCTAGAAATGCTAGGTGGATTTACACTTCAAGTGTTTTCTAGTCCAATTAAAAAATTTTAGGAACAGTGTTCCTATTAATTCTTCCAAAGGATTTGCAACTAATTAAAATATTCTCCACATAAAACAGTGTCAATTAGTATTATGTCAATTATTCACAAGATTTATATGCATGTTTTTCATCAAACCATTTGGGATTAATGTCTAGTTCAATAGACAACGCAAATCTTTTGGAAGAAGTGTCCGACATCACGAAAAAACTGACTTACGGCACATGGCGAAAACAAGCCTCTTGGAAGCCTCTTACTGTGGTCGACGCGGAAGGCTGTTACTTTGTAGATTCGAGCGGTAAAAGGTATCTCGACTTTTCGTCACAGCTAATGTGCTCAAACTTGGGCCACAAAAACAAAAGAGTGATAGAAGCGATAAAGCGACAAGCGGAAAAGCTTGCGTACGTTTCACCAGCTTTTGCCACAGAGGTAAGGGCAAAGCTTTCTCAAAAACTCAAAGAAGTTTTGCCAAAAAACCTTACAAAATACTTCTTTGCGACATCTGGCACGGAAGCGAACGAAGCGGCTGTGAAAATTGTGAGAATGTTTTACAAAAAAGAAGGCAAAACAAAAATCATTTCACGCTACAACTCCTACCACGGCTCGACGGCGGCTAGCATAGAGCTCACTGGTGACTTTAGAAGGATAGCGGTGAACTCCACTGGAGCCTTTCCAGGTGTGGTTCATGTGCCAGACCCGTATTGCTACAGGTGTCCCTTTGGCTTGAGCTACCCAGAGTGCGGTGTTGCGTGCGCTGAGTTTATCGAGTACGTGATCAAGAATGAAGGAAACGTGGGCGCGGTCATTGTGGAAAGCGTAACAGGAACAAACGGTGTGATCGTGCCGCCAAAGGAGTATATGCCAAGGTTACGGGAAATCACAAAAGAGCACGACGTGTTTTTGATAACAGACGAAGTTATGAGTGGTTGGGGTAGGACTGGAGAGTGGTTTGCGGTTGACCACTGGGGAGTAAAGCCAGACATCTTGACCACCGCAAAGGGAATAACTGGTGCGTACATTCCGCTTTCGCTCACCGCAACAAGCGAAAAGCTTGCTCAGTTTTTTGAGCACAACTACTTTGCACACGGTCACACCTACGAAGCGCACCCTTTGACACTTGCTGCGGCTGTGGCGGCAATCGAAGAATACCAAGAAAACAATTTGATTGAAAGAGCAAAAACAATTGGAAAATACTTGGGTGAGCGCCTTACTGAATTAAAAGCAAAACACCCATCGATCGGCGATGTAAGAGGGATAGGGTTGTTCTGGGCTGTGGAAATTGTGAAGAACAGAAGCACCAAGCAACCCTTTAACACCTACCAAGACAAACTAGAGGGATTGCCGCTTATGACGGACAAAGTGGCATCGGCGATGATGAAAGACGGCGTTTACGTGAACTCGTGGATCAGCCACTTTGTGATAGCACCTCCTTTGATCATCACACAAGAAGAAGTGGACAAAGGAGTTGAAGCGCTCGACAAAGCGCTGAAACTTGCTGACATGGAGGTGGTCGAGTGATGAGCGCTTTGATTGAAGTTTTGAAAAACTACTACGCAGGAAGGCTTGTGGAAGTGGATTCAAAGGAAAGCCATCCTGTTTACAACCCGGCTTTTGGAAAAGTGATAGCGCACGCACCAGAAACACCAAAAGAACAAGTGGACGAGGCGATTGAAAACGCAAAAAAGGCGCAAGAAGAGTGGGCGGCAATTCCTGTCACAGAAAGAATCAAACGATTGTTTGTGTTGGAAAGGCTTTTAAGGGAAAAGGCGGACGAACTTGCGCGCGTGATAACAATAGAGCACGGTAAAACCTTTGAGGAGGCAAAGGGCGAAGTGGTGCGCGCATACGAGAACGTCGAAGCGTCCTGCGCCGCAGTGTACCACATGATGGGAAAAAACAACTTGGAGATTTCTCGTGGAATTGACGAAGAGCTTTACCGCGTTCCAGTTGGTGTTTTCGCGGTAATTTCGCCTTTCAACTTTCCTTTGATGGTTCCTTTTTGGTTTTTGCCGTACGCCGTAGCGCTTGGTAACTCGGTTGTCGTGAAACCTTCGGAAAAGACGCCTTTGAGCATGAACTTTGTGACAAAACTGTTTGACGAGGCTGGATTTCCGCCAGGCGTGATTTCTGTGATAAACGGCGCGGCAAAGACCGTTGACGCAATCCTTGAAAACAAGCTTGTGGCCGGTGTGAGCTTTGTGGGTTCAACGCCCGTGGCCGAGTACGTGTACAAAAAGGGTTGCGCAAACCACAAAAGGGTTCAAGCTGGGGCTTCTGCGAAAAACTTTGAGGTAGTGATGCCAGACGCCGACCTCTCACTCGCAATTCCCAGCCTGATTAGCTCGTTTTTCGGTAATGCCGGAGAGCGTTGCCTTGCGGGTTCAGTTCTGGTGACTTTTCCAGAAAACCACGATGAAGTTTTAAAAAGGTTCACGGAAGCCGCAAAGAAACTAAGGCTGGGTTACGGGCTTGAGCCAGATGTAGACATGGGACCGCTTATTCGAAGGGAACACTTGGAAAGAGTGCGATCTTATGTGGAGCTAGGCGTTTCCGAAGGCGCAAAACTCGTGCTCGATGGAAGAAACGCAAAGGTTGAGCGATACCAAAACGGATTCTTTATGGGACCAACGATTTTTGACCAAGTGGAGCCTGACATGAGAATCGCAAAAGAAGAGATTTTTGGGCCAGTTGCGAGTGTTATCACTTGCAAAAACCTTGAGCACGCAATCGAAGTGATAAACTCAAGCAGGTACGGCAACGCTTCGACCATCTTTACAACAAGCGGAAGTGCCGCAAGAAAATTCGTAAAAAGCGTTCAAGCGGGTAACATCGGTGTGAATGTTGGAGTTGCGGCGCCAATCGCGTTTTACCCTTTTGCAGGACTTAAAGACAGCTTCTTCGGCGACTTGCATGCGCAAGGTGGGGACGACATGATTTACTTCTTTACCGAAAGAAAAGTGGTTATTTCTCGCTGGTGACGTTTAAGCGTTTCTGTAACATTTCGAATTACACGATTTACGCGTTCCATCCACCACCAAGCTCGCTAACCACAAGGCACAAAACTTCAAATATGCGCAGCTTGTATCCTTAAGCAATGGGACCAAGTTGTGTATTCGCCTCTTGAAGTGACAACAAGATCTCTCATACCCGCACTAAAGAGACTTGCGGTTGAGCGCCTTCTCTCTTTGGGTTTTAGTGAAACTCAGGTTGCGAAAATGGTTGGACTTTCGCAGTCCGCGATAAGCAGGTACGTCGCAAATGAGAGAGGAATTCTTGCGTCAACGCTTTCAAAATCAGACTTGAACTCCATGTTGGAGAGCGCCGTAAAAGGGATGGTAGAAGGACGTTTAAAGACTCACGAATTTCTACATGAAGTGGACAAGATCGCACTTTACGCTCTCTCAAAGGGTTACGTCTGCACCGTTTGTGTGTCCCATAATCCGCAAATCAAGCTACCGTGCACGATTTGTTTGAGCGACACCCCGGCTGTGGTCAAGCGTGAGCTGGTTTGAGAGTTCTTGCGCTTTTCAAAAACCACGGAAAAAATCCGCGTGACATTCCGATTTTGAAACACACGCTTGATTCACTTTTGAAACCCGAAGAGTGCAAAGCGCTCGTCACAAACATTCGCGTGTCAAGCAGGAACATTCAGATAGACGTTTTTGGTGACGCTAAAGCGATTGAATGCGCCTTAGTAGCTATTCGAAAAGCTTTGGGCGAGCCACTTGAAGTACGTGTAATAAAAAAGCGAAAAGATGAGCAAATTGACGAGCAAGAGCTAGCAAAAAGGGTCTCCTCTTTAATCAAAGAGGAGAGGTTTTGGGAAGCGCACGAAGAGTTAGAGGACTTTTGGAGAAAAGAAAGCGGTTCAAAAAAGCTTGCGCTTCAAGCTTTGATTCTTCTTTGCGCGGCGTATGTTCACCTCCAAAAGAACGATACCGAAGGCTTTACTAGGCTTGCCACGCGAGCGCTTTACACACTTGAAAGCTGCTCTGTTTCTTACGTGCTTGGCTTTGATTTGGACGCGCTAAAGCAAAAGATCGCAAACGCAATAAAACGCTCTGAATTTTCAGTGAGTTTTGGGTAAAAGGATTGGCAACACACCCACAAGTATCGTGGCGATTGAGAGCACTTCAAACGCAAAACCCAGTCTTGAATATGAGCCAAGTATTATCGCGCCAACCAGTAGCGGACCGATGACGCTACCACCAGTTGAGCCAACTCCCCAAATGAGCGCGTTCCCAAAGGCGTACGCTTCTCTTGGGGTGTACTCCGACGTTAGTGACAAAAGAATTGGAAATGCATTGTAAGTGAAGAAACCGAACAGCGCAAGCTCTATATACCCAAAAGCCCCAAACGAATATGTAACGAAGAGCAACATCGAACACCCAGAGCCAAACGAAGCGAGTGTGAGAACGAGTCTTTTGTCAAACTTGTCCATCAAACGCCCAAAAATGATTTGCCCCACAATCGGCGTGACGTAAGTCGTGGTGAGCAGAAATCCGAGTTTTGTTGACAACCCAACTTTTGTGCTAAGGAACGTGGGTAACCACGCGGTCATTCCTTGCACAGTCGCCGAGCGAGCCACGGTTATTGCCAAAAGCACAAGCAAAGCCGTGGAAACCACCCTTTTTTGGCTTTTTGCTTTGTTTGTTTCGATTTTGCTTTCTGAAAGTCCGACAAAGATCACAAAGGAAATCGCAACACCCAAAAGCGCAAAGAACAAAAGAGCACCTTTTTCCATTAAAAAAGTGGAGAGAGCAAAGAACAAAATCGGGTAAAGCGCTCTACCAAGGCTTCCAATTGAGCCGTTTAAGCCAAGCGCAAAACCCCGAAAACGACTCGAAAAGCTTCTTTGTAAAATTGACGCGCCAAGCGGGTGGTAAAACGAGCTACCGATGCCCGCGATCACAGAAGAAAGCATAGAAAGCGCGATAAGAATCTGTTCGTTTGTTTCGCTTAGCGCTATATCAAAACCCAGTACTCCCAAAGAAAGCACGAAAATTCCGAGCGAAAGCAAGCGCGCGGCTTTTCCGGTTTTGTCCGCAATTCTTCCTGCAAACGTGCTAAAAATCGCCGAAGAAGCGTAAAACAGCGTAAGGATGAGCGAAGTGTAAAGAGGCGCAACTTTCCTTTGTTGCACGATTATGTCCACAACAAGCGGCACAAAGAACAGCATGCCGTCATTTGCGAAGTGGCCTAAAGAAGTGAACGCAAGCTTTGTTATGTCGCTTTTTGGTGCGCGCTCTGTCAACCCAAGTGTTCTTCTTTTGGCGCTTTTTAAGCTCTTTCAAATCCGCCAATTCTTTCAGGGTGTTGCACCGCTTTTTGTTTCACAAGGTGTGTGTTGTGGCACGCAACGCTGTGAGTGTCACCAAATGCTAGCATCTTAGGCTCTTCACGTTTGCAAATTTCTGTGGCGTAAGGGCAACGCGTGTGAAATCTACACCCGCTCGGAGGATCTTTTGCGCTTGGCACATCTCCTACAAGAGAAAACTCCAAAAACTGTTTTTTACCTGGTAAGCTTGAAAGTAGCGCTTGTGTGTAAGGGTGTAAGGGTGAGCGGAAAAGCTCGATCGTGTCGCCAATTTCAACGATTTTTCCAAGATACATAACCGCAACCCTGTCACTCAGTTTTCCCACTACGTTCAAGTCGTGCGATATAAGCATGTAGGTCAGGTTATGCTTTTCCTGAAGGTCCACCAAAAGGTTTAGGATTTGAGCTTGAATCGAAACATCGAGCGCGGACGTTGGCTCATCGAGCACCACGAATTGTGGCTTGTTGATGAGCGCACGCGCTATCGCAACGCGCTGTTTTTGACCACCAGACAACTCGTGAGGACGCCTTTCCGCAAAGCTTTTTGGAAGTCCCACTTCGTTTAGCGCGTCAAAAACCATTTGCTCTTTTTCTTTTTGTGTAACGCTTTCTAAGGGTTCGCTCACAATTCTTGAAACGCTCCAGTTTGGGTCTAGTGCGTGGGAGGGGTTTTGAAAAACAACTGAAAACCTTTTTCTAAATCTTTCGAACTCCTTACCTTTTAGCGAGGTGTAGTCCACACCGTCGACAAAGATTTTGCCTTGCGTCGGCTCGATAAACCTAATAGTGGTAAGCCCTAACGTAGTCTTTCCTGAACCAGATTCACCAACAACGCCAAACACTTCTCTATTCGCTATGTCAAAACTCACATCATCTAGCGCGCGAATTGGTTTTTCTTTTACGAAAAAGCTTCTACGCGTATAGTGTTTCACCAAGTGCCTTACTTCGATCACTCGCTTCACCCATTATAAAGATGGCAGAGCACTCTTCGCTCGCCCACTACGCTTTCCTTCGGCTCCTCTTCACCACACAGCTTCCAAGCGTGTGAACATCTAGGGTGAAACTTGCAACCTGTTGGTGTGTTAAACGGGTCAGGGGGATTTCCAGAAATTGCGCTAAGCTTTTTGGTTTGCGTTTTGCTTTCTCTTGGTCTTGGTATGCACGAAAGTAGCGCTTGTGTGTAAGGGTGTTTCGGATCACTCAAAACATGCTTTGTGCTACCGAACTCGACCAAACGTCCTGCGTACATCACACACAGCTTATCGCAAACGCTCGAAGCGACCTCAATGTTGTGAGTGATAAGTATCATCGAAAAACTCGTCTTCTTTTTGATTTCAAGAAGAATGCGTAGTATTTGCGCTTGAATTGAAGCGTCGACCGAGCTTGTCGGCTCGTCCGCTATGATAAGAGAAGGCGCGGTCGAAAGAGCCATTGCGAGCATCAACCTTTGCTGCGTTCCTCCGCTAAGCTCAAACGGATAGCACGAAAGAACGTAATCAGAAAGGCCTACGAGCGACAAAAAGTGTTTCATCTTTTGCTGTGCGTCGCGCTTTGACATTGCGTAGTGCACTTCCAAAGGTCTTGTGATTTGCTCTCCCACTTTAAATAGCGGGTTTAAGGAAGTAAAAGGGTCCTGAAACACCATCGTGATGCTTTTTCCTCTGATTTTTCTGATCTGCTCTTCTTTTGCGCTCAAAATGTCAAACCCTTCAAATAGTATTTTTCCACTGACCCTCGCGTTTTGCGGAAGTAGCCTAATTATCGCGTACCCTAGTGTCGACTTTCCAGAGCCAGATTCGCCCACAACTCCGAGAAATTCACCCCTTTCCACACCCAAGTTTACACGCTCAAGCGCGCGTATCACGCCCAATGGTGTTACGTACTCCACGCTAAGCTCTTTTATTTCCAACAATTTCAAAAACTCCTCCTTAAAGAGGGCTCAAAACGCTCTCTTAGGCTATCTCCCATCAAATTGAACCCTATAACAAGGAGCGCAAGAAAAATTCCAGGAAAAAGCGGATACCACCAAGCGGTTGTGACGTAATCGATCGACTCAAAGATCATTCTTCCCAAATCTGCGGTTGGTGGTCTTACACCAAGTCCTAAAAAGCTCAAACCGGCTTCTGCAAGAACCACCGAACCTAAGTCAAGCGTTGCCTGTATCACGAGAGGCGAAAGAGAAGAAGGAATCAAATGTCCGAGCATCACCTTGAAAGAAGGAACTCCGTAGTACTTTGATAGCTGAACGTACGGCCGAAACTTTACAGAAAGCGCCTGCGCCCTTGAGAGTCTTGCAAAGTAAGGCCACCACGTTACACCGAGCGCTATCACCACGTCTTTTAATCCAGGACCTAGCGTCGCGACAATTATAAGCGCAAGTATTATATGAGGGAAAGAGAGGAACACATCGGTGATTCTCATAAGTAGCTCATCCACCCATCCACCAAAATAGCCTGCGCTAACACCTATGAACAAACCAATCACAAAAGAAATCGAAACCACGAGCAAAGAAACGAGTATCGACGTGCGAAGTCCAAAAAAGATTCTGCTCATTATGTCCCTTCCGCCAACTTCGGTTCCAAACGGGTGACTCAGCGTTGGCGCGCAAACCCCGGCTGGTGAAGAGCATGGCGAAGGCACGGTTTCTCCCATTCCCTGCGCTGGATAAGGCGAGACCAAAGGCGCGGCAAGTCCTAGAAAGAACAAGCAGACAACGATGCCAAAACCCACGGCAAACGTGCGCTCTTTGAAAAGCGTTTTCACAATGCTCAAAGCGCGATCCTCCTATCAAGCACGGCTTGCGCTATGTCCACGACCAAATTGGAAGCTACGTAAACCAGAACGACCACAATCGTGATACCAAGAATTAGAGGGTAGTCAGGAGAAAGCGCAAGAGAGGTGGAAGTTTGCCCCACCCCAAGCCCCTGCACTATAAGAAAGCCTAGTCCCGGTTCAAGAAAGAAGATTTGTTCGACATAAACCACGCCTATCAAAGAACCAGCAAAAACAAGCCCAAGCGAAACGATCACGGGTGTGAGCGCGTTTTTTAGCGCAAGTTTAAAGTGAATTTCGCGCTCAGGTAAACCGTACGCCTTAGCGGTTCTTATATATTCGCTTGAAAGCGCGCTTATCATCGCGCCTCTTGTCTGCCTAATCACCACACCTAAGGGATAAAGTGACAGTGTAACGGTGGGCAAAACAAGACTCCACGCAATCTTTGCGGCGTCACCGAAGTGGCCTGAAAGCAATGCGTCAATAAGATAGGAACCTGTTATGTGAGGGATAGGGTGATTTGTGAGGAAGAAGAGTGAGCCACCGTATGACGCAATAGGAAAAATGTGTAGTTTTACGGAAAACACAAGCTGAAAAACAAGCCCAAGCCAAAACTGCGGAAGTGCGACGCCGCTCAACGAAAAAATCCTTAGAAAGTGGTCAAGAAAAGCGTTACGCGAACGCGCAGCAACAACTCCAAGCGGAATTCCGAGTATAGCAGAAAAAAGTGTTGACAGAGCGGCAAGTGTGAGTGAGTTGGGTAGCGATTCTGCGATCAGCTCGCTTACTGGTTGTTGCGTGCTAATCGAAAGGCCGAGGTTGCCTCTAAAGAAGTTTGAGATGTAAAGCAAAAACTGCACGTAAAGCGGCTTGTTGAATCCGTACTCTTGCTCGATCATCGCTATTTCCTGAGGACTTGGGTTTTGACCAGCGAACAAAATCGCGGGGTTTGCGGGTAGCACGTGAGAAAGATAAAAAGTGAGAATTAGGGTTCCGAGAACCACGAAAAACGCGAGCACAACCCTTCGCGCTATATACCCCCAATATCCCATGTTTTACCCCTTGTAATACATTTGGTACCAGAATGGATAGCTAAAACCGTAGTACGGGTTTGAAACGAAGCCACCCACATGAGGTCCAAACGCGTAAACCGTTTCTTCCGCAAAAAGCGGCCAGCCAGGTGCGGCTTGGTAAAGCATCAGGTTTAGCGTGTTGTACTCTTGTTGCGCAAGTTGCGGGTTAAGCGCTTCGTCTATGTGCGCTTTTTGTAGCAGTTGCGTAAACGTTTGATTTGTCCAATAAGCCCAGTTGAAAAGTATGTCGTTTTGGTAAGGAGCGGGTTGTATCGCAAATAGCTCGTTTATCACAAGATAGGGGTCGTTTATCGCACCTACCCAGTTTAATAGCAAAATGTCTTGCGCTTGTGACGAATAAGCATAGCTTAAAGGACCAGGACTAAACACTTGTCCGGTCGTGGCGTTGTAGTAACCCGCTTTTTTCGCAAGCTGGTTAAACGGTAACCCTTGGATGTTTAGTTTGACCCCTAAAGGCGCCCAGTCTGTCGCAAGAACTTGTGCCGCGGTTCCAAGAAATGGACTGCCTAACGAGTAAGTAAGAGTCCAAGTTACATTTAGCCCACCTGTGATTCCTATTGATTTAAGAATTTGTTTTGCGAGCGTTATGTTACCTGTGGGAGGATAACTGGGTGTTTCGTTAGAGTAAAAGGGTTTGCCAGGGTTAATTCCACCAGAAAACAGCGAACCATAACCGTAGTATGCTTGTGAAAGAACTTGCTGGTAGTTTATCGCGGCAAGAAGCGCCCTTCTTACCGCGCTTTGGTTTAAAAGTGGGTGCTTTGTGTTAAAGAGAATCCAGATTGCCGCAAAAGACTTTGCGGGCACAACTTGGTCACCAGCACTCAGTAGTTGTGGCACGTACTGGAACTGGCCGTTTAAACCCGTTTGGTTCACTTGACCAGAAGTGAGCAGGTCAACCGCTGTTGCTGTGTTACTCACAAATTTCACGATTACCTTTTTGAACTGGTCGCTCTTCCACCCTCCCCAGTACTTTGGATAAGCGACAAGCGTGACACCTGTTTGCACACTCGATTGGTTTGAAAGAATTTCGTATGGACCTGTTCCGTCATCATGAAACTGCGAAAACCACTGGTGCAGACCCGTGTTGTTACCTGGTGCGACGTGCGCCACTTTCCACACGTTAGGACTAAAGATGAAAGCCGCGTAGGCCGAGCCCACTATGAAAGCGACGTTAGCGGGATATGCCCACTTGATCACAACCGTGTAAGGCCCTTGTGCGCTCACGCTAACCAAACCACTCCATACGTCAGGCGCATCGCCTTCACCGAACTGAACTATGTTGTCGATCGAGTCGACCACCGCAGTTGAGTTAAAAGGTGTGCCATCGTGGAATGTCACGCCTTGCCTTAAAGTGAAGGTCCAAATGGTTTTATTAGGGTTGTAAGACCAGTTAGTCGCAAGAAGAGGCTCAACCGTCCCGTTTGGCGCGATATAGGTGAGCGTCTGGTACACGTTTTGCACTATATCGATTGAAGAAGTTTCTCTAGGATCCATGTCATTCGTGGGTGCGTTTCTTATTACTACAAGCGTGTAAGAGCGTCGAACAGAACTAATCACGCTTGTACCAGTTTGTGAAGATGTAGAGGATGAGATGGAAGGCGTTCTTGTCAAAAGAATAACTCCCACGATCGCCGCAACGACCAAAACCACGATGAGTGCGACCGCCGCCGTGGAAATCGCGAAGTTTGTTTTTCCCATAGCGGTCAACCTTGAAAAGCGCAACTTTTTAAAAAGCTTTTCCACTTGGTGATATCAAAGCAGCTTCGAATCTTAGCACTACTGTGATTTTGGAAAGACGATTTGGTAGCTTTGTACGCGCAAAAAACCTACCTGTACAAAAACCGTGTTTCTCCGATTTTGTCCTGTTTGAGAAAGGCTTTCTACAAAACATTTTTGGTCGATTTAATAAAATAAAGGTTATTTATAAAATTATTGGATATAGAATATAGAGATTCTATATGATATATAAATTATTTCACAACTGATATACCATAAAACTGGATAGTTAAAAACCAAACTTCGCTAAGTGAACTACCCCGCCCTCACGGACGGGCATCCTCGCGGTGAGGGTTTCCTGCTTCTCAGAGCGAGCTCGATCCCCCCACAGCGGAGGTTTCCCGAACGTTCTGTAATGCCCCGTGTGGGTTACGGAGGGTCGCTCTCCACAGGCGTAAGTTCCCCCACTCCCAGGGGTACGACCTCAGCTCTTTCAGCAAGAGTATGTATATCCATTTTTGGTAACTGTAAAAACATTTGTATAAGGGGGCTATCCATTCTCACGGAACGGAAGGGGACTTTCGCCCCCTTAACTCCCAAAAAGTTAAAATTTTTGAACTTTCAAAGAGATTTGACTGGATAATGGGTTAGTAAACGCACACTCAGCGCGAAAGCTTTTTATCCAGACATTGCTCTCAAATATCGAGATAAATGATGGACGAGCGTGAAATCCAAGTATGGAAAATTATTATCTAGACACTATCATCATCAAAACAGAAAAATTGATATAAAGGTTAGATTGGTTTAATTTTGGTTGGATTAGTTTGACCATAAGAGTAAAAGTTGGAAAAAAGGGTTACATCGTTCTTCCCAAATTGGTGCGAGAGCTCGTCGGTATAAAAGAAAACGAAGAGCTAATTCTTAGGGTTGAAGAAGGAAGAGTTGTGCTTGAGCCTGAAAAAAAGGTAGAACTCTCGGAGTTAAGAAAAAGGATTCACGAACATCTAAAAAGGATTAGTTACGTAAAAACAAAACCAAAACTCGGCGAGTTGAAAAACGTCGCTTTAGAGGATGAGTTTGAAGATGTTTCTTGATGCAAACTTTTTGATTTACCTTAACTTGGGCGAGCCAAATGTGGAAAGCCTTTTTGAGCGTTTGTTAGAGAAACAACCCTTTTACACAGATGTGTTGGTTCTTGAAGAAACTTTTTACATTTCTAAAAAGAAATACGGCGTAAAATACGAAGATAGTGCGGATTTCGTAAAAGAAGTGATACTACCTTGTTCAAGAGTTTTGAAAATTGGAATAGAAGACTTTAACGTCTCGCTACAATTTTTAGACAAACTCAAACCTTCTGATGCGTTACACGTAGCTGTCATGAAAAACAATGGGATTTCTACAATAATAAGCGAAGACGAGGGGTTTGACAAGATTAAACACATAAAAAGAGTATGGATTTGATGATTTTTGTGAGAATAGAGCTTACTAGAATCAAACAGCTCCAATTGCGCGCTTTGTGAACCAGTGCCAAAACACTTGTGGACCAAGCGTTATCAAGAATACACGAATATGTTTTTGTTGAGCGATGCTAGAGGGTTAGCTCAAGCAGAACGTTGACAAAGTTCATGGAGTGATTTTAAGAGATGAAAAGTTCCTATATAAGCGCATAAGATGCTAGTTAGCTTCCTGAACAACTTACTCTTTTCCCTGTTGAGTTCTTGATGAGCGTCCCATTTACCGATTTCTATCGGCGAGCGACCGCGGCAATTCACAAGATAAAAGTAACCCTCCTTACGCCTTTGTACAGTAACCAAGTGCCGTCGTCAACCACCATACTTACTAAAACGTTAATTCCTAAGTCAATTAACGCGCTTTTGTTTCTCTTTGAAGTTTCTGTTTGGATACTCTTCTTCTCTCCCTTCACAGTATGTCCAATTTTTTGCCAGTTTCCTTAACTTCAACTTTTACTGGAATTGATCGTACTACGCGTTTTTAACGTCGTCGTAGCGCACCTCTAACCTTTCCCGTTTATCGTACAACCTCAGTCTACCGACGAACTAAATTTCCATGTTGAAGGTCCTTAAGAATATTTTACCGTCCCCCTATCTACTGCGCATCTAGTCAAGGAGCAACTTTTTTGGTTTGTTCTTCCAATAACGTGGTAGACTATCCTTATGTGAAGGTGGAATTCTCCCCCATTAGAGGGAAGAACTTCATGTTTAGTTGTTCTTTTGGAAAACGGCTTACGCGTTAACACTATGTACTTCTCGTAGAACTTACCCCAAATAGCTTTGAAATCCACTTTTTCATCGTGAAAGAATTTTTGTCTTTAGTTCACTTCGTTTAAGAGTTTGATATGTTTGCTAATTTTCTTGATAAGCGTTTGGTAGAAGATGCATCACATTCGTCTTGTTATCCAACTTCGTGCACACTCTTCTCTGGTATTGGGGAGAAGTCGACTCCTGTTTCTCATTTCCTAAGATTAGGGTGCCAAAGAATTTGGTTTATGGGCTTACGGTGTAGAACAGTGTTAAAAATGTTATCAATAAGACGCTTTGTGGCACAATGACACGGTTTGAGCGATCTTTGCTTAAATCACTGAGTTAGATAGTGCCAAGAAAGCAGGATTCCTATGGTCGAAAACACCACCGCAAAAGCGGCGAGATAAGCAAAGTCAAAGGCGAGTGTGTTCAACCCTGGTGAGCCCAAAAGCAGTTGCCTTCCTATGTCAGTGGCGTAGCTAATCGGGTTCACCTTTACCACGTATTGTAGCCAAGTTGGCATGTATTTTGCGGGAAATAGCGCGTTGCTTGCAAATAGTAGAGGTAGGTTCAGAAGGTTCATGATCGCCATTTGGCTTTGCCAGTTCGTTGAGCGTAGCGCGAGCATCACAAAGATTGATGACAACCCGAAAACCATTAGAAAGAGCGCAACAAAAGTTCCGGCAACGCCCAAAACGGTGAACTTTGACACATCCATTCCCAAAAGAACCGCTATCACAAGAACGATGGCGCTCTGCAGAAGCGCCCTGATCGTGCTAGAAAGCACTTTCGCCATCACGATTGAACCTCTTGGAACTGGTGTGGTCAGGATTTTATCCAAGAAACCAAAGCGTCTGTCCCACACTATTGACATTCCGCTAAACATAGCGGTAAACAGCGCTACAAAAGAAAGCATTCCCACTGCAAGAAAAGAAAAGTAATCCGTGGTTCCAAAGGTGTTCGACATGATTTCTAAAGCGATTTGATCCAAAACGCTTTTTGGTATGTCCAAACCTGGAATGTTGAAAGAACCCTGAGTGAACAAAGCGCCGAAGTTGAGCGACTTTCCGTAAAGCCCAAGCCACACAACCGGTTGGATCAGGCTGAGTAGCAGGATAACAGGTTCCTTGTACCACTTTTTGAGCTCTCGGTTTGTGAGCGCCCAAAGTCCGTGAAGCACGCTTGTGGTCAATTCGGTTTCGGACACTCTCACCACCTCTTACTGCATCCTCGCTCTTCTTAGTGTCGCCCTTTGCGCAAAAAGCTGCTCTTTGTCCGCTTCCTCTTCTCGTAGTGATCTACCAGTGTACTCCAAGTAAACTTCGTCAAGAGAAGGCTTTGTGATCGAAATTCTTTTCACCTTGAAACCTCGTGTCCTTATCGCTTCTATCACAAGAGGTGCCACTTCCTCACCACTCTTCGCTTTTATCCTGTAGCGCCCATTTCCTAGCTCTTTCACTTCTAAAACGTTTGGTATTCCCTTGATGATGCCATCTACTCCCTCGCCTACTTTGTCAACTTCAAGCTCTATCACATCACCGCCTAAACTTGCCTTTAGCTCGTCAGGAGTGCCTATTTTCACGATTTTTCCTTTATCGATTATCGCGATTCTGTCGCAAAGGCTGTCCGCTTCTTCAAGATAGTGCGTGGTCATAAAGATGGTCATTCCAAGCTCCTCCTTTAGCTTCTTGATGTAACCCCAAACCGCAGCCCTTGTTTGAACATCAAGCCCAAGCGTCGGTTCGTCGAGAAAAAGCACCTTGGGGTGGTTCACGAGGCCACACGCAAGCTCAAGCCTTCTTCTCATACCGCCTGAGTAAGTTTCCACTTTGCGGTGCGCCGCCGCCTCCAAATCCACAAGTTTGAGGAGCTCAAGCGCCCTTTGCTTTGACACTTCTCGAGGAATCCCGTAAAGGTCTGCGATGAGCATAATGTTTTCGTAACCTGTAAGGTCTTCGTCCGCGGTGTACTCCTGGTGGACCACGCCAACAACCCTTCTTACGCTGTTTTGCTCGCGAACTATGTCAAACCCGCAAACAAGCGCGGTTCCAGATGTTGGGCGTAAAAGTGTGGTGAGCATCTTGATCGTTGTCGACTTTCCTGCGCCGTTTGGACCAAGAAAGCCGAACACTTCACCTTCTTTTACGCTGAACGATATGTTGTCAACCGCTTTGACCTTTCCGTTGTAAATCTTTGTGAGAGAGCGCACGTCTATCACGTAAGACATTTTCACTCACCCAGTTTCGAAAGAAGCTCGTTTACCCAATCGAGCTGCCTTTTTAAAGAAAGCCTGTACTGCTCGAGCGCGTACGCCACTTCCCTTTTTGGCAAGTCGTGGAGCTTTGATTCCACAAGTTCGCGCAATAACTCGAATTTTGAAGTGGAAAGCTTTTCGACCATTCTGAGCGCGTCTTCTGGTTCGACAAGTTCCACAAATATCTTGGGAATAGAATCCCACTTCTGACTAGCTTGTGAAAACTTTTTCTTAAGCTCCAAAAGCTGCTCCCTTCCTTTTTGCGTTATCGTGTAAAACTTGTGCGAAGTTCCATCACCTTCCTTTCCTTGTGCTCGGATAAAACCCGCGCGCTCTAGCTTTTTTAAAAGAGGGTAAATAGAGCTTGGACCTGGTCTCCACACACCCTCGCTTTTGCTTTCGATGTCTTTCAGAATTTCGTAACCGTAAACTGGCTTTAGACTGAGCTTGTGCAAAACGTAGTACATGAGTAGTCCTCTCGGCGTTCCCTGCGGTGCGATAAACGCGTGCGAGCGCACACGCTCTAGCTGTCTCATAAAAACAATTGAATTGGCGATATACTTAAGGATATCGTATATGATATACTTAGCACTTGCGTGACTTGTTTCCGCATTTCCGACAGTTTGTTTCAGCATTGACCTTACTCTTAGGAAAGCCAGAAAACCGCGCCGATGGCTCACAAAATGCTCCTTGTGAGCTACTCCGCGTTTTAAGGGCTAAGTTTTGGAAACTTCCAAAAACACTAAAAACCGAAAACGTGTTATCACGCCACTAAAGTGTGTTGTTTGGTTTCTGTAAAGCATCACCGCACCAAGATCAGCGCGCCGCAAGCAATTCCGGATGCGCCGAATACAACGCCAACTCCATCTATGAAAAATAAGCGATCTAAGGAAACCTCAAACTCGCGATGACAACAAGCGCTCTAGCTATATAGGTGTAAAGTGGAATTGTCATTTCTAGTTTGTCTTAAGTCACACTTTCAGTGTGTGCGTTTTGTATATACGCTTTTTGCGAACTTTTATTAAGTGGCACAAAAACAATAAAGTGAGTTGAATCACACAAGACTGAATCATTCACCGCGTTTTTCTATTGAACACATGGACAAGTCGATCGATCCAAGGCAAGACTTCTATAGATACGCTGTTGGTAACTGGTTAAAAAACAACCCAGTTCCTCCAGACAAATCAAGCTGGGGCGCGTTCGATGAACTTCGCGAGTGGAACCTTAGGCTTTTACGCGAAATTGCAGAAGATTGCGCAAAAAAAGTTGCAATAAAAGGTTCGGCAGAGCAGCTTGTGGGCGACTTTTACAAATCTGGTTTCACGAAAAACAGGGAAAGCGCAAAGTTTGGCGTAATAGAAGATCTTTGGGAGCTTGCCCTCTCCCTTTCCACGAAAAGAGAGTTGGCAGAGCGCGTCGCAAAACTTCACAAAGCGGGCGTTCGCGTGTTTTTCTCTTGTTTTTCAAGAGCGGACAAAAAGAACAGCTCGGTTTACGCGCTTTATCTTGTTCAAGGAGGGCTTTCGCTTCCAGACAGGGATTACTACTTAAAGCACGCTTTTTCAGAGCTAAAAAAGGAGTACAAGGCGCACGTTCAAAGAATGTTTGAACTTAAAGGTTTGCCGCAAGTGGAAGCAAGAAACTACGCTTTAAAGGTGGTTGAGCTAGAAACCAAACTTGCATCCTCAAGTAGGACAAGGGCTGAGCTAAGAGATCAAGAAAGGAACTACAACAGATTTGAGCTTTCTATGCTTTCGAGGTATTCAACGCTTGACTTCGAAAGCTACTTCGACGCTTTAGGGATTCGTGCAGACTATGCGATCGTTGGACAACCCGAGTTCTTTGATGCGTTGAACAAAATCGAAGACTTAGAAGGTGTAAGAGCGTACCTTGCTTGGCATGTGCTACATAGTTACGCACCATTTTTACACAGGGAAGTGGAAAAGGAACACTTCGAGTTCTTCCAGCGTAAGCTTTTGGGCCAGCAAAAACAAGAGGCGCGCTGGAAAAGCGTTATCGAAACCATAGATGAATCGATTGGTGAAGCGCTTGGCAAGCTTTACGTCGAAAGGTACTTTCCAAAGGAAGCAAGAGAGAAAATGGAGCAATTAGTGAGAGACCTTCTTTCGGTTTTCAGGGACAGGCTTCTCACTCTCTCCTGGATGAGCGAAGCGACGCGAAAAGAAGCGCTCAAAAAGTTTGAAAGGCTCAGGATAAAAATCGGTCACCCAGAAAAGTTTAGGGATTACACAGGTCTTGAAATCTCACCAAGCGATTACGCGGGAAATGTGAGAAGGTCAATAGAGTTTGAAGTAAAAAGGCAAATGTTGAGAGTTGGTAAAGAAGTTGACAGAAGTGAGTGGTTTATGACACCACCGACTGTGAACGCGTATTTTTCTCCGACTGACAACGAAATAGTCTTTCCAGCGGGAATTCTTCAACCTCCTTTCTTTGATTTCAAAGCGGACGACGCGGTTAACTACGGCGCTATAGGCGCTGTTATAGGTCACGAAATCACTCATGGCTACGACGACCAAGGAAGACGCTTCGACCACGAAGGAAACTTGAGGGATTGGTGGACGCCTGAAGATGCAAAAGAGTTTGGAAAAAGGGCGGCTGCGGTGGTGAAACTTTACTCTTCGCAAGAAGTGTTACCTGGCTTTTTCATAAATGGCGAGCTCACACTTGGCGAAAACATAGCAGATATCGGCGGATTGAGTATTGCATATGAAGCGCTACAAAGAAGGCTTAAAAAAGAATCACGAAAAAGACTGATCGATGGGCTCACACAAGAACAAAGATTTTTTATATCCTATGCACAAATTTGGCGACAAAACATGAGAGAAGAAGAGCTAAAAAGAAGGCTCACGATAGACCCTCACTCACCCGCTAGATATCGTGCAACCCTTCCAGCGGTGAACCACCCAGCGTTTGACCTGGCCTTTCCGTCAAATGAAAAAACTGAGAAGCCGAGAATACAAATTTGGTAATTTAGCGGTGGTTCGATTTTGTTACCTTTCGGTGGTATAAGTAGCAACGCGAGTCGTTACTACTCAAAATTTTAAATACTTTGCACGAATTTTTCACATGAGTTCATCAAGAACGCCGAGTGCAGGTAACGCTGAGTGATTGAGCGCATCAAACAGCGAAACGCCGCTTTTGCGGTTTCAATAGCCGCTTAAGACAACGCTTATAGTTTTCTATGGCGTTCAATCGGTGATGCTAGAAATTCCAATTTCAAAGGAGTGGTGGAAACCCTTTCACGAGTTTCTCGATGAAATTTCACAGTTGAAAGAGGTTGAAGAGGTTTTGTTTTTCGAAGAGCGCTCGCTTTACGAGTCGAACGTTTTTGTTGTGGTGTCGAAGGAGAGCGAAGAAATAACAAAAAAGGTTGCGGAAGTGATGGTTCGGCTTAAATCGAAGTACCCTTGGGCTTCTTTATCGCCCATGGTTTTGGAGAAGAACTCCGTTGCGTACACACAATTTGTCACAAAAGGTGTACACTCTGCTTAACGAAGCGAAGTTAGACCTTGAACACAAAAGCTTCAACAAAGCGGCATCGGCCGCGTATTTTGCGGCAAGAATGGCGCTTGAAGACTTTCTAGCGTTTCTCAAAACTCCAATTCCGCGCCGAGATGACAAGCTCGTTCACGTTTTGGTAAACTTGGGGCACGTTGATGCTGCACAAATTCTTGAAGAGTTGTACATTTTAAGAAAGAAAGCGGACTACGATAGAAGCGAGGTGACGCAAAGAGACGCAGAAAGGGCGCTTTCGCTTGCATCCCAATTCGTTTCAAGTGTCGAGTCGTTCCACACAAAATGGTGACTATTTAAAAAGCGCATCTTTGTGCTCGGCGATTAGTAAATGTGTGTATAAGCCTGAGCGTGTTTTGAAAACAGATCAACTCACGAGGCGACTAAAGAAGAGAGTAGCGCTTTAGGTAGCTTTTGGGATACCTCCCGTCATAAATTCAAAGCTACAACAACAGATTAACCGAAACCGCAAAAACAGATTGGGGGGAGGGAAAACAAAACGATCCCATTTACCTTCACAAATAATCACACAGCTAAGAATCTATTAAAAAAGTCCGCGATTATTCGCATCTCCGAATAGTTTTCACACTTGCCTAATCCTTATCGGTTGCCAAAAAGCGGAAACGCAAAATTAAGGCGATTGTACTATCACTTTCCTATTACTCACTTATTTTTAATGGCGAAAGTTCGCTGTAACCACCTTTACACCCTTTATCGGTGCTACTATGCTTCGTTCTCTCTGCTACGTAAAATTTGCCTCACGCTTTTGAGTCCTAATTGACTTTTATCCCGCATTTTGGTGGTATCTTGAGAAGAAGTGCGCTTGACAGCCCCAAAACTCTCAACCACCCATCACGTTAAGAGTGCCCTAGACAAAAGAATTTGACGCTCAAGTGTTTGTGAGGTGTTACAAATGTTTCTGACATACCTTATTTGTGATGAGAGTCATTAGGTTGTGCCCAGTCGCTTCCAACACGTATTCGCATTAGGAATTTAAATAAGATGTTCGAGCTCAAGTACCGCTTAAAGTTTTTTGAAAACTCTGACAACAAAAAGATACGCTTACAATCTAAAAACCAAAAGGGTTTAAAAGAGAGGTAAAAAGTGTAACAGCAATGATATTTGGTTTAGATTCCCTTTTTTCCATTTGCTTTTCTATTCCAGTTGTAATAATCCCAAGGCTCAAAAACGCTTTCTTTCTGATTTCTTTTAGGTATTGGTATAGCAATCGCGATAGTAGCGGATTTGTTTTCGGTGAGTTATCCATTTAAGCGACTTTATAGTTTATGTCATAGCTTTTTCTGGAGGAATTCTCCTAGGTAGAGTGTGTGAACTACCCCGCCCTCACGGACGGGCATCCTCGCGGTGAGGGTTTCCTGCTTCTCAGAGCGAGCTCGATCCCCCCACAGCGGAGGTTTCCCGAACGTTCTGTAATGCCCCGTGTGGGTTACGGAGGGTCGCTCTCCACAGGCGTAAGTTCCCCCACTCCCAGGGGTACGACCTCAGCTCTTTCAGCAAGAGTATGTATATCCATTTTTGGTAACTGTAAAAACATTTGTATAAGGGGGCTATCCATTCTCACGGAACGGAAGGGGACTTTCGCCCCCTTAACGGACCTGTACGGATAAGCCCAATTCTTGTCACTCCACTCTGTGTACCACGTAGCGAATAGCTCCAAGAAGTGCACGAGCGGCATAAACAGCGTTTTCCTCGGGTTGATGTTGTTGTAGAAAGCCCTCGTCCCATCCTTAAGGCACCCGAAGACTCAACAGAGCTTCGAAGCCCGAAGCTCTGGTACACGTGGTTTTGGAAGCCCGCTCTGACCACGGAGTCACGCTACCACGGACCCCGGTCTGTGAGAATGACCGGGTTACCCACGTAGACACCTTCTTCTCACTCTTCGCAGAAACCTGAGGGCGTTAGCCGTGGTCCTCGTGAGTGAGACGCCGAACCAGATGGGCTGCCTGGTCTCAGCGTCCACCCATGGCGGCCCAAACATAGATGGGTGTGCCGCTACACTTCACCGCACCCTCATCCACGGCTATTATGGAGTACTCCTGTGAGTCGAAGTTGAGCCTCCCACCCATCCACCTCACCCACTCGTGTATACTCGACTTGGAGGCTGGGAGTGAGAGCTTCTCGAAGTACTCCGAGCTCTTCCCTGAAGAGGCTGAGCCCGTGTAAGTAGAGTAGTACGGCCATAACCTTGAGTTCGAACCTCTTCTTATTCCTTACAAAAACCTTTAAATTTCTAAAGTACTCAAACACATCTGTAGTGGGTTTCACGGTTGTTCACCGATTCAACTGCGTGGTGCCCACCACGTTTAAGCCTTATCCGGACAGCTCCCGATTATGGGAAACAAATTTAATATCACCTTTTTCGGAAATTAATTGTAGCCTGATGCGGGTGACGCAGCTGGTTGGAAGGCTACTCGCATACAGTAGGCTCACGCTCTAAGGACAGCGCCTCAACATCACCAATCCCTGCACCCTCTACATGAAGAAGGGCACGATAGTTCTCAGCGACGGCGAGCGGTTCAGCTTCGACGAGCATAACAAGGAAGACAACCTTCGAATAGTGTTCTTCGCACTCGACAACTGCGTGAGATTCTCACACACTAGAACCAGTGGATACGACTGGCTCATCTACCCAGCCAAGCAGAGCAACCAGCTCGGTGAGGCTAGGTGGAGGTGGATCATCGAGACCCCGAGCGGGATAAAGCTCTACGCAGAAAGGTTCCACCCACCGTCATGGCTGAAACATTCCTCTACGACACGCACTACACGGAGGGCCTCGAGGGTAGCACGGTGATACAGGCGGGAGGCTTCAACGGGGACACAGCCCTATACTACGCCCAGAGGGGTGCACACGTCTACTCATTCGAAGCCGAAGAACAACTCTACAGGCTAGCGCTCGAAAACACCGCGCTAAACCCCGCCATCCAGCCCAGGATAACCTTCGAAAACTACGCGCTCGGAAAGGATGGATACACCTATCTACAACGGGTGGAGAGGGGGCCCCGAGCGCCCGCCAAAAGGATCAGGAGCCTAAGCCTCTCCACAATCCTGAGGGAGTTCCGAATAGCCTCCCACACTCCTCTAGACGTAAAGGGTGCGGAGTTCGAGATTCTGGACGACCCAGCCCTCGCACTCTTCGAAAAGGTGCGCATAGAGTACTCGCCATACCTACTCGGCAGAAGAGACCTGGGTCCCGACACCTTGATACACAGGCTTCGAGCCCTCGGATACAGGGACATCAGGGTCTTCAAGCACAACCACATGAGATACCACCTAGAGAACCACGGCACACTTCTCGCCGTAAAATGAAGCTCGCTAGGCTTCAGGCCCGCACCTCCAAGGCGGACGCCCCCCATTATCTTCACGGCGACCCAACACCGAGTCTAGGAATGAACCCTCCAAACTTCTAGCGAACTCCTAATATCACTTTGGTGTTCGGCTCAGCTCGTCGACGCATAGGGCTATCGTGGCGTTCGGATCAAACCCGCTATCCCTGTAGTACTCGTAGCTCAACTCCACGTGGGGTCTGAGCAAAATATTCATTTCGGGAAGCCTCTCCGGCAAACCTACATAGAGCTTCGTTGAAACCTGACCCTCAATGCTGGAATTTTTAAGCTTGAAGGGAAGGGTGTCGATAAAGCAGTTCGCAACCTGGGAGGGCGTGGTACCGAGAAGCTTGGCCCCACGCTTCCAGAGTGAAAGCGCTATGTCGAAACCCGCGCTGAAGGTTCTCGCCGAGGTCGCGACGCACACTCGGAGAGCGTCGACCCCACGCCAATCTTTATCTAAACCCGAAGATACAGCGTAAAGCACATCGTTATACCTCCTCAGACAAGCCTCTTCAAGCTCCTCGGTAAGCCCTTCTCTCTTAACTCTAAAATAGAAATCCTCATCAGAAAAATCATATCCCAAGCCCTCCTTAGAAGAGCCACTAATTGCCTCCAGAAGCTTTGAGCGCTTGGTGACCACGTACTCTCTGGGGGTGACGGCCTCCCTGTAGCCAAACAGCCCATACACTATCATGGGAACAAGGATAGA
>NEXD01000022.1 GCA_003019595.1 Candidatus Marsarchaeota G1 archaeon BE_D
GCTCTTTCTCAGCCTACTGAGCGCTTTCGCCGTGGTGCTTGTGAGTGAAACACCGAACGAGATGGGTTGTGTACGCGTCAACAGCAACACACACGTACAGCGGTTGGTCCCTACACTTCACCACAGTCAACAGCGATGAATACTCACGTGGCTTTGGGTTGAAAACTCAGCTTCTCCTCCGAGAAGCTTTCTCGTCCACTCCTCTACACTCGACTTCGAGACTCTGAGATCCAAAGATAGATGTTTTTCTGATAAAGGCGTTGAGTGGCCATCAGCTTGAATTCGCGAGAACCTCTTCTTGTTACTCACAAGTTTAAATTCCTAAAGAATGCAAAGACATCAGTGGTGGGCTCCACGCTTGGTCGCAAAACTCAAGACTGTGGCGCCCACCACTTATCCGGACACCATCGAAAGTATAGCGAAATTCTTTTACATGTGTGAGAGTTTGTGCGTGTTAATGGAAAAAGGTTATGTAGGCAATAAAGAACTACGAGTCACACAATATTCTCGCATAATTTTTGAAAGAATTGACGAACTTGTCAAGAGCAAAAAGCACGCTTTAGCATTACTAGACAACTTTGACAACTTCGTGCGACAACTAAGGGGTAAGGTGAGGGAAACCCTTAATGAAAAGCAAAAAAAGGGAGAAGTGAAAGATATAAGCCAAGCGGAATCTTCCATTGTAGGAAATCTTTTCACATTTGGCGTTGGATACACGCTGATAAAACTAAGAGACGATTTCAAAGCGATCAACTCTTTAGTAAGGTTTTCAACGAGTCTCATCCACTGATTGAGAAGTATGCCACGATGTACGTGGGTAATGAAAAACTAAAACCAGACATGGATTTGCTCGCTTTTTAGAGAACGCTGAACAACCTCTTTTGATAATGAGCCTAAAGACTTCGCTAAGGGAAAGAGCGGGTCAAACGATGAGGTGGAAGCTTTTACTCGATGTCGCAAGAGAGTGCCCTACGCTTAGAGAAAAGTACGGCTTAAATTATCATGGCCATGGCCGCATATTCTTTGTGCTGTTGACAACAAACTTTTACAAAGAAATGTTTACCTCTCAGCAAATGGCGAACTTCAGATTCTTTGACTCGGTCTACGTTGCAAGAATGCTTAATAAAAAAGAACTAAGCATCCTTAAAGAAAAGAGCTTTGTAAAGCGGTTGAGCAAAATCATCGACGACATCAATGCTTTCTTTTAATTTTTAACTGGTTAGTGTAAGATTAGTGACGGATGAGCGTAAAACCAAATGTCTGTAATTGGTTAGTGTCTAGATAAGGCTTAAACACGATGGGCCTGCGCTTTGGATTAGATGAAAATCCGTGTCTCCCACCACGCGATTCTGTCCAGATATGTGATGAATGGGTGCGGAAGCGAAGTATGGAAAATTCTTCTGGACACTATCAAGCGCACAAGCTTTTTTTCTTGACCAATTTCCAAAGGTTAAACTTTGTAAAAAATTGTCGTGACCATACACAGAAATGCGCGCTCAAGTCATCCTAAGCTTTAATTTTGAAAGCGACTTTTGTGTCAAAATGTACAAAGCTACGGCGTTAAAAATAAATTGTTTTTGCTAGCTTTTTACTCGATGGCAAGCGAAAAGGACACACCCAGCGTTTTTATCAGAGAAGCCACGGGTTTGGTAAGGACTCTCTCTTTTTTCGACGCGCTTTCGAGTAACCTTGCGATAATAAACATCGCAAGCGCCCTGACCTTTCCGATTCTACTCATCGCTTACACATTTCCTCAGGCGAACATCCCACTTTCGGTTTTGCTCACAATTCCTCCCGTTCTTGTTTTTAACGGCGTTTACTCGCTCTTTTCCCGAGCGATGCCAAGAAGCGGAGGAGACTACGTTTTTATATCAAGAACGCTTGCCCCAAGCCTTGGTTTTGCCGCAAACTTTTCGTTTGTGATGTGGAACATGTTTTGGATTGGCGTTTACGCAAACTGGACGAGCACAATCGGCCTTTCCACACTCTTTTACACTCTCGGGCTTGAGCTGAAAAACTCAAGCTACACAAGCCTAGGAGCGGCTCTTGCCACACCGCTTGCGGGTTTTGTCACAGGCTCAACCGTGATCGCGCTTGTCACGCTCGTTTCAATTTTGGGGATCAAAAAGATAATCAGCGTGCAAAACGTGTTCGTGGTAGTAGGCTTTATAGGAACTATCGCAGGCCTTTTCACGGTGCTTCTTAGCTCTCACACCGAGTTTGTGAGCGCGATCAACCGTTTTGCGTCTTATTCCGCGATTTTGGCTACTGGCGCATCGAGCGGGTTTTCGCCTCCAACTCACGAGACGCTACGCGCAACCGTTTTGGCCACAGGGCTTGTTGCGCTCACAATGCTCTTTGGGCAGTTTTCGGTTTATGTCGGAGGAGAAATCAAGCGCGCAAAAACGAACATCCCGCTTGCCGCTTTTTTGACGACCATAATCACCGCTTTGTTTTTGATACTCGGTGGAATCGCGGTTTCTCGCGTGATCGGAATCGACTTTGCGGGTGCATCACAAGCGGCTTACTACTCAGCTTCTTCGCAATACCCTTTTTCGGTCGCGCCCTACTTCAACTTCTTTGCGAGTCTGCTTTCGAACAACGTTTTTTTGGTGGTTCTGATCGGACTCGGTTTTACGCTCTGGACTGCCGCTGGCGCCATCTTTAACCTTATCACGAACTCTAGGTGCATTCTCGCTTGGTCTTTTGACCGCGTGTTTCCTGAAGTTTTTGGCTCGGTGAGCGAAAGCTTTCGCACACCAGTGAACTCGCTCATTCTCACAGCGCTGATTTCTTGGGTTTTTCTCATTTTGTACTCCTTTTTTGTTTCAGTGGTTTCGTTTATGGCTGGCACTACGCTTGGATACGTTTTCACGTTTGGCTCAACCGCGATAGCCGCGATCGTTTTTCCGTTTCGAAAACCCAAACTTTACAAACGCTCTGGCGCAGACATCGAAGTGCGCGGTGTTCCTTTGATCGCTTTGCTAGGCGCGGGTTTGCTCGTTTACTTCGCGCTTCTTAGCTATGCTCTACTCACAAACTCCGCGTTCGGCATGAACTCTCCGCTAAGCCTTCTTGCGATCGCCGCGTTTTGGCTTTTTGGAATTGCGCTTTTCTTCGTTTTTAAGTGGCACCAAAAGCGTAAAGGGATAAACTTAGAGCTTGCGTTCAACGAAATTCCTCCCGAGTAACCAAGAAAGGGTCGCCCCTGTGATTCCAGACAAAACACCAGAAAGAAGAAACGCCCCAATCCTTGTTTGCACGGGGTAGACACTTGTAAAGTCGAACAAAATCGCCAAAAACACAAGAGAAAGTGTGCAATACGCGGAAAGCGAGCTTATCCGCGCTTCTTTTTCAGCGCTTGAGCGTTCGCGCAGGTTGTACGCGTAAGCCGAAAGATAAACCACAACGTCCACTATAGCCTGTACATATCTGTGGGTTGTAAGCGCGTAAATCGGCGAAAGAAACACGCCGAAACTTGTCTTGGGCAAAAACAGCTCTACCACAAGCTGCGCGACGCTTGCGACAACCATGAGAAAAAATGAGTACCCTATTCCAGCAACTACGTCCCAGCTTAATGGCTCACGCTTTTTTACACTTTGGGTGTTTGACGGTTGCAAAAGCGCTCGCCTCTTTAAGCGCTTGCGGGTGAAGCGACGTAAGGCGTAGGCGGTTGAGGTGGAGAAGAAGGAGTTGCTCCCTTTTCACTCAAGTAAACCAGCAAAACGAGCGCCACGTAAGGAAGTGTGAAGATGTTGAGTATCGGAACAACGCTGAGTAATGACGCAACAAGAATCACCACAAAGCTGAGCGCGTCTTGATTTAGTACCTCGCTTAGAAGGCTTGCCGCATCGCTTATCGCGGAAGACGCGCGTGACGCGCGAGTGAACATCAACCCCTCTATCGCAACAAAGTACATGAGTAAAAGCCCTTTGAGTAGCCAACCCAAGAAGGGAAGAAAAGAAAAAAGCGCGGCTATCACCCCTAGAATCACGCATAGCGGGAGCACCTCAGAGAGGCGAGAGCTCACTTCTTTACGCGCAGATCTAAAAGAATAAGGCGTGTTTGAAACCGCGTTGCGCGCCTCAACAATCAAGATAGACGCGAAAATTCCAAGTAAAAAGTAGCTCACAAAGTTCAAGATCACACCAGTAACTCCACCTAGCACAAGTGGAAGCGCCACAAACGAAGCTGAGTAAAGACTCCCGTGTAAAAACACCAAAAACAAAACCGCAAGAACTATCGCCGAAATGATCAGGTCTACCACAAAAAAGATAACCATTGGCGCAATCAACCCGAAATTCTTCGTGAAAACGCTGAGTGCGCTTTCAAAGCGGTATCTCGGTTGTTGGTACGCTTGCGCACCTTGGGTTGGAGGTTGTGGAGGAGCTGTTTGAATCGAAAAAGACGTGCCACATGACGCACAAAATTTCGCGCTGTCGTCGTTCGGGTGGCCACATTGTGTGCAATATTTTGTCAATTTAAAGAGGAACTTATAGCACCAAAATAAACCTTGTGACAGTGTCAAATCTTTTTATTTGAACGTAAAACAGCGGATCTACGACGCACACTCAACAAGCCACTACGCATTGAGGATCATGTGCAGTGCTTCACTTTGTGGTCTTTGTGAAAAGCTGTGTATTTTGGGTGTTCCTATACATTGAAAAAGAGCTAAACCAGTGAAAGATTGACGCATTTGAAAAAGGGTCTAAGTAGTTTTTGTAAAACGATAATAACGCTATAAGCATCGTCAATAGTTTACACTCGACCATTGTCAACACTTGTTACAACAGGGTGTGTTGTACAACACGGTGTGTCGTAATTGCTGTTCGACTTCCAAAGGATTCTCCACAAGTTCGGAAGAGAGAAGGAGCTTGACGAACTAGTGCGCTTAATTGAAGCGGGCAGGTGGGTTGTCGTCTTAGGTCCACGAATGGTTGGCAAGTCTACTAGCAAAGGCTAGGCTAAAGTGCCAGAGTGTGTACGTCAGCCTGTGGGGGACAAGGGGTGTGCGAGAGCCTTTCAGCACGCTCGCTCGTAGTGTCAACCCCTCAGCCTCATCAAAAAGCTCAAAGAGGTGACCGAAGAATAGAAGGGCTGTGCATTGATCCAAGCGGCATTCAAACGAGGTGACCAATTCAAGTCATGAGTGTATAGCGGAAATTTTAGCCACGGTCGCTGTGGTAGTTTTACGAAGATTATGTGTGTGCTTATATAGCTAAAAGCCTTTTGGTAAGACCCATGGAACCCATATTAAATGTGAGCTTGATAAAACGCTTTCGCGCTCGAATTGCGCACTCGCCAAACTCGTTGTCGAACACAAAAGCCACTATTCATAAATACACCGTCTGAAAAATTGGGTGTTATGCGTTCTAACACACTCGGTGTGATAAAACTCGACACCCGATTTCCGCGCGTTTTGGGAGATGCTGGTAACCCCAAAAGCTATCCATGTGCTGTGAGAATCAAAACGGTAAAAGGCGCAACTGTGGACAAAGTTTTAAGCGAAAACTTGGAAGAAAGGCTCGTAAACAGCTTTGTGAAAGCCGCAAAGAGCCTTGAAGCGCAAAGGGTTGTTGGAATAACCACGACCTGCGGTTTTCTTGTGCGCTTGCAAAACAAACTTACACGTGTGGTTGAAAAACCAGTGCTTTCATCTTCTCTTTTGCAGTTACCGCTAATCCTTTCGATTCTACCAAAACGAAAAATTGTTTGTGTGATCACAGCGGACAGCACAAAACTCGCCTTAAACAAAAAAAGGGTGCACGTTGTGGGTATGCAAAACATGAAAGAGTTTAAAAGCGCAATTCTTGGAAATAGCTCTACACTCAACACAAAAAAGCTTAAAGAAGAAGTGGTTGCGGTTGCGAAACGCGCTTTGAGAAAGAACAAAAATATCGGATGTTTCTTGCTCGAATGCACAAACCTTTCACCTTATGCAAAAGCGATAAAGAGAGCCACGGGTTTACCAGTTTTTGACCACAACACGATGGTTCGTTGGTTTTTGAGCGCATTGGATTAAGTAAATCCTATTAACACTTTTTTGGTTCACGCTTTAATGAAAGCGACACGCGCACTTCTTGAGCTTTTAAAAGAGTACTCGGTGACCCACGTTTTTGGCTTGGTTGGTGAGACAACACTTCCGCTTTACGATGAGTGGGTGGATTTTGAATCAGTAAAGAACGTGATGTGTAGGGACGAGAGAAACGCGGTTTTTATGGCGGACGGTTACGCGCGTGCGTGCTTTAAACCAGGCGTTTGTGAAGCACCAGGTCCTGGTGCGTCGTACACTCTACCTGGACTCACCGAAGCGTACGCGTCAAAAATTCCGCTCGTGATTTTCACAAGCGACATCTCCCATTCACAAGAAAAGAGAAACATGCTCACTGAGTATGAAAAGGAGCTAATGTTTCGAGGTGTGACCAAAGAAAGCATAACGATACACGACGCGAAAGAGCTTCCAAGGCTTGTAAGGAGAGCCTTCAGACTTGCCACGACGGGCGTGCCAGGCCCCGTTCACGTTCGAATACCCATGGACGTGTGGAGCGGTGATGTCGAAGAAAAAGAGGTGTACGCGCAAAGGCTGTTTGTCGCTTACCCAGCTGTGCGCTTTTCGTGTTCGGAAGAGCTGATAGCGCAAGCGTTAAAACTGCTTTCTGATGCGCAAAACCCGGTGATTATTTGTGGTCAAGGCGTTATTCTGTCGCAGGCTTGGGAAGAAGTTTTGACGCTTGCCGAAAGCCTTGCGATTCCGGTTGCGACCACGATCACAGGAAAGGGCGCGTTTCCAGAGCACCATCCGCTTTCGCTAGGTGTCGTGGGCAATAGAGGCGGTACCACGTTTTCCAACAACTTTCTAGAAGAGGCGGATGTGGTTTTTTACATCGGTTCAAACATCGACTTTAGTGTGAGTAACGACTGGACCCTTCCTCAAATCGAAAACAAAAAACTGATACAGCTAAACGTTTCCGAAGCGGATCTTGGTAACACCTATCGCTGTGATGTCGCTCTGCTTGGCGATGCAAAGGCGATTCTTCAAAAGATGATTTCGATGGTCAAACACAAGAGCGAAAGGCTTGACTCCTTGACAAAAAGGCTCAACTCGCTTCGCTCGTCTTACCTTGAACACCTCGACTCTCTTGTTGAGCGCGACACCCGCTTTGTAGACCCCTACTTGTTCGTAAAGGCTTTGGAAAAAGCGAACGAAAAGCAGTGGATCATCGTCGCCGATCCCGGAATCGGCGCGATTTACACCTCGGCTTACTACAGGACAAGAAGCGCTGGAAGAAAGTTCATTTACAACTATTCAGTGGGAGGCTTGGGTTTTGCGGTCCCTGCGGCGATAGGCGCGCACTTCGGAACAAGGCAAAGGGTGATAGCGCTCACAACTGACGGAAGCTTGGGGTTCAACGTGGGTGAGTGGGAGACAATCGCAAGAACTCAAGCAGACGTAAAGGTTGTGGTTTTCAACAACGGCGCGTTTGGTTGGATTCGAGCCACGCAACTTGAGTTATACGGCAAAAGGTTCTTTAACACCGACTTTTCAAAAGTGGACTACGTAAAAGTGGCGGAGGGCTTTGGGCTAGCCGCTGAAAGACTCAGCGCAACCGAAAATCTTGAAGAGAGAATAAAAGAGTTTTTGAACGCTGACACCGCATGCGTGCTTGAAATTCCGTGTTTACCTGAAGACAAGTTGTTGCCACCAGTGCCAAAATGGAGGGATGCGGCGCAAAAATACGGGATCAGACATTATGAGTGAACGAATTTTAACAAGTGTGCGGAAATCTTATATACATATCTTAATTTGCACTAACAAATTGTCTAAAAAAGAAGCAAAACCTTTTGTTCGTGAAGTGACAGGACTTACCAAACCCTTTTCAAGCCTTGACCTTTTGACATATTCGCTTGCTTGGTCAATCGGTTCAGGAATTCTTCTTTTTACGGTGGGAATCGTGAATTCTTATCCTGGTTCAAACCCGTTTATCGCGCTTTTAATAGATGCCGTGATGCTTTTTCCAGCGGCAACTGTGCTTTACCTATTAGGTATAACGCTTCCAAGGGTTGGCGGGCAGTACGTTTGGGTGAGCCGATTGCTCAATCCTGGAATTGGATACTTTTTGACACTAATTGTTTGGATGGGGTATTCATTGATCATGGGCGTTGTCGCAAGCGTTGGCGCGTCCTTTTTGGCGCAGGCGTTCACGATAACAGGTTACGTAACACACTCTAGCGCTCTTTCTAGTGTGGGCGCGGTTTTCACAAAAGCTTTAACAAGAATTGTGCTAGCGAGCGCGATGGTTCTTCTTTTTACTTTGCTCAACGCTTTGGGTTACAAGGTGTCGAAGGCTTCAATTTATGTTGCGTGGTACATTCCGCTTATTGTGCTACTCGTTTCGACTGTCGGCATGATCGCCTTGCCTTCAACAAGCGCACCAACTCTTTGGGACAAAGTTTTTGGGGCTGGTTCATACCAAAACGTTTTAACGCTGAGCGCCACAAAAGGATGGAAGCCGTCACTTTTAACACCTAGCGTTTCTGCCACTTTGCTCGCATCTATTCCATTACTAAGCGCGTGGAGCGGTTGGAGTCACATAGGTGGGTGGATGGCTGGCGAAGTTAAACTTCCTAAAAGGACGATGTTCTTTGGAACGATCTTTGCGGGGTTTTTTGCGATGATCCTTATGTCTTTGGTTATTTACTCTTACCAGCATCTTTTTGGCTTGGAGTTCGTCTCTAGACTTGGTTTTGTTGCTTCAAGCATGCACATAACACCCTCAATACCGCTATTTGCTGCCGTTGCGTTTAGCTCTGTTCCAGTGTTACCGATTCTAATAAGCTTCATAATATTCATTCTTCCCGTAAAAGACGTTTTACCTTCAATTGTTGTGCAGTCAAGGCAACTTTTTGCGATGGCGTTTGACAGACTTTTGCCCGAAAGTCTAACAAAGGTAAGCCAAAGCACAAACCAACCAATTTTGAGCTATGTGATCACCGCTATAGCAATAATTGTGTCAATAATTGTGACTAGTCCTCTTTTACCGCTCGGTTACTACGTTGGTGCAGACCTTTACGTTTTGTCCGTCGCCTTACTTCAAGTTTTTACGGCGATCACCGCAATTCTTTTACCAATCAGCAACCCTGAGCTTTACAAAAACGCGCCAAAACCCGCAAACCTGGAATTTGGTAAAATACCTTTGATTTCGATTGTCGGCTCAATTTCTCTTGCTGCTTGGTTGTTCCTTCTAGGCGACGACTTTTATGGTATATTCACTTCCTCGGTGGGTTACATCGTTATGCTCATAATTTCCGTGATTTTGGCGATTGTTTTCGTGATGTACGTGTACTTTGTAAAGAGATTGGAAACACAAGGAATCGACATAAGGCTTGTCGGAAAGGAGATTCCACCAGAGTAGTCACAAGAGTTCCACTAGCTCCTTTACACTTCTTTTTTCGATTTGGTCAACGAAACGCACGATTTGGTCAACTTGGATTTCTGTCAGCACCTCGCTTGCGAGTTTTCGAAACTTTTGCACTACCTCGTCAAAGCTCATCGGGTTTTGGGGAGTTCCACGCGCGTAATCCACCCTTTTTGAAAGCGTGCGTCCATCTTTCAGTTTGAGTTCTACTATGCTTGCATATGAGCGGGGAAATAAAGGAGAGAGTTCTTCGTCGTGAATCACTTTCGTGTTATAATAAAGCCTTTTTATTTCTTCGTTTTCGCGCCTTTCAAAAAGTATGTCGTCGATTTGCACATCTCCTTTTACCGCCAAAACTGGCAAAATGTACTGCGCATTGTGGGACTTGAGCTCGTTATTGTCTATCACCGGTGCGCCCTGAGCTGGAAAGCGTAAAGTGATTTGCTCGATTTGCTCACTTTTTAAAGCATGCTCTGCGATAAGCGAAGACAGCGCGTCAGCCGCTGGTTGTAGAAAAGCGCAGCAGCTGTACCTCTTGTACGCAGTTTCGGTAATCAAAAATCTTTCGCCCAACTCCTCAACCAGTTTCTCTCGCTTCGGGTTGTCGCTAAACGCTTCCAAAACGTTACTCTTTCCTTCAAAGATTTGTTTTGGTGCACCAAATCTTTGTGATGCCAAGACACAGGAAAGAATTCCATTTCTTGACGCAAAGCCCATTTGGAAGGGTCTTGAGTTTTCCGTTTCGTCGGATACCCATGCAAGTAAACCAGCCGCTTGTAACCCAGCAAGACCCAACGCTCTTTGTTCGCCTTCTATATCGAGTTTGAAAAGTTTCCCTGCACTGGCGGCCGCACCAAACACACCCGCAACCGCTGAAGGGTGAAACCCTCTTTTGTATAGAGCATTGGGATCGAACGCCGCACTCACTCTTGTTTCAACCTCGTATCCCACGATTATAGAAGTAAGAAGCTCCTTTCCATCAAGCTCCATGTGTTCACAAACAGATAGCGAAGTTGGAACGACCACTGCTGCAGTGTGCGTTATCGTCGAAGGGTGTATGCTTTCTATGTCACAGTAGTACGCAAGCGTACCGTTCACAAGTGAAGCGTTGAGCAAATCCGTCTTAAACTTCATGCCTATAACCGTGGCTTCAGGTTTTCCGCCGTGCTTTTCACAATAGTTTTTAAGAATTTTGCTTGCCGAATACTTTGGACTAGAGGCCTTGAGCATCGCGCCGAGTGTGTCGAGTAGCACTTTTTTTGCCTCTTTTAGCGCGTTTACTGGTAGAGAGTTGAAGTTTGTCTGCGTTACGAATTCCGCAAGTTTTTTTGTGTACAATTTAAGCGGACTATTTTTTTGGTGTAATTTTAGTTTAGCAAAATGTCTTCTGGTTTTCGTGATGGCTTGATACAGAAGAGCTTTTTGCGTGGCATAAAGCTCGAAGACGAACACTCCTAGCAAGTGGCCCACCAGAAATCGCAAAGCCTAGGGTGAGTAGAATTAGCGTGGATAAGTGTTGCTTTTTCGAAAAAGCGTAAAATCCCAAAAAGCAGTGATGAAGTTGTCCAAAGAACACGAAGAACAAGAGGTGTTGTGGTGTGAAAAAGAAGTGATCACCCCAAAAGTGAAACCGACAGAAATCCAAGAGTTCGTGTGTTATTCCGCAAGAGATCTGAGTTTGAATTACAAAAGAGCGCTTGTCTTCGTCCCAACGCATTAACACAGCAAGTAGCGCAAGTATAAGGAAAAGCTCGCCAAAAGGTAACATGCCAAGAATTAGCAAACCGAACACGCGAACAAGCATGGGCAAAGAAACGCTTAATCTAACCCTCTTTACCCATCTTATCGCACCCAAACCCAGAAGGAGCGCACCCGCAATCGCCGTAAGTGTTAGCACAAACAGCGCGTGACTCAAACCTCCCCGAACCTCTTAGATATCACACTAGGCCCAATAGCCCCCATCAAACCCGATGTTAAAAAATTGTGGTGATACAAGCTTTTTTGGAGCACTCAAGCATCTTCGTACGTAAAGTGACACTCTTTAAATGCAGTGTGTGTTTATTTCTATGAGAATTCTGTGTGCGATATTGGCGAGACGCTATTACCAAAACAACGTGTCAACCTTTCACCCTGATCGAACGCTTTATGACCAGCCATGAGAAGTGTGAGTTCATTTAAAATTTTTGACTTCGACAAAGTTTGCACTTTTAAAAAATTGGCTCAGCCATAAACCCTTTGAAACTGTTCGATTTTTGCCTTCATGTTTTCAAGCTCTGCTTTCTCACCAACTATTCCCAAACGCTTTTTGCTATCGAGGTAAAGCACAAAGTTTTTGCCTTGAATCTGTCTTAAGTATGCGATAAAAATCACTGCGAAAGGAGGGACAAAGAGAAGCGTTAGCACCACTTGCACCACGCTAGAGCCCAACGCTCCGAAAAACCCAAGCGCTATCGTAAAAATCGTAAGAGGAGCAATCCAAGCCGTGGTGAGTAAGTACACACTTGCAAGAAAAACGGAGTAAGAGTTTTCTGGCCCGCTTAACACAAGTGAAGAAAATGGCAGATACAATGTTTCTCTTGTTATTCTTGTGTAAATAGGAACAGGATAGCCAAAGCCTATACCACTTGGGGTGCGGTAACCAACGAGTTTAAAAATCAGCTTCTTATTTGTGAAGATCACATCTCCTGAAAAAAATCGTTTTGCCACGAACAAACCTTGCGTGAATCGTTTCTACGACGCTTTCTCCTTTCTCTAGTGGTAATTCGCTTTCCATAAGTTTGATGCACAAATCCGTGTCTTATTCTTTTTGCTAATGAGTGTTGTTTTGTCGCTCCTTACTTTTTTCTCTTTCCCAGCGATCTAGCCAGTTTCCTTGTACGTACAGCGCGTTAACTCCTCCTCCGTCAACAAGTGGCGCGGCGCCACTTGTGTGTAGCGCGCTGTTTTCATTGATTCGCTTGGCCAAAAGGTAAATCGAAGGATATATCAAAGCGCCAAGTGTAGCGCTTGTTACAAAAAACAGAAATGAGCGACTAAAGAGCGCGTAATCCAATAACCAACAAAACAACCAAAGAACTGAGCCTAGCACTACCGATTGAGTGACTAACTTCTTTTTTCTTTGGCGTTTAAGGTGCGCTTCTTTTTTGAGCTCGCGCCTTTTTGAAACTTTTGGCACAACAATTTGTCTCATATAACAATTTAAAACTTGCGACTTTTCAAGTTCGCGGAGTTGTTCAGTTTGCAATAAAAACTTTTTAGTTGTGAGCTATGAAAGGGCTATCTACATATTCATTTTGAATCTTTCAAGCTTCAACATATTATAGGATTTCACCACGCACTCTATTTAGCGCACCCTTTTTACGCACGACCTGTGAGAGTCCATTTTACCATTGGAAGAGCATAGTCGACCAAGCCTTGAAATGAGGCCATGGCGGAAGTTTGCATGTGTAAATACTGCCCGCACGGCTTTCCCAAGTTGCAAAGCGCGCGTAGCGTTTTTGCTCTTTTTGAAGAAAGAAGGCTACCCAAAGGAGTGTTCACAAGGTTACCGAGAACCTTTCCCTTAAAGTCGCAAGGGTAAATCACGTCACCGTTTGGCTCGACCTGAATCGCCATGCTCTTACACGTGTACCCTCTTTCCCAAAGCTCGATGTAATCGAAGCTGTTGTTGAGCGTTTCTGGGTAAAGCTTTTTTAGCCTTTCCATTTCTCGCTTGTACTCGTGTGGATCGGGGCTTAGGCGAATGTTACCCGGGTAGTCGATAGCAGGCATCGCAAGCAGCTTGAACCTGTGCTCTCTTGCCTTCTTCACTTTTTGTTCAAGTCTTGAAAGAGTTCTTCTAGTGACCACAACTTGTATATTCACCTTCAAACCGGCTTTGCGAAACTCTCCAAGCCTTTCGTAAAGGTGCATGTTGTTGTGGTATTCGTCAATAGATATGTGCAAGTAATCCAAGTATTCTGCGAGCTTTTCAAGAGGAATTTTGTCAAGTCGTGTTCCGTTCGTCGTGACGAAAGTGTAAAACGAGTTTTGCTTTGCTCTTTTCAAAAGCTCTAAAAGGTCTTCTCTCATCGTCGGCTCACCTCCTTCGAAGCTCAAAACAAACGCGCTTGACTTTGCCATGTTGTCTATTATCCTGAGCGTGCTTTGCGTGTCTAGTGGCGGTACCGAGCCGTTCCAGTACGCTGGGTTGCAGTAAGAGCAGCGAAGATTACAGAAGGTTGTGGTTTTAAAGGTGATGTAAGCAGGCCAGTCGTACTTTTTTAGCAAGTAATTTCTCGCAAACCAAAGGAGTATTTTTAAATTTCGGTTCACGCGTTAACGAGCTTTGCGTCGCATATAAACATTTTCACCAAACACGTTTAAGTTTTCTGGTCAAAGACGTATCTTAGTTTGAGCCTTTGGTTTGCTGTGAGTTACGATCTACATTCGCCAAAACTACAAGAAACACAACCAAGTTGCTGAGTATGTAAAGACCCAAATAAAACGACTTTATGTCGACACCAAGCGAGTTAGCGAGAGGATAGTCTTCGTGGATGACCAACGGGGTCAACAAAGCCCACAAAATTCCAAACGCGTTCACCAAACTCAGTTTTTTTGTCATAAAAACCACACCGTGAAGGTGTCGCCTAAGCGTTACTATGGCACACAAAACTCGTGCGTGATCTTTAAAAACTCGGTGCGGATGGTCTACCTCTTAATGTCCAAACTAAGCGTGTAGTACCCTATGAATGTTAGAGGCGTGTGTGGTTGGTGTACGAGGATGTCAAGGGTGCTACCAACCCTATTCCCAGATGCGTTCACGCTGATGGAGTAAAGTATTCGCGTGAGTGTGGCGTTCACGTAAACGTAGTTTTGTGACCATTCACTCACGCTTATAGCGCCATGGGTGTCGTTCACATAAAGAGTGGTAAGTCCAGCGGTGTCCGCATACTTATAGGTGTACACCTTCACAACGCTTGGTGCGCGTATCCAAGACGTCATCCCTTGTGTTATAATCACACTTAAAAGAAGCGAGAGAGCGAGCACCACGAGCACGATGGTCGCGCCTACGAGGGGCTTCATGGTTCACACCTCTAACATCTTCTTGATTGCGTCCACCTTTTCGTTAAGAAGCGCGAGCTGCGTTTTTAGATCAGTAATAGCTTTCTGAATATCTTCCTGAGCGCTGTTCCCCGAGTCACGAAGCACACGTCTCCAAACTGACACGCCAACCACGAGCACCACAAAGGCGAACACAACTCCGCTCACACCTGTGTACACAACCATGACCACAACGCCCACGGCAACAGCTAACCACACCACAATTGTAGAAATGAGCAGGTTTAGGTCGAGGGACTACCTACTCAGCGCTACCACCTTTCTCCTTGTTATAACACGTGGATATGATGCTCGGGGACACTCTTATATCGAAATCCACGAGCTCGTAGTAGCGCAAAGCCTTTGCCTCGTTTGGTATAAGTGTCACGGTGCTCTTCACAATACCAGCCCTCTGTAGCTTGAGTAGGTGCACCTTCGCAAGAGCTCTGCTCACCCCAGCCCTTTTCGCAAGCTCGGAAAGGTAGAGTGGTCCATGGTTGTGCAACAACGCAATGAAACGTAGTCTCAGCGGGTGGCCAAGTGCGTCCATTTTTAAAGCCAACTTTTCCAATTCGTCCATTCATCCGTATCTTGTAATAAAAAAATTACACGTATTTAAACGTTACACAAATATCAACGAATAGCATAGGAAGTCTAACAAGTTTTTGTTATGGCATCCTTCGCTCCTAATGAAGTGGAAACTAGCGTACACGATTTACGTTTGGAAGGTGTTGAATTGCATATACGTTAAGCTTTCGAGTTTTTTGAAATCTTACTATCCGATGCGCATTCCAAAAGTGCTAAAAAACTTTTCCTCGTAACTCATCTAAGACATATGTAACACAACAAGATTCCGCTTAGTCTGTGATTTAGACAATTTAGAGTGTGTCACGCTTACCGATAGTCGCCAAACATTTTCGATTTTTGTGTTCTACGACAATTTCAAAAAGTACTCGGCTGTTATAACACACAAAACGGCGCATTTCAAAGTGATCGCTTTACTGATGACAAAATTCCCAATAGCCACACTTGAATCTTATTTCATAAAGATAGCGGCAGAATAACCGGTGACAGGAAGAAGCCTTAGTTCGCAAACAATCCTCGTTCAATCAGTGCCCAGATAACTTGAGCACGCCGGGCGTGGAAGCCTTTACTGCAACTCATCACTCCTCAAACAAAACGCTTATTAAGAGGTTCTCAAAACTTCATGTGACGTACGAGGAAAGAGCATGGATATTTTGCTCATAGGAAGCGGCGCAGTGGGTTCGGTTATAGCAAAACACCTTGCAACCAGCACGCGTATCAGTAAGTTAACGCTTGCAGACATAAACATTCAGCAAGCCATATCTGTTGCTTCACAGGTTGAAAAAACTGCCAAGGCCGAAGTTTCGGTGGTTTATTTGGATGCGGGTAGCGCTTTACAGCTCAAATCAGTTCTCAAGGATGCGGATCTTGTGATCAACGCCTCACTCCCACGCTTCAATCTTATTGTGATGAACGCCGCTTTGGAATGCGGTTGCAACTACCTTGACCTTGCAATGTTTGATGAATCTCAATACCGTATGAGCGAAGACTGGGAGCGTGAAAGGCTCACAGCAGTAGTGGGATTTGGCGAAGATCCAGGAATTAGCAACATGGCCGCAAAGCTTGCCGCCGATGCGCTAGACAGAGTGGAAAGTATTAGAATCAGAGATGGCGACAATGGTAGTAGCAAAAAATATCCCTTTTCATCTTCGTTTTCGCCTGAAACATTCTTTAGTGAGGTGTTTGATCCACCTCTGGTATTCAGGAATGGGCGATATGTTCGCGAAAATCCGCTAAGCGGGAAAGAGACTTACAACTTCCCTTTAATAGGAAAAATGTCGGTTTATTACGTCGACCACGAAGAAGTTTACACACTTCCCAAAAACATAGGTAAAGGAGTTCGAAACGTTGACTTTAAACTCGCGCTTACAGATGAAACGTTAAACTACCTTCTTGCTTTAAGAGACATCGGGCTTTTATCAAAAGAAGAAATTACAGTAGGAAAGAGCCGTGTTAAGCCTTTTGATGTTGTGCTACGCTTGGTACCACAACCATCGTCTCTGCTAGACTTAAGAGGCGTATCCTGCGTAGTGGTCGAAGTGGAAGGCGAAGATAAAAGGGGAAGACCAAAGAAACACAAGCTGTTTGTCTCAATGTCTCATGAAAAAGCTTATATAAAACACAATGTGAACGCCACCTCTTATCTTACTGGTGCTGGTGCCGCAGCTGGTGCCTTGCTTATACTTAACAACAATCGCACGCCTTATGGAGTTTTAGCGCCAGAACAACTAGATGCAACAAAGTATTTCGACATCCTTAAGAAGCTTGATGTGTCGCTAAGGCATTTCGTAAGCGATGGAGAAATCATTGAAAGAAAACTAAAGCGTAATAAGGTTAACAAAACATACTAAAAATTATTAAATAGTAAATGCACATATATTAAATTTTGTGCATTTTTTTCTTTGACGGTGATAGCAAAGTATAAATACGATTTAAGTGATTACCCAAGCGATGACTCAAAAAAAAATGGTGTAAGTCGTGTTCTTGTAGTAGGTTTGGTTATTGTTGTGCTTGTTGCGGCGATAGTTTCAGTTTCCCTTCTTACGCGTCACCCAACCCCCACAACAACGCCTTCTTCAGTGTCCACGACTTCTTCCACAACAACCACTACTTCTACTACTACCACAACGAGTACCACAAGTTTAATAAGCGTGTCAAACTCGTCTCTCGTGGTCGAGGAGGGTTCTCAGCCCGATTCGCTTGACCCAGCTGTCACTTTTGAAACACCAGGCTGGGAGGTTGTGGATCAGGTTTACCAAGGACTTGTTGCGCCTAACGGAACATCGGTCACAACCTACGTGGGCGTTTTGGCCGCAAACTGGAGCGTTTCGTCTGATGGCATGACGTATACGTTTTACTTGAGAAAGGGCGTGCACTTTAGTAATGGAGACCCGTTTAACGCTTATGTGGAGTGGTTTTCGGTTTACAGAAGTCTCATCATGAATCAAGCTCCTGAATTCATTTTAGGGCAAAACCTTGCGTACACAAACGGTGTGAACTTCACGATTAACGCTTCTATTCTGAACTCGATAAACTACTTCGACCCCTCACCCCAAAACCTGAGCGTAATGGAGTATCCCTACCAGTCGGTTCAGGTCATAGGCCCGTACACAATAGCCTTTCACCTAGGCTATGGTTACAACGGAGACTATCCGTTTTCCTCTTTCCTTGCCACTTTGACCACACCTCTTTCGTTTGCCGTTGATCCGCGTGTTGTTGAAGAGCATGGTGGTGTCGTGGCAAATCAAACCAACGCTTGGATGGAGACCCACGCAGTGGGAACTGGTCCTTATGAGTTAAAGTCTTGGATTCCTGGCGAAAGCGTGACCCTTGTTAAGAACCCGAACTACTGGGGTAATAACCTTCCGCCCTCTCAATGGAACTACGCTATAAGACCTGCGATCATCAACACGATAACGATTTACTACAAATCTGCGAGCGCAAGAATCGCAGACCTAAAGTCAGGTGTGGCGCAAATGATCGAGGCACCTGACACAGACTATTCGGTGTTAAAGAGCATTCCTGGAGTAAACGTGACAATTCTTCCGATAATCTTCGGTTCATCTCAAAACATTTTCTATGTTTACATGGACCCATCATTCACGCCGTTCCAAAACCTGCTAGTAAGAAAGGCTATATCCTACGCGATAGACTACCAGGGTCTAATCAAAACGGTTTTGGATGGACTGGGTGTACAGTACATCGGGCCTGTGCCACCTGGCTTTCCATACTACCACAGAGCAACCGCTGGTTTACAAAACTACACGTACAACCCGGTGAAAGCCGCTGAACTGCTTGCGCAGGCGGGATATCAGGCAACCCTTCCCAATGGAACGGTGTTAAACCCGAAAGGAATGCCGTTTCCCGCTGTGAACTTCCTCTACGACTCCGATTCGGCAACGCAAACCTATACAGCGCAGATCATAACACAGGAGCTACAGGCAATAGGAATACCCGCCAAACCTTCGCCGCTTACATCTCAAGGTTACTACGGTGTGATCGATGCAACGGGCAACTCAACCGAGTATCCCATGGGTCTTTCCTACTATTCTGAAGATTACACGGCTAGCATTGACTACGTAACCGCCCTCGTAGAAGACGACATGGCAGGAACGTCTGCGTATTACAATGCCACAGTTTACAACTGGACGGTTCAAGCTGCGATCACTTCTAACCCACAGCTTGAAGCCGAGCTGTTTGCAAACATAACGCGCGCGATGTACAACCAGTACTGGTTCATATGGCTATTTGTTCCTTACTTCCTTGCGATTCACACAGACAATATAGCGGGAATAATACCAAATCCAGCGGGTTCGGCGATGGGATACTTTATGTTCTATAGCGACGTTTACTTCACGTGAATGTTATGACAACACCTCAGGAGTTCGCTTTTTTTGTCTTAAAGAGAGCAGTTTCGTCGCTTTTCACACTTTTTGGAGTGTTCGTGATCGTTTTTTTGATTTCACACGTGATATCTCCCAATCCCGCGCTTCTTTGGGCAGGCTTTAAGGCTAAACAGTCTACGGTTCAAGCGATAGCCGAAAGGTATCATCTGAATGTACCCTTACCTCAGCAGTTTTACTACTTTTTAAAAGACTATATAACAGGAAATTTGGGGATCGACCCAGTAACTGGTCGTCCAATTTCCTCAGAAATAGCGTTTTATTTACCTAACACACTTGAACTTGTTTTCGCATCACTTGTTTTGGTGATTGCTTTAGGAGTTTTTCTGGGCTATATATCCGCGATGAATTTTGGCGGAAAGCGTGACGTAGCGATAAGAGTTTTTTACCTTGTTTCTTGGGCGACCCCTACTTACCTTGGTGCTATTTTGGCAGTTCTAGCGTTTGCTACATACTTTAAACTTTTTCCTTCTGGCGGAATGTACTCACCGACTCTTAGTCCACCACCACACATCACTGGCATTTTTGTGCTAGACGCGCTACTTACAGGAAACCTAAAAGATTTTGCTTCTGGTTTGTACCACTTAACACTACCCGCTTTGACACTCGCCTTTTTGAACTTCGGTATAATCACGCGTGTTGCAAGATCGTCCATTCTCGAGGTTAGATGGAGCCCACACGTCAAGTCTGCCGCAGCAAAAGGACTCTCTCAACGAGAAATCAGAGTGAGACACGTTTTGAGAAATGGGCTAATCGACGTGAACACGTTGGGTGCGATAATGTTCGGTTGGCTTCTTACTGGAACCGTCGTGGTCGAGCAGATTTTCGCTTGGCCTGGAATCGGGCAGTTTGCCTTTTTTGCGATCTCTTCAGACGATTATCCAGCGCTTGTTCCCATCGTGCTTGTTTTTACTGCAGGGGTGATCATCGCAAACTTCGTTGCAGACATCCTTTACTCCGTTTTAGACCCTAGAATCAGGCTAGGTGGTTCTAAATGAGCGAATCCAGCGTTAAGCGGTTGTTCGCAGAGCTACTTTTCCAAAATAAGCTAACCGCTTTTGGTTTTGTTTTCTCTTCTTTCTTTCTTGTTCTTGCCTTTATTGAAGGTGTTTTTAGAGGTAGACTTGCTCCGTACAACCCTTATGCGTTTAATCTTTTGCAAGCTAACCTTCCGCCAAGCTTTTCACACTTTTTTGGTACAAACTTCGAGGGTCAGGACATTTTCTCGCGCGTTTTGGCGGCTCTTCCGATAGACATGGGTTTACCACTTGCCGTGGTTTTTGTTGCATCTTTAATCGGTTTGCTTTCCGGTTCAATTGCGGCGTTCTTTGGTGGGTTACTTGATGAGGTCATTGCGCGCTTAACGGACATTTTTCTGGCTTTTCCCACAATAATTATGGCGCTTGCTATAGCAGCAACCCTTGGACCGAGCCTTTTTAACGCGTTCTTGGCTCTTCTTTTTGTGTGGTGGCCGCCTTATGTCAGGCTTGTAAGAGGAAGAGCTCTTGAAGTGGTAAGTCAAGACTTCATTGCCGCCTCAAAAGCGTTGAACACGCGCTTTTACTATATTCTATTGCGAGGAATAATACCAAACGTTTTGCCATCTGTCATTGTTTACGCGACAATGGATGTGGGCACTGCGCTTCTAAGCCTTTCTACGCTTGGATACTTGGGTCTCATTTCTCCAAATACACCAGAACTTGGTCAAATGGTTTCTTCGATCAGCAATAACCTTTACACCTATCCTTGGGAAGCGCTTCTTCCTGCGGCTATTGTTTTTCTTATGGTTCTGAGTTTCAGCTTTCTTGGCGATGGTTTAAGAGAACTACTCGATGTAAAAGTGAGACCTCACATATTTATCCGAGAGAAAGTTGAAGATGTTTAAAAATCAAAAGCTTTTGGAAATTTCTTAAACAAGTGGCATGCAACAAACTGATCATCAGAAACCTTGTAAAATGGGGGATGCGTCGTGCGGCATTCCTCCATCACAAATGGACAAATTCTGCTATACACACACCCAGTAAACGATGGCTGGTGCTCCATAACAAGACGCTCTGATAATGGCTGTGGGCTGTCAAGAAGGTTTGACACAAGTTCCTGTGTGTAGGGATGTTTTGGTTCCGTCACAATTTTTCTTGCGCTTCCTATTTCTACCATCTTTCCGTAAAACAAAACGAGAATTCGTGTAGACATGTACTTTAAAACATTAAGATCATGCGAAATAAAAAGGTAAGAAAGCTTGAGCTCTTTTTTGAGCTCCTTTAGCGTGTTGAGAACCTGAGCTTGTACTGAAACATCAAGGGAGCTAGTGGGCTCATCCAAAATCAAGAGCTTTTTCGGTACCACCAAAGCTCTTGCAAGGCTCACACGTTGCTTTTCACCGCCGCTAAGCTGCCTTGGATAAGCGTCAAGCACGCTTGGTCTTAACCCAACAAGTGGCACGATATGTCTTATTCTTTCTTCGTGTAAAGAGCGTTCAACGCCTGCGGCCACCAAGGCCTCTCGGATAATTTCTCTGACCTTAAGACGTGGGTTGAGCGAGCTTGTAGGATCCTGAAACACAATTCCAACGTTTTCTCTGAGCTTTGCCACGCTATTACCGTCACGAAAGTTTATAACTTCACCCATCAACTTAACAGTGCCTGAGGTAGGTTTGTAAAGGCCTACCAACACCTTTGCGATCGTCGACTTTCCAGAACCCGTTTCACCAGCGACACCAAGCGTTTCTCCTTCGTTCACAAAAAAGGAAATACCATCAACCGCACGTATAACAGCGCGCTTTCCCCAAAATCCGCCTAGTCTAAAGTGAACCCGTAGGTCATTCACCTCAAGTATTTTTGTCGTCATAAAGCCAGCACCTGACTAATCCTCTGCCATGCTGTACAAGTTGGGGCTCCTTTTCTTCGCATATTTTCATTTTGTTCGGACAACGGGGATTAAACTTGCAACCGTTTGGTAGTCTTTTTAAATCAGGAGGTTCTCCAGGAGGCACCTGAAGTGGTGGCGCGTCTTCAAAACCTGTTGGAACGGCGGAAACAAGCGCTTTTGTGTAAGGGTGAAGTGGAAGTTTTAAGACGCGTTTTGCATCTCCTTCTTCTAAAATCCTTCCTGCGTACATCACGTATATTCTGTCGCAGATATTGGTTGCAAGCGGAAGGTCATGGGTGATTATGATCATCGTGACTTTATACTTTTGGTTGAGCTGCTTAAGCAGCTTGAGAAGTCTGCTTTGTACGTATGCGTCAAGCCCAGTAGTGGGTTCATCCAACACGAGAAGCTTAGGTCTTTGAATTATTGCCATTGCTATTGCCACTCTTTTACGCATGCCACCCGAAAGCTCATGCGGATATTTTTCTAAGACCGCTTCTGGTTGGGAGATGCAAAGCTCTTCGAGCAGTTTGAGCACTTGATTTCTTGCGTTTGTTGGGTCATATCTTGTTTTTTCGTGTTTCGAAATTGCCTCAAAAGCTTCAAGAAGCTGAAAGCCTACTTTGTAAACAGGATTAAGCGCCTCAACTGACTCCTGAAGGACTATGCTCATTTGCGCGCCGCGAATTTGTGCAAGCTCATTTTGTGAAAGTTTTAAGAGGTTTTTTCCTTCAAAAACGATTTCACCAGTTCTTATAGTGGCTGGTGGGGTGTCAAGAAGACCAAGGATCGCAAGTCCAAGTGTCGTTTTACCTGATCCAGACTCGCCAACAATTCCCACAACCTCACCGCTCTTTACCGCTAAAGAAACATCATTCAACACCCTTACATGGCCGTCTAAACTTACATAATCTACCGTAAGATGATTTACAGAAAGCAAAGTTTGTGAATCGTGTTCACCCAATTCGCTATTCTGTGAAACAAGTGACATGAATTTCGACCTTGTTTTGTCTAAACCTCCGTTTCTTACACATGGCAATGAGCGCAAAAATTTATTTCTTGCGATGTTTGAAATGTCGAAAATCAAACACGCTTTTTGTACCGTGTTTGTAGCCAAGACCTCAAAAAGTTGAAAGAGCGCTCGACTTACAAAAATTTAAAAATTGACTTTGCGTATGCACACACAAGATGAGCTTTTAAAGAATGATAAATGGAAAGCTCCTAGGGACGAATCCGTATTAAGCTAAAACAGCCTTTTGTTGAAAACAGCAAAACGTGTAAAAAAGGCTTATCACCACCCTTTTACATATACAAAGCTAATGAAGATCAGACGATTTTCCGAAATGTCAAAGGAAGAAGTGAGTAGACTTTTGGATCGCGGATCAAAAGACGCACAGCAAATAAAAGCCAGCGTGAGCTCGATCATAAAAAGAGTTGAAGAAGAAGGCGATCGTGCTTTATTCGAGTTAGAGCGTGAGCTCGATTCATGTGAATTAAGCTCACTGAATGTAAGTGAAAAAGAGTTTGAAGAAGCTGAGCAAAACCTTGACCCTGCGCTCAAACACTCGATAGAGCTTGCGATCGAAAACGTAACATCTTACCAAAAGAGACTTCTTCCTCCTTCACTTTGGCTTGAAAGCTTTGGTAATGGGATAATCGCGGGCGAAAAGGTGAGCGCGATTGAAAGCGTAGGGCTTTACGTGCCGCGTGGAAAGGGAAGTTTTCCATCCGTGATGATAATGCTTGGCGTTCCAGCGCGCGTTGCTGGCGTAAAAAGGATAGTCGTTGCAACACCGCCAGATCGCTATGGAAAAGTTGACGAAAAGGTGCTCTATGTGTGTAAGAAGCTTGGGATAAAAGAAGTTTACACACTTCCAAAAAACATAGGTAAGGGTGTTCGAAACGTTGATTTTAAGCTCGCACTCACAGATGAAACGTTGAACTATCTTTTGGCCTTGAGAGACATTGGTCTTTTGTCAAAAGAAGAAATCACAGTAGGAAAGAGTCGTGTGAGACCCTTCGACGTTGTGCTACGGTTAGTGCCACAACCGTCGTCTTTATTGGACTTAAAAGGCGTGTCCTGCGTCGTAATCGAAGTGGAAGGCGTAGACAAAAGAGGAAAAGTAAAGAAACACAAGCTTTTTGTCGCGATGTCTCACGAAGAGGCTTATACCAAACACAAAGTGAACGCAACGTCTTACCTTACAGGTGTTGGCGCCGCGGCCGGCGCCTTGCTCATGCTTAGTGGCAATCGCACGCCTTACGGCGTTTTGTCGCCAGAAGAGCTAGACGCAAAAAGGTATTTCGAAATCCTTAAGGAGCTAGGCGTGTGTTTAAGCCATCTAGTGAGCGACGGAGAAATCGTGACACAACCAAAGCGTAACAAGGGTCGCAAAATTTAGTCTTGTTACAGTTGTAACACTTTTGAAAATTGCGTGCGCTTTTTGGATGTGTTATTACACCGTATGCTGAACGTAAAAAGTGACAAGGCGTCATGTTCGGTGATTTTGTGCACTTGTATTCGAGACTGTGTCACCAAGCGAAAAACTACCAATCTTCGAAGTTTTTCCAAGTTTTGCTCACCGCAAGTCTGAGCACGGGGTCTGCGATCGAGTATCCTTCCTTATTCTTTTCGACAAAGCCATACTTAACGAGCTGCTTTAGCGCCTCATTAAACTGCCTTTCTGAAGTGTCTACATTTGCCCTCACAAATCTAAAGATATAAGACCAGCTCGCGCTACCTTGCGCAAGCGACTGTAATATTGGTAAATAGTATTTACCTCTAAGTTTTTTCACTTCTTCAAGTTCGAGCATCGCGGCATTCTTTATTATTTCCTTTGTGCTTAACCCTTTCAGTTTGTAGTTGCCGTAATGCGCAAGCCAGCCGACTATTCCATCCAAAGCTTCAACCACTTTTTCAAGCTCTTTAGGCGGATCAACACCACAAGCGTAAAAACCTTTGTTCAAGAAGTCCAAGGAGCGCTCCTTCGACAGCCTTTTTACTTCAACTCGGCTTACTGCTCTTCCAAAAAGGTAAGCCGATGGGTCACGCTCTCCCAAAAAATCCTCAAGCAAACCCACCTGTGAACCAGTTAGCACAAACCGAACGTGTTTGTTATAGTCGTAAGAGTGAGCAATAGCCGCTTGAAGCCTTTTGTAACCTCTTGCTTCCTGCACTTCGTCAAGAGCAATCGTGAACACCACGCGTTCGCTTGACGCGTAGTCTTCAAAAAGGTCAAAAAGCGCTGAGAGCGTCATCGATTGCTCAACCCCTCTTTCAAAAACCACACCGAAAGGTCCCACGCTAATTCCGCGAATTCTTTCACTCAAAAACTGCCAGAGCCTTTTTATTCTTGATGAGTTGAGCGCTTTTTCAAACCTTTTGAATAGCTCTCTAGCTGAAGGGTTTGGTCCTGTTTCTCTCAAGTCCACAAGCATACCGGGTTTGTCACTAAGAAACACCGAGACCACCGATGACTTGCCAACTCTTCTAATTCCTGTGACGACTGTTATCGGTAGCTCTACACTCTTTTCCAAAAAAGCGAGTTCCTCCTCTCTGTCGTAAAGGTCTTTCCTTTGGGTTTTCACGTTTAAGCTAAAATAATCTGGGTCACAACTGAGGGTACCCACAGTAACTGTGGGTACCCTCAGTAAAATATAAACATTTGTTTTTAGCGTGCGAATTGGAAGGTAGTGGGGTAAACTACCCCGCCCTTACGGACGGGGCTTTGGGGTTTCCAGTGGTCTTCGGCACACCTTCATCTCCCCTTCAGGGTGTTTACTTACCCCCGACCCGTACCTCTCGTTAAGGCACGGGCTATGTTCACTGATTCAAGTCACGGTTGTACTTGAGGCCGCACTTAGGACAGTGATATTCTCTTCCTTCAACGTGGGTAACATACCCACACTTGTGACTGGTGCTTTCAGGGAACATCCCCAATCTTTTTAATCTTAAATTCGTATTTATACTTAACT
>NEXD01000023.1 GCA_003019595.1 Candidatus Marsarchaeota G1 archaeon BE_D
CTTGATTGAGCTCGTCTTTACAAAAATTGGGGGTTAAGGGGGCGGAAAGCCTCGCCTCTTTGAGGAGCGGGGATGGATAGCCCCCTTATATTTAAATATGAGTTCTATTTTTCTCTTAGTGACGCTGATGACGCTCTCCCCAGCTCGATTGAGGGCTTAATGGGACTGTGGGAGGAGCAACCAGTATCTCTCTTAAAGGGACTAGAGCTAGGCGATGATAGTCCCCTCTGTGGGGGGAGCTCTGGCGCCCCCTACTGCCCGCCAAATGAGGGATGTAGTCCCGAACCGATGGTGGGAACGATGAACCCCTTGGGAGGGAACCCTCGCCCTTGAGAGGCGGGGAGACGTCAGCATTTCAATCATCCTGATTTGAAATATAAACATTTTACGGTAAGATGGTATAATACTAGTTTCGCGCTTGGTGAAATGTCGTAATGGCGCGCGTTTTCTTAAGGCTGTGTGATCGATTCCCTCGCGGATTTTGGAGTTCTGTTGATTTTTGTAAAACGTAATCTCGAAGCATTTGCGCAAACGTTTTCGCGAGCATCAAGGCTTTTTGGGATTTGTGAATTTCGGCTGAAATCTATGCGGCCTTAATAAGCAAAAATTTATACCTCTTTTTGTAATACTTAAAACGAAGTTGGAAATACAAGGTGTTGCTGATTTACCGCTACACGAGGGGCATGTGCCACGCTGGCTCATACCGATTATGCGCGCTCTTGCGCGCGCAATTATTGACGTAATGGTTCTTGAGCTTGGCCCACAAAAGTGTGTGCAAAGGTTTTCAAACCCTCTTTGGTTTCAGGCTTTCAACAACGCAATAGGAATGGACTGGGACTCTAGTGGCTCGACCACTGTGACCACGGCGATTCTTAAGTCTGTGGTCAACCCAAAAGAGCACGGTTTTGCGGTTGTAGGAGGAAAGGGTGCGCAATCAAGGCGAATACCAGAAGAGCTTGAAGCGCTTTCTTCAACGTTGGATTTTGAGCCTTCGAAAATGATCAAAGTGAGCAAACTCGTCGCAAAGGTGGACACGACGCTTTTACAAGACGGGCACACGCTTTACCACCAAGCGGTTTTTGTCGCAAAGGGCATGTGGGGAGTGGTTCAACAGGGAATGGACGTTGTAAAGCGCTTTGCAAGAAGGTATCACTGGGTTGAAAGAGAAAACCTGAAGTTCAGCGTTGAACCGCACGAAGCGATTGCTGGAGTTAAGGGAAAAGCGATCAACGCGTTAGAGCAAAAGTGTGAAGGACTAAGAAAAGTTTTGGTAGACCTTGTGAACGAAGATCCAAAGAAAACGATCGCTCAGTATCAAACACTCGTGCACTCTGGCGGGCTTGATGTTTGGCTCAAACAAGCATCACTTGGCGGAGTTTCAAAAAGCAATAGGCTTGTGTACTATAGACCCGTCGACGTTGAAAAAGTCGAGCTCGTTTTGAAAAAGGTAAGAGACGCAAAGCCAGCGACGCTTGAAGAAGCGCTTCTTGCGGGTTTAGGACCTTCTAGCGCGCTTGCGCTTTACCTTATATCCGACTTGGTTTACTCCGAACCTCCTTCTTTCGAAGACCCTGTGACACTGCCTTACGACCCGTTTAAGTACGCTTTCACAGTTGGTGGAAAAGACGGCATTCCCTATCCGGTTGATCCAAGCGTGGCAAAGCAAGTACTCAGAGCGCTTGGCGAATTCATCGAGCGCGCAAAACTCGAAGCAAAGCAAAAGGAGCGCGCGCTCACAAGGCTCAAAGCGTTAGAACCTCATAGCGATTGATTCCCAGCCTTCCAAAAAGCCTCTTAAATCTTTTATCCAAGAAGAACACTTGGGCTGAGTCTTCAGGGCCACGAATAGCCCTGCCAATCGCCTGCTTTGTTGCGATCACCGCGTCTTCGAGCATCAGCTCCCAAGTGCTGATTCCTCTTTTTTGCTTTAGATACTGAGCCATCTCCTTGAACTCTTCGTCTTTGACGTTAGGGTAGGGCACGCCTAGTAGCAAGACTCTAGAAACCACACTTTTTCCTTTGTGCTTGAACTCAACGCCTTCAATCAGTTTGCCTCTTGCAACCGCTGTGATAAGGGTTGGTTCGCCCTTTTCACACCTTTGATTTACCACTTCTAAAACCTGAGCGATCGTCGTCCTCTGCGACTCACACACATTCGATGCGCCTTTGAACCACTCAACTTCTTCGTAGTTTTGGGTGACAAGTAGCGTTACACCATGATTTGCCACAAGCGACAACGCTCTTCTTATTGCCTCATCTCTTACGCTTTCTCTTTTTTCGTAGCTCATGTCTAGTTTTGTATCGAGAAAATACTTCACATTCTTTTCAAAAGGGTTGAGCTCTACCACCTCAAAGTTTGAAAGGCCTAGCACGTTGCTCAAGTACCAAGATGACGGCATTGAGCCAGAAAGAAGAATCCATCTATCCGCGTTTAGGCTCCTCACAAGATACGAAGGGTCTACTGGAATGAATTTAACTGCCCTGATTTGCTCGTTTTCTTTTTCCAGTTTTTCGCCACAGTTTTCGCATCTTGACGACCTTTCTGAGTTTTCGTGCCTACACTTGGGACACACGAGTTTTTTGTGAGCCTTCCAAACGTCTGGTTTGTCCAAAACAAGCCTTGTGTGAGAAATCAGGCGCTGAACCCTTTCATCACCTTCAAAAAATTCGAAGGGAGGCTGGGGTAGCTCATCTTTTTTCCACCTCGCAACTTCCAAAAGTTTCGTAAGAAAGTCGAGCACTCTCTCAATTTCTTCAAGCCTTTTTCTGAGTTTTTGAGTGCTACCAAACTCTCCAAAACGCCTAAGCTCCTCATACTGAGTTATTATGTTTGTGAGCGTGCTAGTGGAAAGCTTAAAGCTCAGCTTTCTTGTGACGCTCGCGAGGTTGTGCGCTTCATCAAAGATAAAAATTTGGGTGTCTAATCCTACATACTTCCAAAGCAGAAAGTATGTGAGGTGTGTGTAAAGCTTGACAGTTGTCGGTGCGTCTCTTGCAAAGGGATAACCACACCCTTTTTGCTTTGCCTTCCACTTTAAGACCCAGCTTTCCACGCCCAACCTCTGCATTTCCTGAAACTCCTCTTTTAACCTTCCTTTTAAAAGCGCGCCCCAATCGTCTTCGACTTTAAAAAGGTTGTGCTCGCACTCCTTACACTTTTGCTGAGGCTTAAAGCTATCAATCCTAATTTTTTCATCTGTAGTGGGCGCGAATTTGCACACCCTGTCCCTGCCTACATGCCCACTGAAATCGACGCGCAAAGCCCTGCACTCCCTTTCCCAAGGAAGGTACTCCGCAAGCGTCCTTGTGAACACGCTCACACGAGCGCCTTTCGCGTGCTCAAGCGCTGCGCTCAGCGCGACAATTGTCTTTCCACTTCCCGTTGGCATCGAAAGAACCACGTTTTTTTGTGAGTTCAACGCGGAGACGATTGTTTTTATCGCGTGCTTTTGGTATGGTCTTAGCGTTTTTAAGGCGCTCACAACACGCTCACTTTCTCAAGGTAGCTCAGTGCAAGTCCTTTGTTCACTTCGCATTCGCCCGTTTGCTTTACATTTTCGATCTCAAACAGCGCGTGGAAATTTCTTTGGTCGACTTTTTTCGGATAAGGGTGTTTCGCGAACTTAAAGTCGAGCACCACAAAGACCCCTTCGACATCGCTACCACAGCGCTCGATGAGCTCAATTGCCGAGTCAATCGTGTGAGAAGTCCTTCTTATGTCATCGATCAGCACCACACTTTTGTACTTTTGTATCACCGACTTGTCACCGAACAGTTTGAGCGCTCGATCTTCTGTTATCGACCTGCTTTCAATTGCGATAGGCTCTTCAAAAATGAGTTTTGAAACCTTGTGAAGAGAAAAATAAGGAAGGTGCGCGAACAAAGAGGTGGCAACGCCGTACTTTGCACCAGAAGTCTCGATCGAAGTTATCGCTTGTGGTTTGTACCCCAGGTTGAAAATCCAGTACGAAAAGAGTTGCGCGATCGCCTTCAAATCTTCTGGCATGTTGTACAGATTCAACCACTCAATCCTAAGAAGTTTTGTGTCGCCGTGAGGTTTAACGCTTATTCCAAAGCCTTCTTTTAAGTTGTTTAGTATCTTCTGCACGACTCTTGCGTCGGGTTCCATAATAAAACCAGTGGCAACCCAAAATAAAGCGTTGCCACTAAACACAGCGTAGCACGCTTTTTGAAAAGATTTCCAACGCTTGTTCAAAGTTTAGCGCAAGCTGCGGAAAAATTAGCGTAAAGCTTTCAACTCCTACGCTTAAAAACTCCTTAATCTTTTGAATGCAATCTTCGGCTGAGCCGATGGCGTCACGCTCAAGCAAAGCGCGAATTCTCACCTTGCTTTCTCCTTTTTGCGCTATGTACTTTTCCACCCATTTCAGCGCGCTTTCACGCGTGTCATCGATGAAAACACGTAGCATGACCGATTTTTTGATTCTAGCGAGTTCTGGAGTTTGTAGCTCTTTAAAAACACGTGGTGAATAGTATCCTTCCCACATATCCGCGTGCTTTGCCACAAGTTTTAGCATCTTTTTTCGCTTTGCCGCGATGACAATTGGCGGGTGGGGTTTTTGATGTGTGGGTTCGCAAAACGCGTGCTTCACTTGGTAGTGCTTTCCAAAAAAGCTATAGCGACCATAAAGCCACAAGTTCTTTGTGATTTCAAGCGCTTCGTCAAGCTGCTCAACTCTTGTTGACGCACTTGGTTTTTCAATGCCAAAACCTGGGGCTGCGCCAGCGCCAAGCCTTAGGTCGACACGTCCGCCACTAATCTCATCGAGTGCGGAAACCACTTTGGCAAGCATCACAGGATGCCTGTAAGTCACAAAGCAAATTCCAGGACCAATTCTTATTCTTTCGGTCACTTGAGAAAGCGCGGCAAGCGCCGAAAAAGCTTCAACCCCTAAACCTTCACCGTAGTAAAACGCGTCGAAATCGAGCGCTTCAGCCTTTTGCGCAAGCCTTTTTAGCGTTTTGTAGTCGCATCTCCAGTGTGCTAGCGCAAACTTCAAACGTTGATCACCATGACCGTGAGGTCGCTGTAAGTTTTGCGAGGCAAAGACGCAAGCGTGGCCTGCGTCTGTGTTTCGTTTTCAAGTGTGAGGTTTTCGTAAACTCTCACGGTCGTGTGTTTTGGCGCTCCAAACGAAATCAAAAGTGAGGCGATTTCGTTCGGCATTAAGTCGTACGGACGAGGAAGAAGAAGCACGGGTTTAGAGCGTTTTATCGAGTCGACCACTTCTCTAAGCTTTTGCTCAAGTAGCTCTCTTTCGCCGCTTTCGTGTAGTGTCAATACATGAGCCTTGTCGAGTGACACACCGCACCTTGCCGCTGCCACTTGGATTGAGCTTATCCCTGGAATTATTTCGAAATCACAAGGGATTTTTTGAAGTAGCTCTTTTTCAGAGAAACACGCGTCGCCAGTGAGCACTATCGCGCAACTCTCTCCTTGCTTTACTCTTTGGCAAATTTGTTCGATCTTTTGTTTGCTATCTTTAATCGTAAAGGTTAGCACAACCTTTCCTGAAAGCAGGTGACGAACGATTCGTAACGGATGCGCGTAACCTGCGACAACTTTTGCGTCGAGTATCGCGCGTTTTGCACAATCGGTAAGATACTCTTGAGAGCCTGGTCCAACGCCCACAACAAAAAGCTTTGCGCTTTGCGCGCTTATTGGTACACTCGCAATCGCAAGCGTGATTCTTCTCCAAAACTTTGTTTTTTTGAGTATGAGCGTTGAGCCTTCTCCCGCTACGTAAAGCGCACAAGGCTCGGCCACACCAGATAACCCTACATGCTTTAAAACCTGCTCAGAAGGAGGAGAAAGCTCTGGATGGTTGAACGCTTTGAGCGAATCTTTTTCGAGTTTTACAAAACGCAAGCCAAGTCGTTTACACGCCTCTACAAATGCGTTTTCTTCTTTGATGCTTGCCACCGCTTGCACATCGCTCAAAGAAATACCAGCTTTTTCGAGCGCCTGCGTGATCGCCTTTACCACTTCGTCGCTCGACACACCCTTCACAGAGCCTATTCCTATCACAACTTTTCTCTTTGGTTTGAGCCATACGTATGGTTTTGTTAGACCTTTGGGCTCCTTATCCGAAATCACCACAAGCGCGTCGTATCGCTTCTCTTTTTCAAGAAGTTGCTCTTCGTTTACACGCTCGCCTTGTGCGAAAACAGGTGTGAGAACTACAACCCCAAGCTTTTTTCCGTTTACGATCGCAGCGTTGACTTCAAGAAGGCTGCCCAAGTTTTTGATTTCACACCCAAACTTTTCAGCCATTTCCTCAACACTCGCTTTGCCCAATGAGTCGGTTGCGGTGGTTATCACGGGCGTCGCTCCCAAAATCTTTGCGACAATGCTTGCAAGCTCGTTCGCTCCTCCCAAGTGTCCAGAGCACACGCTTATACAAAAGCGCGCGGCGTCATCCACGCACACAACCGCTGGATCGCTCAGCTTTGAGCGTAAAAGAGGTGTGATCACCCTTACTAAGCCGCCTAGCGCCATTATCGCCACAATTCCGTCCACAACTTTGTACACTTGTTTAAACACCTGTGAAACCGAGCCTTTGTAGCTCACCCCTATCCCGCTTTCATATTTGTGATAGTGATGCGCGAAGAAACCAAGCTCGTTTAGCTTTTGCGTTATCTTATCTCCAACAGCCGCGCCAGGCGAAGAAACGGAGACTACCGCAATTTTTTTCACTACTCTTCAACCTTCCTTGCTTTTCGGTATGAATGTGTAAACCTGGGATCGTAAAGCTTTGAAAGTTCGTAGCGCTTTGGTTCGACCACTTCACCCACGATTATAAGCGCGGTTCTGTATATTCTTGCGTCTTTCACCATTTTTACGATGTTTTGTAGTGTGCCTTTTAGAACGATTTGTTCTGGCCAGCTCGCCTTGTAAACCACGCCAACAGGCGTCTCTGGAGGATACCCTCCCTTAAGTAGTTCGTCCACAATTCTTTCTATCAACTGAATTCCTGTAAAGATCACAAGCGTCGCCTTGTGACGTGCAAGGCTTTCCAAGTTTTCCGAGTCTGGTACTGGTGTCGCTCTGTACGATGCGCGCGTTATTATTATGGTTTGAGAAACGCCCGGCAAAGTGAGCTCGGTGTCAAGCGCCGCCGCGGCCGCAAGAAATGAGCTCACACCGGGTATCACCGTATAGCTCACACCCTCCTTTTTTAGCGCGTCTTGCTGCTCTTTTAGCGCGCCGTAAATGTGCGGGTCACCTGGGTGAAGCCGTGCGACGATTTTTCCGCGTTTTACTTCTTCCACCATAACTCGAATTATTTCCTCTCGATCCATTTTTGCGCTGTCGTAGATTTTTGCATCTTTTTTTGCGTATTTCAAAATCTCAGGGTTGATGAGTGATCCTGCGTAGATCACCACATCCGCTTGCTTTAGCGCTTTGAGCGCTTTAACGGTGATGAGCTCAGGGTCTCCAGGGCCTACGCCTATAAAGTAAACTTTGCTGTTCAATCTAAAGCACCACCCACAACAAGCATGGAAAAGTAGTCTTCCTCTATCACGCCTTTTTCCCAGTTTGAAATCGTGGTTTGAACGTATTTTTCACCTTCGATCGTACACCTTCTTACGTAGAGCACGCGCGTGTTCTCCGAAACGCCTGCTTGTTTTATCGTGTCGATCACGCTGTCCAAATTCACAGAGCCTTTGATCAAAATCATGGTTTTTGCGATTGAAGCGCATTTTTTTATGACGTCCAAGTTTTCAGCTGGTGTGATCACGATCGTGTCTCTTTCCTCTGCAAGAATCAAACCCACTTTAGCGGGGCACGCCGTGATCGAAGAAACGCCTGGAATAAACTCCGCCTCTACTCCATACTCTCTTAAAATCGTGTGTATGTGTCCAAAGGTGCTGTAAAGCAAGGGATCGCCAAGAACCACGTAGCAACAAGTTTCGCCTTTTAACACGCTTTGCGCTATTTTCTGAGCGTTTTCGCGCCATGCGCGTTTGAGCGCCTCTTGGTCGCGCGTCATAGGAAAGTGCAACTCGACCACAAGCTTTGAACCAATTCCGCCTCGCTCCTTGAGCGCGTTTTCCACAATTTGTAGCGCAAGTTTTTTGCTTGTAGGCCCTGGCGATGGGATGAAAATCACGCGCGATTGCTTTAGCGCTTTGAGCGCTTTAACGGTGATGAGCTCAGGATCTCCAGGGCCTACGCCTATGCAATACAGCTTGCCCGTCATTATCGCTCACCAAGCGATGCGGATATCACCATAACAGGGTTTCTTGAAAGCAAAGCCGTGCCAAACTTGGTTTGTTTTCCTTTTGCGACAAAAACGTACGTCGCTTCAACTTGCTTAAAACCGAGCTGCTTTAAGCTTTCCAGAGCGCGATAAGCGGTTTCAACAAGAATAGCGTTTATCACAATTCTTTCGCACCCTTTGAGTTTACACGCTTCGAGTATTTCCCGCAAAACCTCAGATCCTCCGCCAATGATCACGCAGTCGAAACGTGGTAGCTCTAAAAGCGCTTCTGGAGCGTGTGCCTTGAGTATTCTCACGTGTTCAAGCACCCCAAAGCGCTCGCAGTTTCTCTTTGTGAGCTCAACCGCTCTTTCGTCGTGGTCTACCGCATACACCAAACCGTTGGGTTGGGTGAGCAAAGCTGCCTCGACGGTTATGCTACCAGAACCAGATCCCACGTCTACCACGGTGTCACCCGCTTTTAGCCTTGCTTTCGAAAGCGTTATCGCTCTGATTTCTTCTTTGGTCATTGGGATTTCCTCTATTCTTTCGAACAGCTCATCTGGTATGCCACACGACCTATAAGGCCAGATTTCGCTCAATCCGCAACCCCTTCCAGCACTTCAAAGTCTTCGTGGATTCGCTCATACCAAGCAAAAACCCACGAGAAGAAGCGATGAGCGCGCCCACTTTTAGCTTGCCACGCAACCTTTCGCTAACCCTTTGCGCTATTCTTTCGGCAACCTCTTGAAAAACCGCTTGCACAAGCTCCTCTTCTTTTAGTAGATCGATCGTGCTTTCCACAGTGTTTGCGCAAAGAATCTTCTTGATCAAATCCCTTGAAGCGCCCTTTAGCGCGGCAAGCGCAGCAAGAGTTTCGAACCTCGCGTCGGCGACTTTGCTATGCGTGTTGAAAACACCCGCCGCAAGCTTTACAAGTTTACCAGGTAGTCCGCAAACCACCAGCTCTTCAAAACTCTTTTTGCCAACATGGTCCAAAACTTCACCGATTTTGTCGCCCACTACGACAATCGCCCTTTCTTCCAAATTGTAGTACTTTTTTGTGATGACAACACCAGTGTTTCCTGGTGTGAGCGCAAGCTGTTTGTGTCCTAGCGCCTGCGCCTGGTCGATCTGCGCTTTCATGTGGCAAAGGTATTCTTCCGAAGAAACGGGTTCTTCGATTCCTGTCGTTCCGAGAATCGAAATTCCTTCTAATATCCCAAGTTTCGGATTGAGAGTGTTCTTTGTCACCTCTTTGCCTTCAGGAACGCTTATTTCCACTTCTGCGCCAGTTTCTTGAGGAAGCGCTTCGCTCACCGCCTCTTTGATCATCTTTAGCGGAATTGGGTTTATCGCTCGCTCACCAGGTTTTACTGGCAAACCAGGTCGCGTGACCAAACCTATTCCCTCACCAGCTTTGACTATGATTTCATTTCGTTTAACCAAACTCACACGAGCTATGAATCTAACACCATGTGTGACATCTGGGTTTTCGCCTGCGTCCTTTACCACAACCGCTTCTCCGATTTGATTCATCTTGATGGTCTTTGCTTCCTTGACTTTTAGCTCAACCCTTAATCCTATTGGCGTTGGTATCACAACACGATCTGTGATAACACCTTGCGCGGCGAGTGCCGCAGCCTTTGCTGCAGCCGCGGCCGCTGAACCAGTTGTAAGACCGAATTTCACAAGCGGGTTAGACAATCGTTTCTTCACCTACACGGTCGTTTTTCAGAAGCTCGTATTTTCCTGAGTAACCGCGTGGTGTGACCATTCTACCATTAAAAACAAATGTCGAAGAGTTTCCCACAACTATCGTGGTCAACATGTCTATTTTGTGATTGAGCATGTGCTCCAAGTCCGTCACAATCACTTCTTGTCCTTCCCTGTACGCCTTTCTCACGATGCCAACAGGTGTGCTCTTGTGTCTATACTTAAGAATCACATCGCGCGCCTCAACCACTTGAGTCACGCGTCTACTACTTTTTGGGTTGTAAATCACGATCACAAAATCGGCGGCGGCAGCAGCCTCAATCCTTTTTAAAATAACAGGCCAGGGCGTAAGCAGGTCGCTCAGACTTATAGTCGCAAAGTCGTGCATGAGCGGCGCACCCAACAAAGCGGCGACTGCGGTAGCGGCAGTAACACCTGGAATCACTTCAACTTCGATATCGACTGGTAAGCCTTGCGCGCGCATTTCCGAAAGCACCTCGAACACCAACCCAGCCATGCCGTAAACTCCGCTGTCGCCGCTTGACACAAGCGAAACGGCGTGTCCTTCGAGCGCCTTTTGTATCGCGGTTTTTACACGGTCTATCTCTTCCTGCATTTGAGTAGTGTAAACCTCTTTGTTTTCAAGCATCTCTCTAATCAAATCTACGTATAACTCATAGCCCACGATCACATCGCTTTGCTCAATCACCTCAAGACACCTTAGTGTCATGTGCTTTTTGTCGCCTGGCCCAAAGCCCACGATAAAAAGCTTTCCAGCCATTTTACCCACCTGCGAGCGCGAGCAAACCGTTGACAAGCGACGCCGCAAGCGCACTCCCTCCTTTGCTTCCTCTTGTGACAATCCACGGGACACAAAGCTTCTTTACTTCTTCTTTTGCGCTACCTGCGTTCACGAAGCCGCAAACTGTGGCTATCAAAAGCGAAGGCTTTGCGTCACCATTTTTGATGTGTGTTATGAGTTCGAGCAAAGCGGTCGGCGCGTTCCCAAACGCAACAACGTCACCCAGCAAACCTTCTTTTACCGCAAGACGCACCGCCACCGCAGAACGCGTGGTTTTAAGCGTTTGCGCAAGCTCTTTTGTGCGCTCTTCGTTTAGGTAAAGTCTGATTCTACAACCAAACGTCTTTAGATTTGGGTGATAAATTCCGGCTTTTACCATTTCGGAGTCAACCAGTATGCTGTTTCCTTGTTTTAGCGCGTCGACTCCAGCCTTTACCGAACCCTTTGCGAATTCAAGTAGCCACGCGATGTCCAAGTCTCCTGTTGCGTGAACAGCTCTGAGCACAAGCTCTGCCTCATCTTGGGGAAGTGAGCGTAGCCTATCACTCAAAGCGTCTTTTATTCTAGCGAAACTTTGCTCGTAAATTTCGTCTGGTGCGAAAGTTTTCACGTTATCCGAAGAGTCATACGCGCTGAGCGCAGAAAGAATTAGTGTTGACAAAATGGGAACAAGATTGGCTGGTTGTAGTGGGTCTATTACGCACAGCTTAAGCGTTCCGTGTTTCGTTTCGAAATCGAACCAACCGCTCTTTGCGTCTTCGAAGCGATGGGTCACGAAAATCGCGCGTTTAACACCGTTTTGTACAAGCTTTTCCGCTTCTTCATAAAGAGAGTTTGTTGCCACTTTTAAATCGAAGTTGAGCCCTAGTCTTCCTAGCGCGTCTTTCAAATTTCTTGCGACTCTACCAAACTCAAAGACTCTTATCGCAATCTGTCGCATAAAACCAAAAAAGCTTCCACATATATTAATATTCTCAATTTTTTCAGAAATCTTCATATTATACTATTTGGTTGGATTATCCATGCAATATAACCAAAAAACTCGTTTAGCAAACTGTGTGCTTTTAGTGGACAGGGGAAGCAAAGCGGCCGAAGTCAGACGTGAACTAGAAGCTCTTTGTGAACACATAAAGCAACTAGGTGGTTACGCAGGCGTCGAGTTTTGCTTTTTAGAAGTGGCAACACCAAGTTTAGAGGAAAAGCTCAAAAGTTGTGTGGAAAAGTACGCTCACGTTTTCGTTTTCCCTTACTTCTTACACAAAGGACTAAAATTTTGGACGACCGTGAATTTTGTAAAAAGCTTTGGTCAAGAAGGAATTCATGTTATTGAGGAAGCGCTTGGTGTTCACGAAAAACTGATCGAAGTTGTTCTCGATAGAGCGCGTGAAGCGATTTCTGGTGAAACAAAAGATTGGAGTGTTTTGCTAATCGGACACGGAAGTAGCTTTGAAGCGGAAAAGAACGATTTAAATGAGATTGCTATAATGCTAAAAGAGAAAGCGAGCTTTAAAAGAGTTCACGCGTGCTTTCTTGAACTTTGCGAACCTACAATACGACAAGCGCTTTTACAGCTTACAAATGAGCGACGAATACTCATCATCCCCTACTTTTTACACCACGGAATGCACATGCAGCTCGACTTACCTCGCGAGCTGTCCGACTTGCCAAACGCCGAAGTTCGCTTTGCGAAACACTTGGGCGTGGACAAAAGAATAGCTCAGGTCGTTGTGGAAAAAGTCGAAGCGTTTAGGAGGAAACTCAATATTGAGTAAAGGAAAGGTTTACATAGTAGGCGCAGGACCTGGCGATCCAAGGCTACTCACTTTAAGGGCGTTTGAGCTACTCAGGATAGCGGACGTCGTGGTTTACGACAGATTAGTGAGTGAAGAAGTGCTCTCATTTGTCAAAAAAGATGCGAAGCTCGTTTGCGCTGAAAACCTAAGAAAAAAAGGCGGACAAGCCGCGATAAACGAGTTTTTGGTCGACCAAGCGAAACGAGGTTTGAAAGTAATAAGGCTAAAGGGCGGAGACCCGTTTGTGTTTTCGCGCGGAGGAGAGGAAGCGCTTTCGCTCTTTGAGAGTGGAGTAAAGTTTGAAGTGGTGCCAGGCGTAAGCTCGGCGCTTGCCGCACCCGTGTACGCGGGAATTCCACTCACCCACAGAGGAGTGTCTTCTTGTTTTGCTGTGGTCACTGGACACGAATACAGCCTAAAGAACAAAACGATTGACTGGCGCGCGCTTTGTAAAAGCGTTGACACGCTTGTGATTTTAATGGGTGCAAAGAACTTTGACAAAATCGCAAAAACGCTATTGGATAGCGGGCTTAGCGCAAACACACCTGTTGCGGCAATAGAGTGGGCGACGACTAAACGTCAAAAGGTGAGCGTTTTTAGTTTAGAGGACGCTTTAAAGAGCTTTATAATAAATCCTCCTGCGGTGATAATAGTCGGAAGGGTGGTTGAGCTTTGTCGTAAAATATCTTGGTTTAAAGCGGGTGTATCTGTTGAATAGAAAAATTGTGATTTTCTACACGCTAAACCTTTTTGTCACACTTGTTTTGTTTTTATGGCTCTTTTTCACTTCAAAAAGCGTTGACAATGCGAGCTTTTTTGCGCTTGGAAGTTTGGTTTACATTTTGGGCTTAAAGCACGCGTTTGACGCGGATCATCTTGCTGCGATCGACAATTCAACAAGAAAACTGATACAAGAGGAAAAGCCGGCGATGCTGTGCGGCTTTTTCTTTTCACTGGGCCACTCTACCGTGGTTCTTCTTCTTTGTTTGGCTTTGATCGTCGCTCAAAGAACTGTTTTCCACACCTTTTCCGGCTTGCAAACTGTTGGAAGCGAAATCGCGCCAGTGATTAGCGGCTTATTCCTTTTTGTCATAGCGCTGTTGAACTCAGTGGTTTTTCTTGAAATGCTTCAAGCTTATAAGCGAGCAAAAAGAGGAAAAGCACCCTCTTTTAGTGACAAAAGAGGCTTTGCGAGTCGCCTTTTTAAGGGGTTGTTCAAAACCGTTCGCGCACAGCATTACATGTACCCAATAGGATTTCTCTTTGGTCTTGGCTTTGACACGGCCACTGAGACCGCGCTTTTGGCGATTTCAGTGGCAGAAGCAAGCGCTCTTTCCAATGTGGCGCTCACAAGCCTCCTTGTTTACCCTTTGCTTTTTGCCACGGGTATGACGCTCGTTGACACGACCGACGGCTTTTTCATGAACGTTACGTATCAGTGGTCTTTTTCCAACTACTTGAAAAAGATTCGCTATAACCTTGCGATGACCGCCCTTTCGATTTTCGTGGCGTATTTTGTCGGCGGCTTGGAGCTTTTGAGCGTTTTACAAAACACACTCAATCTTCGTGGTTCAATTTGGAACGCCGTGCAAATGGTGACGAGCAACTTTTGGTGGGGAAGAATCGGAGTTTTTATAGTTTTGAGTTTTGTCACGCTTTGGCTGTTTTCGCTATTTAGCGGTTCCAAAAAAGACTCTCGCCCGTGTTACGCTCCATGAACACCAAGCGTTAAAACTTAAAACTTAAATTTTTAGAAAAAAGATTAGGAGTATGCCAAGCGTTTTGATCAAATCCACAGAAAACGGGCCCAACTTGGTTGTTGTTGACGGAAAAGTTGTGGCCGCTTTGTGTAGGTGTGGTGGTTCGTCCAAAAAGCCCTTCTGCGATGGCACCCACAGAAGAAACGGATTCAACGCGCAACCTTACGAGCTAAAGGTTTTAGAGTAAAACGTTTAATTATCACCACGGGATTTTTATTTGAATGGTGTACAAGCTGATTTACATCAGAAAAGAAGTGCACACTTTGCAACTCGGTGTCACAATAGAAGCGCCACTACAGGAGCTTATAGAAGAGTATGATTACGAAAAAGACTGGCTTGAAAGGCTAAAGCAACTGCAATCGCAAGGGTTTGAAATTCACATAAAAGACAAAACGGCTTACGCGGTAAAGCCAGGCGTGCGAAGAAAAATATAGGTGGAGGTTTTTCGAAATCAATGCGCCTTAGCGCTAAACGTGGGCCACACTTTGCCATTTACGATAAAGCGGCAAAGTGTGGTGTCAGTAGCTTGCTCAAACTAATTTGTGATGCTTAGACTCCTTTGATCAACTCACTTGCGGCTTCTATCACCCCAACTCTGTTCGGTAAATCCCTTAACAAACTGTATTCTTCAGCTTGTTTTTCTATAAACCCATAACCCAGCAATCTGTTTAATATGTCGTAAATTCTAGGTTCTGGAACTTCTTCTCCAAGTAGTGTGCTCGCAACTTTGGTCACTTGTTTTAGTTCGCCTTTGCCCCCAAGCCTTTCTAACGCCAAAATTGTCGCCGAATAGCGCTCCTTTGATTGTGTGCTCAGAATAAAGTTTCTGGCTTCTTCCTTTACTTCTTTTATGGCCATTTTTACTATATCCTCCACTTTTATCGCTTTGCCGTGCTTTAACGAAAACGAGCATTCGGAACCAAAAAATGTTAACCAGCCAGGAACGCCATCAAACTTGTTTAAAGCGTCCTCTAACACCTCATCACTAATTCTAACCCCTTCCTCCTCAAATCCCTTAATTAGAAAGTCTTTGCTGGCTTCCCTGTCAAACCTTTGTAAGTAAATTCTTCTTATATACCTGCCAAAGAAGGGTTTCTCGTACTCAATGTTCTTTAGAACTTTTTCCAAAATTCCGATCATACTTCCAGTAAATATGATGGTCGTGTTTTTGCAATAATCATAAATATCGTGGAACACGGAGGAAAAATTAATTCCATTAACCTTTGCAAGCTCTTGTGCCTCATCAAAAATTATTACCAGATTCTTTCCGTTGTCTTTAGCTAGCTCATCCATTTCTCTGATCACAAATCCTATATCCTCGTTTCTGAATTTCTTTAGCCTCGCCCTTATTTTGACTATATTAAAATCTATAAATGAACTCTCGTCGATACCCAAAATATTAGAAACAACTCTTAAAACTTTGCCGCTTAGCGTGTATTTCTTGATCGTCGAATTGATGCTTTCAAGAAACAAATTTGTGAAAGAAGACTTGGGATAATTCCTCCTTCTTGGATCGTAAATTCTCATCAAATTCAGACTTAATGCAATGCTGTTAGTTTCGTTCACAGAAACGTTGACTATGCTAGTTTTCCCCACCCTTTTCATTCCTAAAACTGCCATCCACGCTTTCCTTTGTACGCTATCTTTTATCATTTCGATTTCTTTTTCTCTATCGTACAAATCCTTTCTGTTTTCTTTGGGTCTAATGTCAAATAACATTATTACGCCGCCGTAATAATTACGGCGGCGTAACGTAAAAGTCTTTGGGTTAACCCGTGTGAAAGCTTTGCGCTCCTTATGGATGGTGTGCGGATAAGCGTTCGTGTGTGTCGATTCTGTGCACCGCGAAGAGCTTTGGGAGGCACATAAAGAGTGTTTGGATGTCGCAGAACACCCTTGTGCTTGAAGTGGCGGAAAAAGAGCTTCGAAGCCCAAAATGTACACGCGTTTGAAAGCCTTCGCGGAGCACAGTCACGCTACAACGAACGATTGAAGGTCACTGGGTCACCCACACTCCTCCTGGTCGAAGAAACCTAAGGGCGTTACGCGTGGTGCGTGTAAGTGTGACGCCACTACCTCGTAGTGTGCGCGTTAGCCGCGACCAAAACACACCGATCTACCTTTACACTTCGCGATGCGACAACTGCGATAATTTAGTGTTCGTGTGTAGAGTTTTTCAAGTCAAATTCTCCACGACTTCAAGATTGTGAAGAGTGTTTTGTAGAATTTTCTGAGTTCCCAAGAGCGTTGAATGGCACCGTAATCGCTTTAACTTCGAACCTCTTTTCCAAGTTTAAAGTGAATCCGTGGTGGGTTACAAAAGATTGAAAGCCTCGCCCCTTCTAGGGGCGGGGATGATGAAAGTTTAAATATCTCTTTTTTCAAATCTTAGTGACGCTGATGACGCTCCTCCCAAGCTCGATTGAGGGCTTAATGGGACTGTGGGAGGAGCATCTAGTATCTCTCTTAAGGGACTAGAGCTATGTGCGATAAAAGTTCCCTCTTTTCAAGTGGGGGGATCTCTGGCTACCCCGACTGCCCTTCGAATGAGAGATGTAATCCCGAATCGATGGCGGGAACGATGAACCGCTCACAGAGGAACCCTCGCCTCTGTGAGGCGGGGAGGAGTCAGATATCCACCAAATCCAACCGTGGCGTCAAGCCTTATTCTCACACTATTTTGGCATTTCCGTGTGCCACGCGCAGTTGTGAACAACGCTTATTCTGATTTTCTCTCTGCCTGACTTTTGGTTGCAACAAGGGCGGATGCAACCGCAAAAAGTCGTGCGAATTTGTGAATAAACGCTTTTATTTAGAACCACCGAACTGTAACAGCAACGTAGCGCCAAACACGAAACTTGCAAATTTGTTACAAATTGCATACAAATCGCAAAACAATTTGAAATTGGCTTATTAGCTCTTTTGTAATATCAAAAGTGCTATGGACACAAAACTTGTTGTGGCTGTAATTTTAATTGTGGTATTGGCAGCGTCCACTGGCTACTTTGCGTACGCCTACTCGTCCACAAACTCGAAGCTCAGCGCTCAACAAGCCACGCTTTCACAGGTGCAGTCAACTCTCTCTAGCGTCCAACCACAGGTTGCGTTAGCGCTTGCGATGAGCCACTGGAACAACATCGCGATAGAAAACGTGAGCGCAATCATGGAAGAGTATGCGCCAAACGCAACACTGCACTGGGTGGGAGGCCCTCTCACAGGAACGTACACAGGCACTTCTCAAATCTCATCAACGTGGACCAAGTTCACAAACCTTTACGAAGCGGTGTTCTGGTACGCGATAACACCACCCACCGTCACTAAAAACGGAAACGGTTTCACAGTGGTCGCGCCACTTCAGTTCGTGGTCACACCAACAAGCGACCCAATTCACACCTACATTCTAAACGTCACAGAAACGCTCGACTACCAGCCAGTAAACGGCGAATACATGCTCGTCAACGAAATTTGGGCGGTAAAGCCATTAGACCTTAGCGTCGCGCTTCCAGGCTACCCAACAAGCCAAGCGCTTCAAACCCAAATGGTTCTTGCACAGGCTTACGCTCACTGGAACGCGATCGGAATAGAGAACGCAACGCTCATCACATCAGAGTACACTCAAAACGCTTTGCTCATGTGGGAAGGAGGGCCTTTAAGCGGTAACTACACGGGGTTACAGGCGATCAACCAAACTTGGACAAGGTTCTCAAACCTGTATGTGTACGTCGTGTGGTACGCGATAATGCCTCCTACGGTTACGCTCAGCGGTAACACAGCAAAAGTGGTCGGCTACCTACAGTTCGTGGTCTTCCCGTTTGCCACAAGTAGCAACCCGCATCCGCACTCATATGTGCTCAACGTGACAGACACGCTGTGGTACCAGTACGTTCCAGCTAGCGCTTCATGGATGCTTTACCAAGAAATCTGGGCGGTACACCCAATACCAATATCGGATGTCGCACCGGGTTACACGCCGTCGTATTACAACACGACGGCGATGTAACCTCTTTTTTTGGTGAGATTAATGCCAGGAGTGTGGTTTTGGGCGATTCTTGTTTCTTCGATATCTGTGGCGATTTCGCTAGCGATCTTTTTGATTTATTTGGTAAGTTTTAGAAGATTGAAAACCAAATTTTCGTTTGCGCTTCTTTTGCTTTCAAGCGCGTTTTTTATCCAAAGTTGCTTTACCGTTTACTCTTACGCAAGCTTTTCGCTAAGGTTTGGCGCACAGCTTGCAACCCCGCTATTGATTTTGAGCGCAATCGAACTCCTCGGACTTTCAACGCTTCTATGGATCGCAAAACAGTGAGCGATAACCAAAAAGACAATTACGCCAAAATTTTTGATGTTGCAAAGCGTGTGGCTTATCACTGTCTTGCGATCCAGAAGAGCACGGCAAACCCTCCAAGATCGAGCGTCGCTATCACAAAAAGAGGTAGCGCAACGTCCACCGAGTAGACACCAGAAAATCTGTAGTAAACCACGACGGAAACCAAACTTTGCACAAAAAACAGCGCAGACAGCAAAGCAAGACCCTTTGCAAAAGACGAGCGAACGTCCAACGCCCTTTTTAAGTAAATCGAAAACACCCAAGCGGTGAGAACAACACTCAAGGCGACCACTATCAAATCCAAAGACCACACCATACCGAGCAAATCAGCTCACCAAACCCTTTTTCTTGTTAAATCCAAACTTTGCTTCAAGCACTTTCATAAAAACCTCGCTGTTTTCTATAAACGTTTTTGAAGGAAAATAAAGCGTTCCGTATTTTGGACCCTCTTGAACCACTAAGCCGTTTTGCATCAAAATGTTCAAGTGGTGTGTCACGGTTCTGTAGTTCACACCCAAAGCCTCCGCAAGCTGGTTCGCGTTCATCGGTCGTTCGTTCAATAGCGTGAGAATCTTTGCGCGCATCGATCCACCTCTTGACCCCACGACGATCCACCAGAAAAGGTGCTCGATCGACCGAAAGGATTTCGTCACAAAGCACTTTTCGAATCGCTTTAATTTAAACCTTTAAGACGCTCTTTAAAACCCTTACTGCGTTTTCCCAAAGAATCTTGTCCGCTTTCTCGCCAAGAAGTTTTGCAAGCTCTTGAACTTTTAACACGTTTTCAAAGCCTTGTGGGGTGCTTTGAACCCCCAAAAAGTCGGTTCCTATGGCGACGTGTCTTAACCCAAATTTTTGTTCGATGTAAGAGGCGTGGGTCACAAGGTCGTTGATCGAGGGATTTTCGCTTAGCGCGCTTGTTATCGCGGTTACACCAACAACCCCGTCGGTTTTTGCGATGGTTTCAAGCTCTTCATCATCAAGGTTTCTCACGTGATTCCTTATTTTTTTCACGTTTGCGTGTGATGCTATCACAGGCGCCTTCGAAAGAGAGGTGACGTCGAGAACCGTCGCCTTTCCTGCGTGCGCCACATCAACGAGAACTCCCAGTTTGTTCGCAAGCTTTACGAGCTCCTCTCCGTATCCTGTAAGCCCGTAGTCTTTTTTTGACATGCAAGAAGACGCGAACTTGTTGTCGTAGTTCCAAGTCAGTCCAACGCATCTCAAGCCCATTTCGTACAAAAGGTGCAAATCATAAGGGTCCGTCAAAACGTCCGCTCCTTCAAGCGCCAAAAGAAGCTTTACGCCTGGTTTTTCAAGGTCTGAAGCTTTTCTTACGATGCTCACAAGCCCCCGCCTTTCGAGATACAAGTAAAGCTTGAACTGCTCCCAAAGCACTTGTAAAAGCGGAGCTGAGGATTGTGTGGGATGGCCGTACGCCGCGCTCAGAACTTCGCCTCGTTCGTCCCACGTGTTTATGTGTGGAAAAATCACCGCAAAAACAAGCGGGTCGCCTAGTTGTTGTAGCATTTTGATAGAACACTGCCCCTCACCCTGTACCAAGTCAAAATTTTGGGACGAAAAAGCAAGATCTTCGTGTAAGTCCACAAAACGCATGAGCTTCAAACTCCTTTTTTCGTATAAATGTTACTTTTGGTGGCAAGTTGGGTTAACACAAAAATTGTGTAGAACGCATTTAATTGTTTCGCTGTGGTTTAATCACAATTAAGTTTCTTGAGGCGCAAGATAAAACCTTAGCCTTACTGCTTTTAATGTGTACAAAAGTGGAAGCAAGAAGCAAAAACAAACAGGTTTCGCTCGCCCAAACGCAAGTTCTAGCGCAGTGGCGTGCTTGATTTGAGCTGTGAGCGCCCTGAGTTTCTGTAAGGGGTAATTCGTGTTGACAAAAGGCTGTTTTGCTTTTACGCTTATCGTGTCCACTTTTTGTGTGCCGAAGTGTAGCTTTTGTTTTTCGTATGAAATACTAAACGTTTCCCGTTGTTTTAAAAAGCTCAACGCTCTTTTTAGCTCTTTATAACGTAGTAGCGCTTCGACATCAAAATCCACTTTGAGAGGTGAAAGTTTTCTTTCTCGCTCTTCGAATTCGAGCGCGTGTTCGCCAATTTTGTGAAGAACAAGAAGTTGTCTTCCTTGTTGTTTAAAACTCACGCATTCATCTTTTTCGGTTGGCAAAGCGCGCAAAAACTCTTCCGTGTCAACTTCGATAAAAAGCTCTTTTTTGGTAAAAAACTCAAAAAACGCGTCTTTTGGAATTAAAAGCTCAATCATACACGTGTGCGAGTCGTCGAGCGCCCTTATTTCGATACCGTTTTCGTTTATCGTCAATGGCACGTAACGCGTGACAACGGAAACAATCTTAAAAAGCCAAAAAAGCTGTCTTCCAGACGAAAAGCTTGCAACAAACCCTTTCTCCTGCTCTTTCATTCAATATTTATTCAAAAGTAAAAATATAGCCCTACATGGTTTAATTTCAAAGATTTGGAGCTTTTCTGATGTACACCTTTAATAAGTTGTCAAGCGCAATCTTTTTAATTAAAAACCAGTGCTGTTTTGCGCTTCGAATTTTGTTTTTGTGACGTCATAAACATAGCAGCTTTTAACGAAAGACTTAACTGTTTTATTCCAAAAAAACACGTATGAAGTTCGGTGTTATGGTAGGGCAACACGGCTTTTCGTATCACGACATTAAGGAAGTGTGCGCCGCTTGTGAGCAAATGGGTTACACACACTTTTGGCTTGTGGACCACTTTATGCCTTACAACCAAAGCGTGGACACGCGCGCTCCTATGCTTGAGTGTTGGAGCACGCTCTCCGCTTTAAGCGTGGAATTCAAGAAAATAAGACTTGGACCTCTTGTCACATGTGCGAGCTACAGAAATCCCTCGCTTCTTGCCAAAATTTGCGCGACGGTCGACCAAATTAGCCAAGGAAGGCTTGAACTAGGAATAGGCGCTGGTTGGTTTAAAGAGGAGTTTGAGCGTTTCGGTTTTCCCTTCGACGAATTTGACGTAAGAGTGAAAAAGCTTGAAGAAGCGGTGCAAATCATAAAAGCGATGTGGAGCAAAGAAGAAGCGACTTTTGAGGGGTTGTTTTACAGGGTTAAAAACGCGCTGTGCTATCCAAAACCTGTGCAGAGGTTTCCAAAAATTTGGATAGGCGCTGAGAAAAACAAGATGCTCAAAGTCGCCGCAAAGCTTGCGGACAACTGGAACTTTGCTTCAGACATCAACCGATACACTTTGGAAGAGTACGCAAAAAAGGTGGAAATTTTCGAAAAACACTGTAAAGAGCTTGGTAAAAACCCAGCTTCTATCGAAAAATCAGTTCTCACAAAGCTTTTTATCGCAGAAAGCGCTGAATCGCTGAGGTCAAAGGCGTCGAAAATGGGCATCAAAATCAATTCACACCCTGCGCTCACTGGGACCCCAGATGAATGCACAAAGACACTCGAGGCTTATGAAGATTTGGGGGTTTCACACTTTGTTTTTGCGATCGAACACAAGCGTTCTCTTTCCGAGCTTGAGCTTTTCTCAAAGCTTGTGATGCCAAGTTTTTAGTCTGGAGGAATCTCGCGAAATACGAGCTCGAGATTCACGCCCTGCCTCTTTCTCACGCTTTTTGCGACAAAATAGTAAACCACCCCTGCAACAAGAATCGATAAAACCGCGATTTCGTTTGTGGGCGTGTTTGCCGCAACCACGCTATCCACGGAAAATCTGTAAATCATGAACACAAGAAAGAGACAACCGAGCGCTCCCAAAAGTGTGATAAGCGGTGCGTTGAAAACTCGGTAGCGTATCTGTGAGCCTTCAAACTCTTCTTTCTTCTTAAACGGGTAAAGCATCGCGGCGACGCACACCACAAGAATTGTGAGCGCAAGGCCGAGCATGCCAACAAGCGTCGCAAAGTAAGGGGTGTACACCACAAGCAAAAGAAAGAAGATTCCTCCGAGTATAGAAACTAGCGAAGAGTAAATCGGCGTGTGGTGTTTTTCGCTCACGCTTGCGAGCAAAACAGGCGCCATTTTGTCAAAAGACCACGCAAAAATCGTTCTCACACAATAGAGCATTATCACGGGAATCCAAAGCGCTGACCAAACGACCATTCCCAAAAGAATAATCAGTCTCAAAACCGCGTTGTTCGTGAGCAAAACCGCAAAAACTTGAAAGTACGGAGGTGTGGGAAGCGTGTAAGCGCTCGCATTCGTGTAGTAAAGGTAAGAAATCGAGCCCAGAAACTGGTAGCCAATTTTCGAGATCATAAAGTAAGAAAGAACAATGAAGAAGGATGCGCTAATGAGCTGTGCGCCCACGATTCCGAAAAGCTGGCTTTTTGCGGGGCTTTTCACTTCACCCGCAAAAGAAACTGACATCATTGTTATCGCAAGCGCAAGAAAAGGCCAAGGCGTCGCAAAGAGCGTTTGTTTAAGGCTAAAGGGCACATTGAGAGGGTAACCAGCGGAGGACGCTTGCTGGATAACGGCGTTGTAACTCAAGCTCGAACCAACAGAGTGTGAAAAAGAGTTAAACGCGGATATGAAAGCGTTTTTGCTAGAAATTGCCAAAAGCGCTCCCATCAAAACGAGCGAAAGCATGCCAAGCACCATGCTCACGGTTTGGTACCTAAAGTACGTTCTTCTTCCAAACATTAGCAACGCACCAAAACCGAGGATGGAAAGCAAGCCAACCACAAAGGAGGGAGTGGGTTGTAGCAAAATCGAACCGAGCTTTTCAAAAGTGGCGGAATTAAAGGTGTAACCGAGCAAGCTAAAGAATGGAGAAAGACCTAAGTTTGAAAACGCCCAACCCGTCCAACCCACGTAAAAAAGCTCCCATACTACGAAGTTAAAGCTTGTGACAAAACCCACAAAACCGCCAATCGTTCTAGAAGTGAAAACGTAGTCGGCGCCAGAGCGTGGGTAAACAATTCCGATAAACGCGTAAACAAGAGCAAAGGGTAGCACGCCGAGCGTGGTGATCGCGACGCTGAGCTCAACGCTACTTCCCGGGTAAAAACTTGGAAGAAACAGTAAGACGTACGCAAGCCCTATTCCGATATTGATCTGCGCGATGTTGTAAAAAAGCACCTCGTACCCGCTTATCTCCTTAACTAAACCCGTGGCCTCCCTTACAAATGTCTTTTTTGACATTTGTTTTGAATTTTCTTGGATGATTATAAACTTTTTTGTGTTAAAACTAAACTTTGTTTAAGGAAAGTCGTCCAAACACTTATGTGAACGTGTGAGTTGTGTTGCCGTGTATTGAAGACTTTGGTTCTTTCCGATGTTCACTATCCGTTTGGAGTCAGCGCAATAAGTTACGAAATAATAAAAAAGGAGAATCCGGATCGCGTGGTGCTTCTTGGCGATTTGGTGGTCGGAAAGGGCGAGCAAGTGATCGAGAGAATGAAGAGCTTTTTTGAAAACTATCCCTTTTCTCTTAAAAAGAGCGTGGTTCTTATAGGCGACAACGAGTACAAGGGTGACAAAAGAGTGGTGGACTTTGTTAAGCGACTCCCAGTTTTGAACACAAACCCTTTTTGCTACCGCACGGGCAACATGTTTTTTTGTCACGGAAACATAGAAGGAAGAGGCGCGCTTTCTGAGTATTTGGAAGAACTTGGCAAAGATTTGGGACTTACGCTAAAACCGCTCACACCTCTTCTCGTTTCGCTCGTTGCGCGAATAAGATACACCATTCCGAGGAGTGTTCACATGTTTTTGGGGCACATACACTACTTGGGAAAGGTTGATGCTATGCGAACCACTTTTTGCGGAACCTTTAGCACAAAAAAGGTGATTTATGATTTGAAGGATTCGCTGGGTTACGTGGTGATAGAACACCCTGCAACAGAGTTGATAAACCAAGAAAACGTGACGCTTGTAAGAATTAATCGGGTGGTAGCTGCTTGAACGCGATCGTTATGTCAACACCTTTTGCTTTTTGGTAAGCGTAATTCACGTAGTACAACAAAAAGCCGAGTAGAAGAATTCCAAACGTGAAAGCAACGGGAACCGGCGCGTTGTAACCGAGTTCAGGCGCACCAAGGTACATCGCGTCCACTGAAAACGACGCAAGTGCAGAAGCCAAGCCTATTAAAACTATAAGAGGAATTCCTAAGGGTTTGTATCGCGCAACTGGCGCTTGCTCGTAAATCTCTCTTCTTCTTTTTGGAAACAAAATCGCGGCTATCGATGTAACAAAAACCACCGCGGCAGGTCCCATCACAGAGCCCACGGTTATCACGGAGTAAAAAGGAGGCCAATAGTCAAAAAGGTAAGCGGCGACGACGCTAATTACCATTGAAAGGATTACGGGACCCACGGGTGTGTGAGTTCTTGGATTGACGTTTCCAAACCAAGAAGGAAGAGTCCTGTCAAGCGACATCGCAAGCCAAATTCGCGTGACTATAACAAATTCGCTCGCCGCGATAAAGAATCCTCCTGCGACGATTCCAAGCGTCGAAAGTGTGATCAAAACGGGGTTTGTGGTGAGCATCGAAGCAAGAAGGCTTACCGTTGGGTAAAAGGGCACAACACTTTGAGGTAAATAATAGGCGTAAGCGAGCCTGTTCATAAAATCCCAACCGACGACTCTTTGAAATAGCAGTATGGGAGTAAACAAACCGATCCACTGAAGGTAGAGTCCCGCGCCAAGAAACGATTTGAAAAGCCTTCCCATATCGTTAGCGCGCTTCACTTCACCCATTAAGCCTTGAGCGGACCACATGGTCCACGCAAGATAAATGCTCAAAACGGCCATAAGTAAAATCGTGTGTCTCAGGCTAAAGCTAGGTACAGTATAACCTATAGAAGTGGTCGATTGAACAATCCTTTCGTACAGATCGGGATAGCCCATCCTGTTCGACCAGAAGTCAAACATTTTGTGGAAGTAAAATGAATTGGAGGACGCAAAAAGGTATATTATCACAAAATTTGAGATGAGTGTGAACGGAAAAAGAACGAATCGCTGAGCCAAAACCCACCATTTCATCGGGTAAACCGTTA